>DASSMK010000221.1:0-23585 GCA_035688915.1 Thermoanaerobaculia bacterium
CGCGGTATATGCTTCGGTCCTGCAACGGAGGACCGCATGACCAATCCCCTCGCACAGCTCGCCAAGGCCGGACAGAGCGTCTGGTACGACCAGATGGAGCGCAAGCTCCTCACGACCGGAAAGCTGCAGCAACTGATCGATGAGGACGACCTGCGCGGTCTGACCTCGAACCCCACCATCTTCGAAAAAGCGATCGCCGGCAGCGAGGATTACGAAGCGCAGCTGCGCACGCTCGCCTCGCAAAACAAATCGCGCGACGAGATCTACGACGAGCTGGTCATCGAAGACATCAGCAACGCCGCCGACGTCTTCCGTCCCGTCTACGACCGCACGAACGGCGGCGACGGTTTCGTCAGCCTCGAAGTCTCGCCGCTCCTGGCGCGCGACACCGCGGCCACCGCTTCCGAAGCGAAACGCCTCTTCACGCGCCTCGCTCGCCCCAACGTGATGATCAAGATTCCGGCGACGCCGGAAGGCATCCCCGCTATCGAAGAATCGATCGCCGCGGGCATCAACATCAACGTGACGCTGATCTTCTCGAACGAGGTCTACGCGCAGGTGATGGAGGCCTACCTCCGCGGCCTCGAACGCCGCGCCGCGAAAGGCGAACCGATCGGCGACATCGCCTCGGTCGCCAGCTTCTTCGTCAGCCGCATCGACGCGCAGGCCGACAAGCAGATCGAAGCAAAACTGAAAGACGATCCGTCGCTCGCATCGCTGCTGGGCAAAGTGGCCATCGCCAACGCGAAGGTCGCGTATCAGCAGTTCAAGGACGTCTTCACCAGCGAGCGTTTCGCGAAACTGCGCGACCAAGGCGCGAAGCCACAGCGCCCGCTGTGGGCTTCGACCGGAACGAAGAATCCGAAATACAGCGACGTCCTCTACATCGAGTCGCTGATCGGTCCGGAGACGGTGAACACCATTCCGCCCGCCACGTACGACGCGTTCAAGGATCACGGCACCGTCGAGCCGACGCTCGAAGAAGGGCTCGACGAAGCGAAGCGCGTGCTCGCCGAGTTCGAAGCGAAAGGCTTCTCGCTCAAGGCGATCACCGACAAGCTGACGGCGGAAGGCGTGTCGTCGTTCGAGAAGTCGTTCGACGAGCTGGTGGAGACGATCGAAGCGCGCCGCGACGCCGTCGTGCGCGGCCTCGCCGATCGCCTCTCGCTGCACGGCGTGAATGTCGACGACGCGATCGCACGCGCGGAAAAAGACAAATTCGTTTCGCGCATCTGGTCGAAAGACACGACGCTCTGGAAGAACGACGAAGCGCACAAAAAGATCATCAGCAACGCCCTCGGCTGGCTGTCTGTTGTCGAGACGATGCAGTCGCGCGTCGACGAGCTGACGAGCTTCGCCGAATCGGTGAAGAGCGAGTTCTCGCACGTCGTCGTCCTCGGCATGGGCGGCTCGAGCCTCTGCTCCGAAGTGGTGCGCCGCCTCTTCGGAAAGCGCGACGGCTATCCCGAACTGCTCGTGCTCGACTCGACGGTGCCGGAAGCGGTGGCGCTGCTCGAAGCGAAGCTCGACCTGGCGCGCACGCTGTTCGTCGTCGCGTCGAAATCCGGCACGACCACCGAGCCGGTGATGTTCCACCGCTACTTCTACGATCGCGTGAAGAGCGTGAAAGGCGAGCGCGCCGGCGAGAACTTCGTGGCCGTCACCGATCCCGACACGCAGCTCGGCGCCGACGCCGCGCGCGACCACTTCCGCCACACATTCATCAACATGGCCGACATCGGCGGACGCTATTCGGCGCTGTCGTATTTCGGTCTCGTCCCCGCCGCGATCTCCGGCGTGGACGTAAAGGAGCTCGTCGAGCGTGCGGTGCACGCCGCGCACGTCGCCAAGCTGCCGTCGATCCGCAAAAATCCCCCCGCGCTCCTCGGCGTCGTCATCGGCGCGAGCGCGCTCGCAGGACGCGACAAGCTCACGCTCATCACGCCGCGCCCGCTCGACACGCTCGGCCTCTGGGTCGAACAGCTGATCGCCGAAAGCACGGGGAAGGAAGGCAAAGGGATCGTTCCCGTGGCCGGCGAGCCCGGGCTGAGCGCGAACGAATACGGCAACGATCGCCTCTTCGTGGCCGTGCGCCTCCGAGGAAGCGATGAAACAGGGCGCTTGCGCGAACTGGCCGACGCCGGCCATCCCGTCGTCGATCTCGTCCTCGAAGATCCGCTCGACCTCGGCGAAATCTTCTTCACCTGGGAGTTCGCCACCGCCGTCGCCGGCGCGCTCCTCGGCATCGACGCCTTCGATCAGCCGAACGTGCAGGAGTCGAAGGACAACACCAAACGCATCCTGCAGAGCGGCAAGCTCGATGAAGGCGAGTTCGCGCGCACCGGCGACGACGCCGCGGTCGCAGAGTTGCTGGCGAAAGTGAAGCCGGGCGATTACTTCGCGCTGACCGAGTATTTCGCGGAGACATTCGATCGCGACGAGCGCATCGCAAAGATTCGCGAGAGCGTCGCGCGCGAGCTGCACGTCGCCACGACCACCGGCTACGCGCCGCGCTTCCTCCACTCCACCGGCCAGCTGCACAAAGGCGGCGCCGACAACGGCGTCTTCCTGCAACTCACCGCCGATTCGCCCGACATCCCCATTCCGAATGAATCGTTCGGCTTCGCCACGCTCGCGCGCGCGCAAGCGATCGGCGACTTCGAATCGCTCGCCTCCCGCAACCGCCGCCGCCTCCGCATCCACCTCGGCAACGACGTCGATGGCGGGTTGCAGTGGCTGCAGCAGGCGGTGGAGAACGCGGTCAAGAACGCCGCCGCGAAGGTGTCGTGATGGCAGGCGCCGATTTCGGCATGATCGGGCTCGCGGTGATGGGCTCGAATCTCGCGCTGAACGTCGAGGAGCACGGCTTCTCCGTGGCCGTCTGGAATCTCGAGCCGGAAGTGACGGACAAGTTCATCGCGGAGCACGCGGGGAAGAAATTCACCGGCACGAAGTCGCTGGAAGAGTTTGTCGCCGCGCTCGCACGGCCGCGCCGGATCATGATGATGATCAAGGCCGGCAAGCCGGTCGATCTCACGCTCGACAAACTCGCGCCGCTGCTCGAGCCGGGCGACATCGTGATCGACGGCGGCAACTCCTGGTTCAAAGAGACGCAGGAGCGCACGGCGCGCATGGCCGCGCATCAGATCCACTTCGTCGGTTCCGGCGTTTCGGGCGGCGAAGAAGGGGCGCGCTTCGGTCCATCGCTGATGCCCGGCGGCTCGCGTGAATCGTGGGAAGCGATCCGCCCGATCTTCGAAGCGATCGCCGCGAAGAGCGATTCGGGCGCGTGCGTCACGTACTGCGGCACCGACGGCGCCGGCCACTTCGTGAAGATGGTGCACAACGGCATCGAGTACGGCGACATGCAGCTGATCGCCGAGGCTTATGACATTTTGAGGCGGGGGCTGGGGCTGGAGGCGGGAGAGCTCGCCGACATCTTCGATGAATGGAACCGCGGTCCGCTCGAATCGTTTCTGATCGAGATCACCGCGAAGATTTTCCGCGTCAAAGATCCGCAGACCGGCGCGCCGCTCGTCGACAAGGTGCTCGACAAGGCGGGGCAGAAGGGCACCGGTAAGTGGACCGCGCAGGTCGCGCTCGATCTGGCCGTGCCGATTCCGACGATCGCCGCGGCGATCGATGCGCGCGTGTTGTCGTCGATGAAAGACGAGCGCGTCGCCGCGTCGCGCGTGTTCGACGCGACGCCGGCGAATCCGCCGAATGATCGCGATGCGTTCATTCGCGACGTGCACGACGCGCTGTACGCGGCGAAGATCTGCTCGTACGCGCAAGGGATGGCGCTGATTCAGGCGGGCTCGCGCGAATGGAAGTGGGACATCGACATGCGCGAGATCGCGCGCATCTGGAAGGCCGGCTGCATCATCCGCGCGCGCTTCCTCGATTCGATCATGCGCGCGTACGAGCGCGACGCGAAGCTGCCGAATCTTTTGCTCGATGACGATTTCGCCGGCCATCTCCGCGACACGCAAGCCGCCTGGCGCCGCTGCGTCGCCGCCGCACAGGATCGCGGCATCCCCACGCCCGCGTTCAGCGCGTCGCTGGCGTATTTCGACAGCTACCGCACGGCCTCACTGCCGCAGAACCTGACGCAGGCGCAACGCGATCTGTTCGGGGCGCATACGTATCAGCGGAATGATGCGGGAGCGGACGCTCCGTTTGTGCATACGCAGTGGGAGTGAGGAGTCGTAGAGTCTCAGAGTCGCCGAGTCTCAGAGTCTCAAAGTCTGAAAACGCCGGTCGCGCGGAGCTCCTCTGAGACTCTGCGACTCGAAGACTCTGCGACTCCTACGGCGTCCCACCACATCCACCCGCAGCGTCGCATTCGTCGTGTCGTCGTTGCCGCGAAAGCGTTCGTCCAGCGGAAAGCCCGCGCGTAGCAGTTCCAGTGATTTTTCGCTGACGAACGGTTCGGCGTGCACGATCTTCACGCCGGCCTGCTCGAAGATCTGCAGCACTTCGTGCACGCGCAGGCGGTTCATGTACATGAAGCGGTTGCCCGCGTAGTGCTGCCATTCGCGCTCGGTGAAGCGGAGGAAGTTGATGCCGTTGATGCTGCGGTCGGCGTGCGCGAAGTGATCGGAGAGATCGACCATGTGCGCGAAGAGGCCATCGGCGCGGAGCAGCCGCCGCCCTTCCACGAGAATCGCGCGCAACACGTCCGCGGGGATGTGTTCGAGCACGGTGAATGAGACGTGGTAATCGATCGATCCATCGGACAGGCGCAGCGCGGATGCGTCGGCAGGCGCGAGGTATTCGATGTTCGCGATGCGCAGCACGTCGGCGAGCGATTGCGCGGTGAGCAGCCGCGCCAGTCGGTCTTCGAAGCGCGCGTCGGCGCGCGTCCCGAAGATCGCGCGCAGCTCTTCCGGTTTCGCGCGCAGCTTGGCGAGATCGCTGCGCACCATCGCATCGGAAAGCAGCGGATTGAGATCGACGGTCACGAGGCGTTCCGCGCCGCAGAGCCAGAAGCCGAGGGGAAGGCCGAGGGAGCGGCCGGTACCGACTTCGAGGATGGTGCGGCCTTCGACGGAACGCTGCTGCATCGCGAGGAGATCGATGATGCGCGCGGCGCCGCGCAGCTGCGGGAACGGCGAGCTCTCCTGCACGCGGCCGAACGTGCGCTGGATCGCGAAATAGAGCGCGTCGCCGAGAGGCGCCGGGAGCCGCGACAGCCAGCGCTGAATCGCCGCTTTCCTCTGCCATCTCATGGGACGGCGGACGATAGCACCGCTACAACTGCGGCTTCAACCATCCGGCCACGCGCTGCTTCACCCGCTCCCACCACGGCCGCTGGATCCAGCGGCGTCGCGTGATCTCCTCCGAGCGCGCCAGGTCTTCGAAGAACATCTGCTCCATCTGCGCCGCGATCGCTTCATCGTGGATGTTCACGTTCACTTCGTCGTTGAGGCGGAAGGAGCGGTCGTCGAAATTCGAGCTGCCGACCGTCGTCCAGATGCCGTCCACCACCATCGTCTTCGCGTGCATCATCGTCGGCTGATATTCGAAGACGCGCACGCCGCGGCGCAGCAGGTGCGTGTAGTAGAAGCGGCCGGCGTTGCGCACGATCGGCACGTCGGTGAATGGTCCCGGCACGATCACGCGCACATCCACGCCGCGGCGGATCGCCCCTTCCAATGCGCGGATCGTGTCGCGATCGGGGACAAAGTACGCGTTCGAGATGTAGATCGACTTCGTCGCGCTGACGATGGAGATGATGTAGAGCAGCTTCACCGCGGAGCTGCCTTCGCTCGGCGATGATTTGACGACCTGTGTGAGGCACGTGCCGCGCGGCGGAACGCGCGGGAAGTAATCGAGCCCGGTCAACAGCTCGCCGCGGCTCTTGACCCAGTTGTCCATGAACGCGAACTGCATTTGCGTCACGACCGGGCCTTCCACGCGCACCATCGTTTCGCGCCAGTGCTCGCGCGAATCGGCGTCGCCGAGCCACGTATCGGCGATGCCCACGCCGCCGGAGAAACCGACTTCGCCGTCAACGATGAGCAGCTTGCGGTGCGTGCGGTGATTGACGCGCGAGAGCGTCCACCAGCGCAGCGGGTGATACCACTCCACGTCGATGCCGTTGCGGCGCATGAAGTCGACCAGCTCACCGGACATCGGCGAGGAGCCGACCGCGTCAAGAATGACGTTCACCTTCACGCCGGCGCGCGCGCGCTCCGCGAGCGTCTCCGCGAATTGGCGGCCGATCTGGCCATCCCAGTAAATGTAGAACTCGAGATTGATGGTCTTCTTCGCCGCGCGAATCGCGGAGAGCATGGCCGGGAAGATCTGCGCGCCGTTGCGCAGGATCTCCACGCGATTCCCTTCCGACAGCGGCGCGCCGGTGATGGCGTGCATGGTCTGCAGAAAGGCCACGTCGCGCGTGGGGAACTGGTGGCGCATGTGGTAGCGCACCGGCGTGCGGCGGCGCACGATGGGCAGGGCCGGGCGGCCCGGATACCGCGGAGACTTGCGGCGCCGGAAGATCAGACCCACGAACGTTTCCCGATCAGCCAGAAGATCAGCGCGATCGCTGCGATGCCAAGGACGACCGCGATGAGGAAGATGAAGGTGATGATGACGATGGCGGTGAGCGCGATCTCGTGCGTGCGGCGCGGAGGCCGCGTGCGGTCGCGGTGCTTCTCGAGCAACCGCATGTTCGCAACATTCTCTTCAAACAAAAAGTCGAAGAGATCGCCCGCCACCGGCACCGCGCCGAACAGCAGATCCACGACGATGTTGAAGACCATGCGCACGATGACGTGCGCGGGAACGCGGTGGCGCAGCGCGCCGACCACGATCCACGTGGAGAGCATCCCGCCGATGATGTCGCCGAAGCCGGGGATGAGTCCGAGTGCGGCGTCGGCGCCGAAACGCCACTTGGTGCCGGGGATGGCGATCGCTTCGTCCATGAAGAACGCAAAGCGGCGCAGCGCCACCAGATCGCTCGGCAACTTTTCGTCCGGCTCGAACACCTCCGGGATGTGCACCTTCTCTGGCGGCATGCTCAGCCATTATGCAGAGGGCGCGCCGGGCGCTCACAGGAATGCGGCGCGAGAGGCGTTGGCTGCGTTGCAGGTTGGAGCGGCGGGCGCCCTCGCCCGCCGATTTCTCGCGAGCCCCTCGGCGGGCGAGGCGCCCGCCGCTCCAATGGGCGGCGCGAGAATGCGCATCTGCGCAGATGGCGCAGCGCGTGCTGCTATGAGCCTATGAGCCCATGAGCCTATGAGCCTCGGGAGCCGGAGGCGGGGCGGGCGGGCCGGGTAAGGGATAATCCACACAACATGACCGCAGATCCGCGGGAACGGCCGCCGAGTTGGCGTGTGAGCTGGTTGCAGCGGCTGAAGACCGGGCGCGACGTGGTTTGGTCGTGGCTCACCGATCCGGCCGTGCTCGTTTACCGGCGGCACGGCTTCGGGCAGAAGCGCGTGCGCGCGATCGTCGTGGAGTTCTTTCTCTTCATCCGCGAGATCGTCGTCGACTTTTATCGCATCGAAGGAACGTCGCGCGCGGCATCGCTCGCGTACACCACGCTCCTCTCGCTCATCCCGCTGCTGGTCGCGTTCACGTACATCCTCAAGGAGTACTTCGCCAAGCTCTTCCCCGGCTTCAACGCGCAGATCGACAACATCCTCAACACCGTTCTGCCGTATCAATCGCCGCAGCTGACGTATCACCTGGCGCGATTCGCGGAGAACGCCACCACCGCGTCCACCGTCGGCGCGATCGGCTTCATGTTCATCGCCTTCCGCCTCTTCGTCGCGGTGGAAGGCGCGGTCAATCAGATCTGGCGCGTCCGCTCCGCGCGCGGCTACCGGCAGAAGATCATGGCGTTCACGATGCTCTTCTTCTGGGGCCCGCTGCTGATGGGACTCTCCTTCACCACCACGAACATGCTGGAGAAGAATCGCTACCTGCGCATCCTCGTGCAGAGCGATTTCATCTTCATCGCGGTGCCGGTGCTCGTGCTGCTGATCGGCTTCACGATGCTCTTCTGGCTCGTGCCGTCGACGCGCGTGCGCTTCCCGGCTGCGATGGTCGGCGCGCTGGTGACGACGGTGCTCTTCACGCTGGTGCGCTACGGCTTCGGCATCTACGCGCGCAGCCTGCTCGCGGGCCGGCTCAATCTGATCTATGGTACGGTCGGTCTGGCCATCATCTTCCTCATCGCCGTGGAAGTGATGTGGGTCGTCATCCTCCTCGGCGTCGAGATCAGTTACGTCTGGCAGAACCTGTACGGCGTGTTGCGCGCGACGGAGCAGCAGGTGGAGGATCAGCCGCGCTTCGATCTCTACTTCGCCATGCGCGGCCTGATCGAGATCGCGCGACGCTTCGATCGCCGTGAAGAGCCGCCGTCCTCGTATCGATTGGCCGAGCAGTTCGGCACGACCGACTCGCAGATGATGCGCGTGCTGCGCAAGCTCGAAGATGCGAAGCTCGTGGCGGTGACGGGCGGTGAGTGGAGCGGTTACGTCCCTGCGTGCGATCCTGACCGCATCGCCGTGGAAGAAGTGGTCGCGCACATGGAAGGCGTTCTCCGCGTGCTCCCCGACCTCGGCCCCGACGACGAAGAGCGCGCCGCCATCGGCCAGATCTTCGCGCGCCTCAACGTCTGCACGAGCGAAGCGCTGGAACGGATGTCGATCGGCCGCATCGTGCGCGACCTCTACGCGCCACGCGTCGCGCGGACCGAAGACCGCGCGACGCTGTGATCTTTCGCGCGGTTAGCGCGGCGAGATGACGTCGAGGTTCGTGGGCGGATCGGGCGTGTAGTAGAACGAGTTCGTGGCGATGACGTCCGTTCCGTTGTAGAAGCACGTCCAGACGAAGACCCGTCCCGTTGTGGTGTTGCGGATCAGGATGTCCGGCCAGGTGTCTTTGTTCACGTCGGCGGCGCCGACCACGATGAAGTTCGACGGCAGCAGTCCGACCTTACTGATTCTCTTGCGCGTCAGATCGCTGTTCAGCAGATGCACGCGTACGCTGCCGTCGTCGTCACGGTAAACGAGGTCGGCGACGCTGTTTTTGTCGAAGTCCGCCGTGCCGCTGAACGTCGAGTTGCTGACGGTGAACGGCAGGAACTGTCGTGTGCCGATGAGCAGTTGATTCGTCGCGAGCTTCAGCCACACCCATTCGTATGATCCGGCGTTGCCGAATACGTCGTAAGCAATGCCGCGCCACGCCGCCGACGACGCGTTCCAGAGCGTGCGCGAGCTAACGATGGTGGCGTGGTCCATCGTGTCGTAGCGCAGATCGCCGGTGCTGCTGTTCCACCAGACGTGATTGGGCCAGTAGATCGGGTAAGCGCTGTCCGGTACGCGCGTGGTGGCAATGTGTTTCCATTCCGGTGGAACGCTCGACATCGGTCCCGTGCTCACGCGGTTCGAGCCGACCATGTACCAGACCGTGTTGACGCCGGTCAGCGGATCGCGCAGAACGAGGTCGGTTTCGCCGTCGCGGTCGATGTCGCCTTCGGCGAGCGGACATCCTGGCGGCGTCACGAATTTCTCGATGCCATAGACCGTCGTGCCGCCGGAAAGCGCGACCGCCTGATACGCGATCTGGAAACCACAAGGCGTCGGAACGAGCGTGTACGAGAACGGCACGCTCGCGCCGCTCACGATCTGGTGCGGAGTCTCTTTCGTCGACGAGTAGCCCGCTGGCATTTCGTCGGTATACCGCCAGCGAAACCACACTTCCGCACTGCCGGCGGCGGGAGGCTGCACCGTCCCATTGAACGTCGTGCTGCGCTGCGTCGTGCCGGTCGCTGCGTTGGTCGTGGTGACGAATGCGCACGGCAGCGTCGTGAACGACATCGGATCGCCGTACTCGTCGTGGAGGTTCGTCGTGTACGCCTGAAAAGTGAACGACGTTCCACACGGCAGACCGTTCACCACCGCACTGTACGGCGTGGGCGTGGAGGTGTTCATGGGCACGTAGGCGGTGAGCCACTGCTGCACCGTCGAGCCGGTCTGCCAGTAAAAGAATGCGGCGCGGCGCGGGCTGCCGCCGGTGTTCACCGTGCCGTTCAGTTGCACCGACGAGCTGGTGATATTCGTGGCGGGGCTCGTTTGCGTCGTCGCGAAGGCAAGGGTGGAAAAGGAGAAGGCCAGGGCGGTGACGACCAGCGGGAGTGATCGCATGAAACCGATGTTACTGCGATTTCCGTGCGCGCAAGGCGCGGATCATCCGGATTCGCCGTGACGTTTCGTACGCGACCGTGGCTGCCGTCAGCCAGAGGAAGCCTGCGGAAACGCCCGCGGCGACGTCCGAGATCCAGTGGACGCCGAGGTAGATGCGGGAGGCGGAGATGGCGACGATGAGGGTGAGGGCGAGGGCGACGGCGGCGGCGCGCCAGAACCACGGCTTGATGATGCGGAAGGCGAGATAGGCCAGCGAGCCGAAGACGATCGTCGAGCCCATGGCGTGGCCGCTGGGGAACGAATAGCCGTGCGCGTGGCGCAGCGCTTCCGCGAGCTCGGGACGTGCGCGCGCGAAGTAGAGCTTCAACTCGACGTTCAGCAGCGCGCCCACGCCGCAGGTGAAGAGGAGATACGTCGCCCAGCGCCACCGTTTGCGCCAGAAGAGGAGCCCCGCAACGATCGCGAGCAGCACGGCCAGCGTGCCGGGCAGACCGATGATGGTCATGGTGGTGAAAAAGAGCGTCGAGCCGGTGGTTCGTTCGTGTGCGGCCCAATCGTGCACGCGCGAGTCGATCTGCTGCAGTTGCGGCGAGTTCGCGTGCACGAGCTCCGCGAGGTCGGTGAACGCATCGCCGGCGGCCATCGCCGCGACGACGCCGATGACGAGCAGCAGCGCGACCGGCAGGTAATCGAAGTAGCGGAACTTGGCCACGCGATTCGCGGCGCGCGCGAGCAGCCGCTCGAGCAGCGGCAGTGCGACGTACATCAAGCCCCAGAGGAGCAGGTAAAGCGCGATAAAAGCGAGGATGATCATTGGAGGCGCGGGCTTCGCCCGCCAGGCTCACAGGCTCACAGGCTCAAAGGCTCACAGGAGTAAAGGCTCGACGAGGGGCACGCGGCCGGAGGCGGAGCAAACTGTGAGCCTGTGAGACTGTGCGCCTCTGAGCCTGCGCGGCGAAGGCGCGCTAGAAGCCGCCGCTCATGTACTTCCACTGCACGATCTTGTCGTTGATCTCGCGCAGGCGGCGGCTGATCATCCGGCAGAGCAGGTTCAGGAACTGCAGCGACGCGTGCGGATCCATGGAGAGGATCTCGTTCAGCGTGGCGCGGTCGATGGAGAGCACCGTCGCGTCGCCTTCGTGCGCTTTCGCGTCGGCGCTGCGCGGCTTGTCGTCGATCAGCGCCATCTCGCCGAAAAAGTCGCCGCGATCGAGCACCGTCAGCGCTTCTTCGCCGACGCCGGGGATGAACTTCGAGATGCGCACGCGGCCATCGAGAACGATGTAGAGCTTGTCGCCTTTTTCGCCTTCGCGGAAGATCATCGACCCTTCGCGGAAGCGCTCTTCGCTCGAGAACGTGGCCAGCAGTTTCATTTCCGCCGCGGAGAGGCCGCGCTCGCGGAAGAGGTCGACCTTGTCTTCCGACTTGACGGTCACCTGCTGCACTTCGCGTTTGCCGTCCGCGCGTTTGCGGCCCTGGCCTTTCTTCGCGTCTTCCTGGAAAAAGAGCTTCAGCTGCTCGTTCGCGTCGCGCACTTTTTCGGTGAGCGAGCGCCAGAACGCCCAATGCAGGCCGACGGCGAGCTCCTTGTCCTCGTCCATGATCTGGTCGAGGGCGCTGAAGGAGAACGTGTACGCCGCTGACGATTCGGTGGCCAGACCGTCGCTGGAGCGGTGCGTGCGGTCGATGAAGTTCATCTCGCCGAAGATGTTGTCGGCCTGGATGTGGCCGAGGATCTGCGGGCCGAAGGGCGTCTCCTTGCGGATCTCGATTTTGCCGTCGCGCACCACGTAGAAATCCATGGAGCGGTCTTCTTCGCGGAAGACGTAATCGCCGGCGGTGTAGCCCTCCACGCGCGCGAGCTTGGAGAGGCGGAAGATCTGTTCGTCTTTCATGTGCTGGAAGACGGCCAGCTTGCGCAGCTCGGCGGAGGTGGTGATCAGATCCTCGCGCTTTTCGGCGGCGCGGCTGATCTTCTGGATGATCTCTTTCAGATCCTTGCGCGTGTCGAGGCGGAAAAGATTTTCCTTCCGCAGCTCCAGGCGCTCGGTCGACATCTGCAGCTGCTCGACGCGCTCTTTGATGCGCGCGTTGAGATCTTTCGCTTCGATGTTGTGGATGCGCTTCAGCGTGTTGATCATGCGGCGGACGGGCTCGGTCGATTCGCCTTTTTGATCGGTGGCCAGGAGGAACGCGTCGATGAAATCGTCGAGCGATTTGTCGAAATTCTTCAGCTCGAACTCGACGCGGCCGGAAATCTCCGCGAGACCTTTGTCGAACGGGTTGAGCTGCCGCGCGCGCTGGATCTCTTCGTGCGCGGCTTCCCATTCGCCCTGCGAGTAATAGAGGCGGCCGAGGATCTCGAAGGGGCGGTAGTTGTTGGGAGTTTTCAGCTTCGAGATCTCGAGCAGCTCGATCGCTTTCGAAGTCTGATCCTTGGCCATGTAGTACTGCGCCAGGCCGACGTACTGCGACGAATCGATCTCGTCGCGCGCGCGCTCCGCGACCACTTCGTGGCGCACGTGCGTGAAGCGCAGCTCATCCGCTTCGCGCTGCTGATCGCGGACGCGCGCCAGGTTGATGCGCAGCGCGACGGAGCCCGGCTTCAGCTTCTCCGCCATCTCGAAGAGATGGATGGACTCGTCGTACATCCCCTGATCCGCGTAGCGGCGCGCCAGACCGATCAGGTCTTCCGCGTCGACGGGAATCGTCTCCGCCGCAAGAGTGCGGAAGCGGGGACGTGCGGGGAGAGGCTGTTCCGCCATGGGGTTGACTATTATGGCCGAGTTTCCGCCGGCGGCGACGCGCGGCGCGGTAGAGAAACGATGAAGACGACGCTCCTGGCGATCCTCTGCGCGTTCCGGCTCGCGCTGCCCGGTTACGAATTCGAGTTTCCGCGCGATCACGGCGCGCACGACGAGTACCGCACCGAGTGGTGGTACTACACGGGGCATCTGCAGACGAGTGAAGGGAAGCGCTTCGGCTACGAGCTGACGTTCTTTCGCGTCGGCGTCACCGATCCTGCGGAAGCGGCGGGATCGAAGTGGGATCTGCGGAATCTCGCGCTCGCGCACTTTGCGGTCACGGACGTCGACGGCAAAAAGTTTCGTTACTACGAGAAGCTGAATCGCGCATCGCCGTTCACCGCGAATGCGGCCACCGGCTATCTGCACGTGTTCAATGAAGGGTGGAGCGCGATCACGAACGCGGATGGCTCGTGGCGCATCGTCGCGGCTTCCGGCAGCGATTCCCTCGATCTCACGCTGCGCACGGCGAAGGCGCCGGCCATTCATGGCGAGAACGGCGTGAGCGTGAAGGCGCAGGGCACCGGCTTCGCGTCGCACTACTACTCGATGACCAGCCTCGATGCGAGCGGCACGCTGAACGGCGCGCGCGTGACCGGCGAGAGCTGGATGGATCACGAATTCGGCTCGTCCGCTTTGCGTGAATCGCAGCAGGGATGGGATTGGTTTTCGATCCAGCTCGACAACGACACGGAGCTGATGATCTATCTCATCCGCCGCGGCAACGGATCGGCGGACGTCACGTCGTCGGGCTCGCTCATCGCCAGCGACGGCCGCGTCATTCATCTCACGCGCGAGCAGCTGCGCGTGACGCCGCGGGCCCGCTGGAAATCGCCGCGCAGCGGCGCCACGTATCCGATGGGCTGGCGTGTGGACGTGCCGGCGTTCGGAGTGTCGGTGAATGTCGAGCCGCTGCTGCGTGATCAGGAGCTGGTGACGAAAGCTTCCACACAGGTCACGTACTGGGAAGGGGCGTGCGATGTCGACGGCTCGTTCGGCGGCGTGGCCGTGCGCGGCAAGGCGTACGTGGAGATGACCGGCTACGACCACGCGTTCAAGGCTCCGCAGTAATTTCGTCAGACCGCCACACTCTCGCCACGATCCGTCTTCAAGATGCATCGCATGAAACGAGCGCTCTTCCTTCTCGCCTTCTTCGCTTCTTCTCTTTCGGCGATGACGACCGGCTACACGGCGATCGACATCGACAGCGGCAAGCGCATCGCGTCGCAAAACGGCAGCGAGCGCTTTCCAATGGGCAGCGTCTTCAAGTTCCCGATTGCGCTGGCGGTGCTGCATCGCGTCGATCGCGGCGACTGGAAGCTGTCCGAGTCGATCACGATCGAGCCGAAAGACTTCAGCGTCGGCTGGAGTCCGCTGCGCGACGCCGCGAAAGGGAAGCCGTTCACGGTCACGCTGAAGCGGCTCATCGAAGCGATGCTCGGCGAGAGCGACAACACAGCCGTCGACTACTTCATCCGCCGCATCGGAGCTGCCGCGCTGACGCGCGAAGTGGCCACGCCGGGCATTCGCATCGATCGCACGGAGAAAGAAATGGCCGCGCAGCTGCACGCGAAAGGCGGACATGCCGAGTACGCGAAAGATGTGCGCGACACCGCCACGCCCGACGCGATGGCTGCGCTGCTCGTCCGCTTCTGGCGCAACGACGTCGGGCTCTCGAAGGAGAGTCACGCCATGGCCGTGCGCATCATGACCGGCACGAAGACGGGGCTGAAGCGGATGAAGGCCGTACTGCCGGCCGGCGCGACGCTCGCGCACAAGACGGGCACGATGCCCGGCACGGTGAACGACGTGGGCGTGGTGACGCTCGCGAATGGGAGGCACATCGCCATCGCCATCTTCACGAAAGAGGGAACGAGCGAAAAGGCGGCGGAGGCGAAGATCCGGCGGGTGGCGGCGCAGCTGATTCCGTAACGTGTCATCCCGAGCGTAGCGAGGGACCTGGTTGGGCGGGTGGTGCGCGGCACGTGGCTGATTTCGGCGCGCCGCCCGTCCGCCCAGGTCCCTCGCTACGCTCGGGATGACAGAACGGTGGGGTTACACCGCGGTCATGCGCCGCAGCTCGCGCACCAGTTGATCGCGCGCCGATTTGCCCTTCTGCACGAAGATGGCGACCTTCTCGCGCAGCGCGTCGCGATCGTCCGCGGAGATTTCTTTCGACGTCAGCACGAGAATGGGAATCGCGGCGGTGGCGGGATTTTCTTTCAGCAGCTCGGCCACTTCGAAGCCGCTCATGCCCGGCATCATCAGGTCGAGAATGATCACGTCCGGCGGCGACGTGCGCGCGGCCACCACGCCCGCTTCGCCGGAGAACGCGCTTTCGATGGAGAAGCCGAGGTGTGTGAGCTCTTCGTCGAGGAGCGCGTGGACGGCGGAGTCGTCGTCGATCAGCAGCAGGCGCGGTCGTCCGCCCGCGTTCGCGTGCGCGGTGGTGATGGCGCGCACGCGCTGCAGCAGGCGATCGCGATCGACCGGTTTGACGAAGTAATCGTCGGCGCCGAGAGCCACGCCGAGGTCGCGGTTGTCCATCATGGAGATGATGACGACCGGGATGTCGCGCGTCAGCGGATCGCTCTTCAATCGCTTCAGCACTTCCCAGCCGTCGACGCCGGGCAGCACGAGATCGAGCGTCACGGCCGCGGGGCGCGATTCGCGCGCGAGGCGCAGCGCTTCTTCGCCGTGACGCGCACGCACGGCTAGGAATCCGGCGGAGCCGAGCGCGGATGAGATCAGGTTGAACGCGTTCACGTCGTCTTCCACCACCAGCACGCGATCGGTCTGCGTCGTATGCGCGTCATGCGTGCGCGTCACCACGGCCGCGCGCGAGCGCACCGGCAGCACGAACGTGAACGTGCTCCCTTCGCTCTTCGCGCTTTGCAGCGCGATTGTGCCGCCTTGCAGCTCGACAAATTTCTTCACCAGCGCGAGACCGAGTCCCGTGCCGCCGAATTCGCGGCGCGCGGTGCCGTCCACCTGCCGGAACTCGTGGAAGATCACCACGTGGTACTCGGGCGCGATGCCGATCCCTTCGTCGCGCACGGAGACGGAGATCGTGCCGTCGCTGTCGTTCGTTCCTTCGTACCGCGCGGTGATGGTGATCGGTGATTGCGGCGGCGAGAACTTGATCGCGTTCGACAGCAGATTGAAGAGAACCTGCTTGAATTTCGCGAGGTCGGTTTCGATCTGCGGCAGCGACTCCGGCGCATCCACCACGAAGTGCGCATTCGACTTCGTCATGCCGCGGATCATGTGGCAGACGTTCTCGATCACGCCGGGGATGGAGAAGAACTCCGGGTAAATCTCCATTTTTCCCGCTTCGATTTTCGAGAGATCGAGGATGTCGTTGATGATGCCGAGAAGGTGCTGGCCGGAGTCGTGGATGTGCTCGAGGAATTTGAGGTGCTTCGCTTCGACGCGATCGGCCAGACGCTCGCGCAGGATCTCGGAGAAACCGATGATGGAGTTCATCGGCGTGCGCAGCTCGTGCGACATGTTCGCGAGGAACTGGCTCTTCAGGCGGTCGGCTTCCTGGATGTGGCGATTGGCGTCTTCGAGCTCGTGCGCGAGTCGCGTCAGCTCTTCGACCTTGCGGCTTTCTTCCGCTTCCAGTTGACGGATGCGCAGCCGCTTCTCCTGCAGATTGGCCACGCCGATCAGAAAAAAGTACGACGCGCCGAAGAGGAAAACCATGCGCGCGATGCCGAGCAGAAAATTGGCGTCGCCGATTTCGGCCTGTCCCATCACCAGCAGCACCGCCACGTAACAGATCGTGTTGACGATGCTCACCACATACGACGCCGTTTTGCCGACCGCGAATGCTGCGGCGCTGGCGATGGCGGCGTACCAGATGAACCAGGGGCTGACGATGCCGCCGGTGGCGTAGACGCCGAACGTGACGAAAGCGATATCCGTCGCCATCCACAATGGATTGAAAATTCCTCGGCTCACTCCCCGTTTCCGCAACACGTAAATGGCGATGGCGGTGACGCACGCCAGCACGTAGAACGCGGCAGCGACGCCGAGGCGCAAAGGGAAAACGCCGAGCGCTTTTCCGGCGAGCGCGGTCAGAAGGCCGAGCGTGTAGACGAGGAGGTGATTGCGCTGGACCGCGAGGTCGAAGCGCAGCACGCTCTCACCGGCATCGGTGCGGCTGGACATGACTGGATCGCGCGATTGTAGCAGCGCGGCTTTGTCGCTTACGGCCTCTGTAGTGTTGACGCGTTATTGCAGCGTTTCGCCGTCGAACGTGACGCCGAGAAATGCGATGCACATTTCGTCGGTCGTCGCTTCGCCCCACGACACCGAGCGATCGGTCGGATTGTCGTATGTGGCGGTGGCCCACAATCGTGTATTGGCCGGCACTGCCAGACCTTCTTTGTAGCGATAAACGGTCTGCCAGTTGAACGCCCAATCGTCGATGCGGATGAGGCACGACGCGTCTGCGCCGAGCGGCTGCATCTGCACGTGCATGGTGCGGCCGAGGAGGTGCATATGCGGCGCGACGAACCAGATGTGCATCGGGAACGGCACGCGCAGCGGAAAGTCGGCAGTGACGGGATAGGCGTTGGTGTGCGGCGGAATGGTGAAGGTCTGATTGATGAGCGGCAGCACGCGCATCAGCTGCTTCGGTTTGGATTTCGTGAAGTAGAGGCCGAGCTCCGTCTGATCGGCGGAAGGCGTGCCGTGGTGCGGGTGATAGTGCACCTGGATCACGACGCGAGAATTGGCAGGCAGTTCGAAGCCGGTGTTCTCCGGCACTTCCAGCGGGCGCATGCCGGGAGCCCAGCCGCCCAGGGTGCCGGTGGTGTCGAAGCCGGGACCGCCGAAGCAGGTGTAGCCGGGGCCCGGATCTTTGTCATCGAGTTGCTGCGAAACGCCGGTGGTGTCGATGAACGTGAGCACGTGATGCACGGTCTCGCGATCGCCGGGATGGACGTCGCTCGCGGCCACGTACTTGGTGCTGGTGGTCTTCGCGGGAATGGTGAAGCAGCGATAGGTGTCGCCTTCCGCCGGCGGCGTGAACGCGACGTCGTTCTTGAGCACGAGATCGGGCTCGCCCTTCACCCAGCCGCTCGAGAAATCGAGCGGCGGCGGGAGCTGCGCACGATCGCCTTCCGGCGCGCCCGCATCGACCCAGCGCGCGATCGTGTCGATGGCGGATTGCGGCAGGACGCGCGCGTCGCTGAAGTCGCCGCAGCCGTCCGTCGCTTTCCACGGCGGCATCTGCTTTGTTTGCGTCATGAGCTTGATCAGCGCCGCGTGTGCTCTTGCGTCGGCGTAGTCGACGAGCGAGAACGGCGCGATGTCGCCGTCGTGATGGCAGGTCTGGCAGCTCTGCTGAAAGATGCGCACGACTTCATTGCTGAATGTGGGCGTGCCGGCGGGAAGAACGCTGGGCGCGGGATGCTGCACCGCGCGCCGCCGGTCGGCATGAGCGGCCGTGGCTACGCAAACGAAGAGAGCCAAAAACAGGAGTCGCCGGGACATGATGTGTGCGAACACTATGGGCCTGCACGTCGTTCTCGTCCACCCTGAGATTCACTGGAACACCGGCAACGCGGGCCGCTCCTGCCTCGCCGCCGGCGCCACTCTCCACCTCATCGAGCCACTCGGCTTTTCCCTCGATGACCGCAACGTCCGCCGCGCCGGCCTCGATTACTGGGAGCACGTCGACCTGCGCGTCTGGCCCGACTGGCCCACGTTCGAACGCGAGCTGCCCTCGCTGGGCGAGCCGTTCTTCTTCTCCACCAAAGCGACGCGCATGTATTGGGACGCGGACCTGAGCGGCGAAAACACGGTGCTGATCTTCGGCCGCGAAACCGGCGGTCTGCCGCCGGAGATTCACGAAAGGTATGGGGAGCGGATGTTGAAAATGCCGTTGGCGTCGGCCTGGGTGCGGTCGCTGAACCTATCTACGGCCGTCGGCATTGGGGTGTATGAGGCTGTGAGGCAAAGGTCGCGTGGGCCGACGAATTGAAAATTGAAAATTGAAAATTGAAAATGAAAAATCTCGCGCGAATCGCGTTATCCGCGGAGCGTTTTCAATTTTCAATTTTCAATTTTCAATTTTGAGCGCCGCGGCAAGAGCAATTCGGTTCGCCAAGCGCGCAGGCACCAGCCCAGCTAAAACCGAAGCGACAAACGTGACGCTCAACGAAGCCGCGATCAGCGAAACAGGCGTGTGAAAGCTGATCGTCCAGCCGAAGGATTGTTTGTTGATCACGTAGATCAGGATCCACGACAGGACGTAGCCCATCACCAGGCCGACCGCGGTTGAGGTGACGCCGAGGAGGGAGGATTCGAGGACGATCATTTGGCGGAGCTCGTGGGAGGAGAGGCCGGTGACGCGTAGCAACGCGAGCTCGCGTGTGCGTTCTAGGATCAGCGCGGAGAGCGTGTTCACGATGCCGAGCACTGCCACGATGATGGCGACGCCGAGGAGTGCGTAAGTGATCATGAAGGTCTGGTCGAAGATGGTCATGACCTGCTTCTTTACTTCGCCGTTTGTGACCACGAATGCGCCATGTTTCGGGCCGAAATCGCGTTCCAGCTTGCGGCGCGCGGCGTCGATGGTGATGCCGGGTTTCAGATAAACCACGATCGTGTTGATGGCGGTGTCGGCGTAGGCGCGGACGTAGAGCTTGCGGTCCATCACGATGACGCCGCGATCGTTCGAGTAGTCGCGATAGATGCCGCTGACCGGCGCGCGGAGAATGCCGTGGCGCGCGGGCAGCTCGAGCACGTCGCCGACGCGCGTGTTGTATTTGATGGAGAAGCTCTCGGAGACGAACACGCCGTTGCGGCGGAGTGCATCTTCGAGCGCCGGTCGTGCTTTGCGCGGCGTGATCATCGGGATGTCGCGACCGGCGTTGAACTCGGCCGCGGTCACGGAGACGAAGGCGTCGTGATAGACGATGGTGCGTGCGCGGACGCGATCGACGTCGGCGATGAACGGCAGTTTCTCCAGCTCGTCGGCCACTTCCGGACGGAACACCGCGCCGGGAGCGTTGGTCAATCCCTTCGCGGGACGCAGCCAGAGATCGGAGCTGACGGTTTGGTCGACCCAGATGCGCACGGTTTCGCGGAAGCTGCCGACCATCAGCGCGATCGCCACCATCATTCCTGTCGCGAGCGACAGCGCGGCGCTGGCGACGGAGGTGCGGCGCAGCGATGCGGGCAGCGACGTCGCGGCGAGCTTGCCGACGATGCCGAACGCCGACTGCAGCAGCGGCGCGAAGATGCGCGCGATGAACGTGACGATCATCGGCGCGAGCAGTGAAAACGCGGCCACGACGAGCAGCACCGCCACGTATCCCGCTACCGCGATTCCTCCGACTGGCGGAATGCGCGAGGTGATTGCGGCCAGCACGAAGCAGATCGCGGATGCGATGGCGAGCGCGCGCGAATTGCGAACCGGTTGCTGCAGGCCGGGGCGGATCATCGTGCTCGGCCGCACGCGTGCCGCTTCGAGCGACGGCTGCAATGCGGACAGCAGCGACAGCAGCGTGCCGACGGCGATGCCGGTGGCGATGACGGCGGGCGTGAGCACGACCGACTCCGGACGCGACGCGACGTACAGCGTGTTGATGGTGCGTCCGACGGCGGTGAGGATGCCGGAGGCGAGTGCGTAGCCGAGGAGGATGCCGAGGGCGGAGCCGGCGAGGCCGAAGATGAGGCCTTCGCCGCAGAAGGCGAAGAAGATCTGGCGCGGCGACGTGCCGAGCGTCTTCAACACGCCCACATCGCGGCGGCGGCGCAGGATCGAGATCAGCACCGTGTTGTAGACGAGAAA
This sequence comes from Thermoanaerobaculia bacterium, assembly GCA_035688915.1. Lineage (GTDB taxonomy): Bacteria > Acidobacteriota > Thermoanaerobaculia > Gp7-AA8 > Gp7-AA8 > DASSMK01. Next base: position 20,778 of record DASSMK010000221.1, read on the forward strand.
CATCCCCACCAGCAGCGCCACGCCTGCCAGTGCGAACAGATTCACGCGAAAGGCGCGCAGCATTTTTTCGACGCGCTCGTTGCGGCGCGACGGTCGTTCCATGCGCACGCCGGGCGGGAGGTGAATCTTCGTCAGGAGTTTCTCGTCCGGTACGAGCAGATCGATGCGCGAGAGCTGGCCGGCCATCGAGAAGCTGCGCTGCGCGACGGAGATGTCGCAGATGACGATGCCGCCGTTGAACGCGGTGGCGGGGCCGCTCGCTTCGAGGATGCCGCGCACGATGAGCGTCCGCTTGCGGCCGAGGATGTTGAGCGTGAGCGGCGAGCCGACGGCGAGATGCTGCTCCTTCGCGAACGGCGCCGGCACCACGATCGAATCGGAACGAAAGAGTGACAGGAAGCGGTTCACGTCGATCTTCGCGTAGCGGTAATCGCGAAAATGCAGATCGCTCATCAGATCGACGGCGAGCAAGCGCACCGGCAGCTGCGACGGCTCGACCACACCTTCCGCATCGATGACGGGCGCGAAGCGAACGCCGTCGCGCCACAGCGGCTGCAAGCGCAGCAACACGTTCTCATCGAGCGGCGCCGCATCGGGCACGATCTGATAATTCGCGCGCCCGGCAATGGCATCGATCGATTCACGAAACGCGCGCAACGCACTCTGATTCGCCAATTGAATGGCGACGACCACCGCAACGCCGACGGCAATGCCGAGAACTGTCAGAAAGCTGCGGGTTTTTTCGCGCGAGATTGGTCGCGTGACGAGCGCTTTCAGAATTGAGAATTGAGAATTGAGAATTGAGAATTGCGCTCCGCGGGGAACACGGTTCACGCGAGGTTTTTCATTCTCAATTCTCAATTCTCAATTCTCAATTCGGCCGTCGCGCAGACGAACCACATAATCGCCAATGGCCGCCGCGGCCGCCGAGTGCGTGGCCATCACGATCGTCGGCCGCTCACTGGCGTGCAGTTCGCGGATCAGGTCCAGGATCATGGTGCCGTTTTTTGAGTCCAGGTTGCCTGTGGGCTCGTCGGCGAGGATCAGTGGCGGTTTGTGGATGACGGCGCGGGCGATCGCCACGCGTTGCATTTCGCCGCCGGACAATTCGCTCGGCATGTGCTTCGTCCGATGCGCCAGTCCCACGCGCTCCAGCACCTCGGCCACACGCGTGTTGATTTCGCGCTTCGGCGTATGCACGAGGGAGAGCGGGAAGGCGACGTTCTCGGCCACGTTCAGCGTCGGGATGAGGTGAAAGAACTGGAAGACGAAGCCAATGGAACGGCGGCGCAGCATGGTCAGCTTCGATTCGTCGAGTGCGGACGTTTCGGTTTCGCCGAGGAAGACTTTGCCGCGCGTGGGGCGATCGACGGCGCCGATGAGATTCAGCAGCGTCGATTTGCCGCTGCCCGATGCGCCCATCAGCACGGCAAAATCGCCGGACGCGATCTCCAGCGAAACGTTGTCGAGCACGTGCACCGCGGCCGACTCTTCATTGCCGCGATAGTCGTGACTGACGTCTTGTAAGGAGATGCGCATGTGCGCCGCGATTGTAGAAGACCGCCACGGGCATGCTCAGTGCAGAAATGCTCACGCTGACGCGGCTGGGTGATATCGTCGCGACGACAACAGGAGGAGCTCGAATGGACGAGAGCACGAACACCACGGGAGCGACTGCTGGAGGAGCCGGCGCATCATCAGACGACGAAGCGTCCGGCCGTTTCGGCCGGGCCCGCGATTACGTCAATGAAAAGTACAGCGCCGCTTCGGACACGGTCCGCGACGGCTACAACGCGATGCGCGAGCGGGTCGAGGACGTCGACTTCGGCGCGGTCACCGATCAGGTGCGCACGTATGTCCGGTCGAATCCGGGCAAAGCGCTGCTGATCTCGGTGGGCGTCGGATTCCTCATCGGACTGCTGCTGCGTCGCGACGACGACGAGGAGTAGACGACATGGCAACCCGTTTTCCTGATCAGCACGAGCGTTCCGCGGCGGGGATGGATTTCGAGAACGATCCGGTGCGCGAGCGCGCGGCACAACTCGGCGCGAAGGTGGCGGAGAACGGCCCCGAAGCGCTGCTGGACGAGATCGAGAACCTGCTTCCCGAAGCGTGGCGCGATCAGATCCGTTCGTTTCCCGTCGCCGCGGTGATCCTCGGCGTCGGCGTCGGTGTCTGGCTCGGGATGAAGAAGAGCGACGAGATCATCGCCGCGGGCACTTCGCTCGTGTCCGCTGCCGCGATGGCGAACGTGTCACAGGTGATGGACAAAGTGAAGCAGGGATGAGTGCATAATGCGGAGTGATGCCGGCCCGTAAGACCGACACGCTCCGCATTCCGCTCCTCGTTCCTACGACGGCCCATCATCTCGAGTCGCTCGCGGCGGAGGTGCATCGCACCTACTTCTTCAAATATCCGCCGCTGCCGGTGCTGTGGGGCCAGCAGATCGCCCGCAAAAAGCGCCGCAGCATCCGCCTCGGCTCCTACAACCACGCCACGGCCGAAGTGCGCATCCATCCGATCCTGAACGCGCCGCAAATCCCGGCGTTCTTCATTCAGTCGATCATCTACCACGAGTACCTGCACCACGTTCTCGGCGCGCCGCACAACCGCCGCTTCCATCAGGCGGAGCGCAAATTCGCGTACTACCGCGAATCGCAGGAGTGGATCCGCCGCAACCTCTTCTGGCTCCTCGGCCGCAAGAAAGACGAAGTGCGCGTGCGCGGCGGCGCCGTGCGGCCTGCGGTGGCGAAGCCGCAGGCGGTGCAGGAGATGTTGTTTTAGCGAAAATGTCGGAGCGGCGGGGGG
>DASSMK010000222.1:0-31676 GCA_035688915.1 Thermoanaerobaculia bacterium
ATAGCAGCACCTGTGTTGCAAGCGCGCGGTGTTGTGCTCGACCCGCAGGTCTCGTCAGCCTCAAGCCGAAACCGCCCAAGCATGCGTTGCGCGCGCTGCTATGAGCCCATGAGCCTATGAGCCCATGAGCCTGGCTTCGCCAGCGGCGAAGCGGGCGGCTTCGCCGCCCTTACAGCCGCCGTAGCAGCACCCGCTGCACCGTATGTCCGCCTGCTTTTTCCAGCACGAGGCGCGCGCGTTCGCGCGTGGGCAGGATGTTCTCGTGCAGGTTTGCCAGGTTGATGCGGCGCCAGATGTCTTTCGCTGTCGCTACCGCTTCTTCCTCCTGCATCGCGGCGTAGGAGCGGAAGAACGATTGCGGGTCGCGGAAGGCGGTGTCGCGCAGGCGGCGGAAGCGCGTCAGGAACCACGTTTCCAGATCGGCTTCCGACGCGTCGACGTAAATCGAGAAATCGATAAAGTCGGAGACGAAGACGGAGTGCTCGCTTCCGCTTTGCAGCACGTTCAGGCCTTCCAGGATGACGATGTCCGGCGCGTCGACGAGCTGCGCGTCGTCGGTGACGATGTCGTAGTGCAGGTGCGAATAGAGCGGCACGCGCAGCGGCGAGAGGCCCGACTTCAGCTCCGACATGAAGCGCACCAGGCGCGGGCGGTCGTAGCTTTCGGGGAAGCCTTTGCGATGCATGATGCCGCGCTCCTGCAGCGTGGCGTTCGGAAAGAGGAAGCCGTCCGTCGTGATGAGATCCACGCGTGGATGCTCCGGCCATCTCCCGAGCAACGTGCGCAGCACGCGCGCGGTGGTGGACTTGCCCGCAGAGACGCTGCCGGCGATGGCGATCACGTACGGCACGCGCGGCGCGTGCGCATCGAGAAAGCGCGAGGTCACGCGATGCAGCTCCTGCACGGCCGCGACGTGCAGATGCAGCAGTCGCGAGAGCGGGAGGTAGACCTGCTCGACTTCGCTCATGGAGAGCGTTTCGGTGATGCCGCTCAGCTCCGCCACTTCCGCTGGGGCGAGCGTCATCGGCGTCTCGCCGCGCAGGTGCGCCCATTCGGCGCGCGAGAAATGAAGATAGGGCGACTGCTCGTCGGGCATGCGGCGGGAGAGTGTAGCCGCTCGCTCGCAATCGCCGATAATCCGCGGCGCAATGGCCGCCTCCACCGAAAGCATCCGCTCGCACTTTCCCGCACTCGAACGGCAGCACAACGGACGTCCCGTCGCGTACTTTGATGCGCCCGGCGGCACGCAGGTGCCGCGCGCCGTGGCCGACGCGATGGTCGACTATCTCTTCCATCACAACGCGAACACGCACTGGTCGTATCCGACGAGCGCGGAGACCGACGCGATCCTCACCGCCTCGCGCGAAGCCGCGGCCGATCTGCTGAACGCCAAACCGCGCGAGATCGTCTTCGGCGCGAACATGACAACGCTCACGTTCCACCTTGCGCGCACGCTCGGACGCACCTGGTCCGCCGGCGATGAAGTGATCGTCACCGAGCTCGATCACCACGCGAACGTCGCGCCGTGGCGCGCGCTGGAACGCGATCGCGGCATCGTGGTCCGCGTGGCGCGAATGATTCCGGAGACGATGCAGGTCGATTACGAGCATCTCGCCTCGCTCGTGACAGCGAAGACGCGGCTGATCGGCGCGGGCGGCGCGTCGAATGCGGTCGGCACGGTGAACGATCTCGAGTCGATCGCGCGGATCGCGAAGGACGCCGGCGCGCTCTTCTTCGTCGACGCCGTGCATCTCGCGCCGCACGAGCTGGTCGATGTGCAGCGCATCGGCTGCGACTTCCTCGCTTGCTCGTCGTACAAGTTCTACGGTCCGCATGCCGGCATCCTCTTCGCGCGCCGCGAGCTGCTCGAATCGCTGCCGTTCCCGAAGCTCGCGCCTTCGCCGGACACCGCGCCGGAGCGCGCGGAGACCGGCACGCAGAATCACGAAGGCATCGCCGGCATCGCCGCCACCATCGACTTCCTCGCCTCCCTCGGCGAAGGCCAGTCCCGCCGCGAGAAACTCGCCTCTACGTTCGCGGCGCTGCACACGCGAGGCGAAGCGCTCGGTCGCACGATCTGGAATGGCCTCAGCGCGCTGCCGCGCGTGCGCCTCTTCGGTCCGCGGCCGGGTCTCAAGCGCACGCCCACCGTTGCGTTCACGATCGAAGGAGTGACCGGCGAAACCATCGCGCGGAAGTTAGCGGATGACGCGATCTTCGCCAGCCACGGCGACTTTTACGCGCAAACCGTCGTCGAGCGCCTCGGCGTCCCCGAGCTCGTTCGCGTTGGCTGCGCCTGCTACACGTCGGAAGACGAGGTGCAGCGGCTCGTCGAGGCCGTTTCGCGCATTTGCAGCTGATGCAAATCCGGCCCGCTCGTTGCTTCCGCACGCGGCGGAGGTTACGACATGAAAAAAGCGATGCTGATTCTTCCGGCCATGCTTCTCGCTGCGTGCGCGACGACGACGGACATGGCCACGATGCCGGGTGCACTGCCGTCGTCCGACATTGCCGGAATCGTCACGACAGCGAATGAAGGCGAGATCGCGCAGGGGCAGGCGGCCTCGTCGCGCGCCACATCCGGCGACGTCCGCGCCTTCGCGCAGATGATGGTCTCCGATCACACGTCGGCGCTCAACACGGCGCGCGACACCTTCTCGCGCAACAACATCACGCCGGGCGACAACGACACGACGCAGACGCTGCGCGCGAATTCGCAGCGCACCATCACCAATCTCGCCACGTACAAAGGCGCGGCGTTCGATCGCGCGTACATGCAGTCGCAGGTCGACCTGCACCAGTGGTTGCTCAACTCGCTCGACACGGCGCTGATCCCCTCGGCGCGCGGCGAGGTGCTGACGCTGCTGCAGACGCAGCGCGCGGCCGTGGCCACGCATCTCGATCGGGCCCGGCAGATTCTTTCGGGACTCTGACGATTCGTGGAAACGCGAGCGTCACATCGCGTGTTCTTAACGATGTGACGCTCTACACCACGCTTCCGTCTCCCGTCGGCCCGCTGCTCCTCGCGCGCGAAGGGGCCGCCATCACGCAGATCTCCTTCGGCGGCGAGCCGCGCGACGAGTGGCGCCGCGACGACGATGCGTTCGCCGACGCCATCGGCCAGCTGCGCGAGTATTTCGACGGCAAGCGCAAAGTGTTCGATCTCGAGCTCGCGCCGCGCGGCACCGAGTTTCAGCGCGCCGTGTGGACCGCGCTCACCGCGATTCCGTACGGCGAGCTGCGCTCGTATCGCGACATCGCCATCCGCATCGGCAAGCCGGAAGCGGTGCGCGCGGTCGGTGCGGCGAACGGCGCGAATCCACTGCCCATCGTTGTGCCGTGTCATCGCGTGGTCGGCTCGAACGGTTCGCTGACCGGCTTCGGCGGCGGCTTGACCGCGAAGCAATATTTGATCGACCTCGAACGCGCGCCGCGACTGTTTTAAGCGGCGGGAATCGGCAGGCGGATCGTGAACGTCGCGCCGTGGCCTTCCACGCTCGCCACTTCGATCGTGCCGCCGTGAGCCACGACCATCCGCTTCGTGATGGCCATGCCCAGGCCGACGCTGCGCTCGCCGCTCTGCGTGGCCGTGGAGAGGCGCGTGAACGGCTCGAACACCTGCGGCAGCTCGTCCGCCGGAATGCCGGGACCGTGATCTTCGACGGCGATCACTTCGTTCCTTTCGTCGCGCGTGATGCGCACGAAGACACTCGCCCCTTCCGGTGAGTACGCCACCGCGTTTGCGACGAGGTTCTGCACCGACTGCGTCAGCTTGATGCGATCGACGCGCAGGATCGGCAGGTCAGGCTGCACGTCGTAATGGATCGTGATGCGCCGCCGCTCCGCCACGACGCGCATCGTGTCGATCACGCTCTGCACGACTTCGCCGAGGTTGCTGTCCTGGAGGTGGAGACGCACGCGGCCGGATTCGATCGCGGAGAAATCGAGCACGTCTTCGACCAGCCGCAGCATGAACGCATTGCTCGTTTTCAGGCGGCGCAACAGCAGGCGATTGCTGTCGCTGAACGACGCTTCGTCTTCGAGCAGGAACGTGACGAAGGCGAGGCTGGCGTTGAGCGGATTGCGCAGGTCGTGCGCGGCCATGCCCAGGAGCTCGTTCTTGAAATCGTTGAGGCGCGTGAGCTCGCCGATGCTGCGCGCCAGCTCGCGCTGCGCGGTGACGAGATCGTTGTTGAGCCGCGCCAGATCTTCGTAGACGTCGTAGATGGAATGCGTGCGACGGATCTCATCCGCCAGCGCGCGAAATCCATCGTCGCCGCTCAGCTGCGCCGCAACCTCGGCGATCGACGCCGCGTGACGCGGTTCCGCGACGGCCACGATGCGCACCACGTCGTCCGGGCGGAAGCCGAAGCAATGCAGCTCGTGCGCGCCGAGGCGGAGCGGCATGGAGCGCGCGAATCCGTTGGCCACGGCGGCGCGGAAGAAAATCGTGCACGGCGTCTGGCTCGACGGCTCGAGACAATCGAAGAGTGAGCCGCCGACGGTCGTGTCGCCGATCGAGGAATGCACCACATGCAGCACGTTGCCGGACGTGTCGCACGTGAAGGCGAGTCCTTCAGGAGACGAGCCGGTCAGCCAGGTCGAGACACTCATCCGCATTGGCGGCGTAGCCGTCCGCTCCGATCTCTTTCCACAACTCGGGCTCCATCCGGAACGCGCGGCCGCCGACGATCACCTTAGCGTTGGCCAGCACTTCCGTCGAGCGGAACAGTCGGATGACTTCACGCACAGTGACGAGATGCGGCGTGAGCGTCGCGGAGACGAGCAGGATGTCCGCGCGGCGCTCGATGCACATCTGCACCGCGGCGGACGGCGGCATGTTCGCGCCGAGGTACCAGGTTTGCCAGCCGTGGAGCTCGAGGAGATCGGAGACGATGCGCAGCCCCACTTCATGCAGCTCGCCGCCGACGCACATCGCCACGGCGCGCCGGTCGCGCTTCTCGCCGCCGAAGATGCGGCTGTAGAGCAGCGTCATGATCTGTTGCGTGGCGGCGCTCGCGAAATGCTCCTGCGCGACGGTCACGCGATTGAGCTGCCACAACCGGCCGACTTCCTGTTGCACCGGTTCGAAGACGAGGCGGTAGATGTCGCGCGGCGAGGCGCCGCCGTCGAGCGCGTTCGTGATCACCTCAGCGGCTGCGCGGCGATCGCTGTGCAGGAGGAGCTCGAGATATTGCGATGCGACGGGAAAGAGCGGTGAGCGCGGATCGAGAAACGACGCGACGTCGCTCGGCATGCTGTCGAGCCGCTCGATGGCCAATCGCAAAATGCGCGCGGCATCGATGTCCGGAGCGCGCTCGCGGATGACGGAATCGACGATCTCCAGATTCTCGGCGAGATCGCGCACCGGCACGTCGCGCGACGCGAGCATGACCTTCGCCCAGCCGACGTAATCGAGAAACATCGCGCTGCTGCGCGCTTCGATTGCGGCCGCGAGAAACTGCAGATGGAAGCGCGCGTCTTCGCGGCAGCGCACGCGTCCGATCGGCCCGTAACGCGCGTCGAGCTCCGGATGCCTGGCGAAGTGCCGCTCGGTGATGGCTTCACCCAACTCTTCGATGCGGAGGCGGATCGTTTCGGCGCTCATGAGGAGATATAGCGGAAGCCGCGCAGTTCAGTGGCGGAAGGATCGAGCTTCAGCCCCTTCGGGATCTGTTCGTGTGATGCGCGATACACGTGACTGTGATGCCATGCGCGGAAACTCGACTCATCGATCCAATAGGTGACGAGCCAGAATTCGGCGGCGTCATTTTCCGGTGAGAGGACGTCCATCCTGACGAAGCCGTCCGCTCCTTCCACCAGATGCGGCCGCGCACGAAACGCCTCCGCCACGTCGTCTTCCCTTTCATTCCGCACGCGAAACCGACTGATCGCGACGTAGCCCGGTGTCATGTAGGCGTTGTATCACAAGGAAGGAAGTTATTCGGCGGTGTCGCGAAACGGCTACAGCAGTTGCGCGACGCGCTGGCGCAACGTCTCGATGTTGCCTTTGTCGACCACCGGCACGTCCGGCGCGACTTGCCGCGCGCGACCGGGATGACTCGTCACGGCGATGACGCGCGGGAGCAAATGCGGTTTGACGCGGCGGATGTACTCGACGACCGAGGAGGAGTTGCCGCCGGCCAGGTGCAGATCGAGAAAGATCACGTCGAAGTCGCGGCGACCGATCGCTTCGATCGCCGTTTGTGCGGTAGCGGCATCGCTCGGTGCTAGATCGAAGGGCGCCGCAACGCGGTGCAGGATGTCGACGAACATCGGATCGTCGTCGATCACAAGACAGCGACCCCTTGCCATACTGTCAGCATTGTACTCATCGCCCTGCGGTATCCTTCGCGCGGGTTTCCCCTTTTGTTCAGTGCCGGTACGCGGTTCGGTCCGTACGAGATCGTCGCCCATGTCGCCGAGGGCGGGATGGGTGAGGTGTACAAAGCGCGGGATACGCGGCTGGACCGCACCGTCGCGCTGAAAGTGCTGCCCGCAACGCTCTCGAATGACCCGGATCTGCGCCGCCGTTTCGAGCGCGAAGCGCGCGCGATCTCCGCGCTGACGCACCCGAACATCTGCACGCTGTACGACGTCGGCATCCACGAAGACCAGGCCTTTCTGGTCATGGAGTATCTGGAAGGGGAGACGCTCGCCGAGCGATTGACGCACGGGCCGCTGCCGATCGAGCAGGTCGTGCGCATCGGCAGCGAGATCGCGGACGCGCTGGACAAAGCGCACCGCCACGGCATCATTCATCGCGATCTCAAGCCCGGCAACATCGTGCTGACGCGCAGCGGCGCGAAGCTGCTCGATTTCGGTCTCGCCAAAGTGATGCACGAGGACGAGGCGCCGATTCTCGGCGATGCGAACGCCGCCACGCAGCGCCAGCCGCTCACCACGCAAGGGACGCTCCTCGGCACGATCCCGTACATGGCGCCGGAGCAACTCGAAGGAAAAGTGCTCGACGCGCGCACCGACATCTTTTCGTTCGGCGCGATCCTTTACGAAGCGGCGACGGGTGTGCGCGCATTCACGGCGACGTCGAACGCGAGCCTCATCGCCGCGATCATGCGCGAGACTCCGGTGCCGCCGTCACGGCTGCGCGACATCACGCCGCGTCCTCTCGATCGCATCATCCGCACCTGTCTGGCGAAAGATCCGGACGAGCGATTCCAATCGGCGCACGACCTCCGCCTCGCGCTGGAGATGCTGACGAACGGCCAGCCGGAAGAAAAAGCAGCCGAACCGCGCCGCGATCATCGCTGGCTCGTCCCCACCATGATCGCCCTCGGCGCGCTCGCGCTGCTCGCGGTGGCCACGCTCGCCTTGCGCTGGCAGCCGGCGGAGAAGACGCCGGTCTATCGCTTCACGATCGCGCCGCCGAACGGCTCGGCGTTTCCGTCGCTCGGCGAAGCGGGCGGATTCGCGCTGTCGCCGGACGGACGGACGCTCGTCTTCGGCGCGACGACACCCGAAGGCCGGCCCTACTTGTGGGTGCGGCCGCTGGATGGCGAAGAGGCGCATCTGCTCGCCGGCACGGAAGGCGGCGAGTATCCGTTCTGGTCACCCGACAGCCGTTCCATCGCGTTCTTCGCGGACGGCAAGTTGATGCGCATCGATCTGCCGGATGGCCCGCCGCAAGCGTTGTGCGATGCGGCTGCGGGTCGCGGCGGCGCGTGGGGGAGCAACGGCGAAATCGTCTTCGCGCCTTCCAGTCAGGGAGGGCTGTTTCGCGTTGCCGCGAGCGGCGGCACTCCGCGCGGGCTGACGAATGCGAAAGAGGCGTATTCGCATCGCTGGCCGCTCTTCATCGACGATGAACGCTTCGTGTACGCGGTGCAGAGCGCGCGGCCGGAGGCGGAGGGCGTGTACCTCGCGTCGCTGAACGGCGGCGAGCCGAAACGAATCCTGCCGATGCCGCTGAGCGTCGCGTTCGGTGCGGACGACTCGCTGTATTACGTGCGCGATCACGTGTTGCTGCGGCAGCATCTCAACGCGCGCACCGGTGCGCTGACTGGCGATCCGGTCATCGTCACGGACAACATCACGTACTACATCGATCGCGGCTACGTTCCGGTGACTGCATCGATCGCCGGACCGATTGCGTTTCGTCGAAACGGCACCGCCAACATGCGCCTCACCTGGTTCGCCCGCGACGGCCGCCGCCTCGGCGCGATGGGTGAGCTCGGCGAATACGAAGGCATTTCGCTTTCGCCCGACGGCACACGCGTCGCGTTCGGCTACTTCGATCCGAAGGAGTCGCTGAATCACGTCGCCATCGCCAGCGCGTCGGAAGGCGTGCCGCGCCGCTTCAGCTTCAATCGCGGCAATCAATACTCGCCGATCTGGTCGCCGGACGGAACGCGTCTCGCGTACAGCGACGATCACGTCGGCGTCGACACGCTCACCGAAAAATCGCTGATCGGACGGAGCGAGGAGCGCTTGATGATGAAGCCCGCGACGAGCTCCGTCTACGCGCAGGCGTGGTCGCCGGCGAACGACGTGGTGCTGTATCGCGCGGAAGAGCCGTCCACCGGATTCGATGTGCTCGCGCTGTCGCTGCACGGCGGCGAGACGACGCCGTATCTCAACGCGCCGACCGATGAATCGCAGGCGCAGTTCTCGCCGGATGGGCGATGGGTGGCGTACGCATCGAGCGAGTCGGGACGGCACGAGGTGTACGTGCAGCCGTATCCCGCCACCGGCGCGAAGTGGCAGGTGTCGACGGAAGGCGGCGAGCAGCCGCGCTGGCGGCGCGACGCACGTGAGCTGTTCTACCTCGCGCCCGATCGCCGCTTGATGTCGGTGCCGATCGACGTGCCCGGCGCGTTCGACGCGCAGGCGCCGAAGCCGCTCTTCGCGACGAACATCGCGTTCGGCGACCTCGGCATCTCGCAGTCGTGGGACGTCTCACCGGACGGGCAGCGCTTCGTCATCGCGGCCGCCGATCCGCTGTCGCCGCCGAGCGGAATCACCGTCGTCACCGGCCGCTGATTCAGCGCGAATGCGCGCGCACCACGTCGCCCAACGTGTCGGGCGTTTTCTCATCGCGCACGAGGTGCGGGTAGCGCATCCCTTCGTGATAGTTCACCGCGTAGGTGCGGAAGAAGTCGTTGTTCTCCGCGATGATCTCGATCGGCGCGTTGCCGCCTTTCGCTTCGCGAATCGCGGCGTCGAGCACTTCGCGCGTCCAGCGGCGTCCATTCACCGCGACGACCTTCATGCCCGGCGCGAGGCCGGCGCTCGCGGCGGGAAGTCCCGGCGTCACGTCGACGATGCTGCCGTCGGCGTTCTTGATGGTCATGCCGAGGGTGAAGGTGGCGTCCTGCTGCTCGCGCATCTCGGCATCGTCGCTCGCGACGGCATTCGGCGTTTCGTCGTAAACGAGACGCCAGCCGTGGCCGGTGATGCCGCCGATCGGCGCGCGCGGGCTCGTCGACCAGAGGCGCTCGTTGAGATGCGTGCGCCAGTCGTACGGCGCGACCGCGTTGAGCGCGTTCACGACATCGTCGAACGTGTACGGCTTCACTTCCGGCTTGCCGCCCGGCGCGCCGTGAAAGCGTTTCACGAAGTCGTCGAGCGTTGCTTTGCCGTTCGTTTTCGCGCGGATGATCGAATCGACTTCCAGCCAGAGCAAAACGGATTCGTCGTAAAAGTCGGTGCTGCGGCGGAGTGACGACCATGCTTCCGGCGCGGCGTAAAGCAGCTGCGCGGCGACGGCGGTATCGGCGAGCGGACGCCACGTGCGGCCCGGCTGCTGATCGAATGTCGCCGCGATGCGCGCGACGCTCTCGCGGTAATACTCCGGCGTCCAGAGGCCGCTGCGCGCGGCGAGCACTTCGCCGAGATATTGCGTGAGGCCTTCGTACACCCAGAGCATTTCGCCTTGCATCGGCGTCATGTAATCGGCGCTGAGCAGGCCTGCCGGACGGCGGAACTTGCCGTTCCACGAGTGGACGTATTCGTGCGAGAGGAGACCGCCGAGGCGGCGGCGGAGGTTTTCTTTCGAAAGCGTGGCTTCGGCCATGCGGTCGTCGCTCGCTTCGTGATGCTCGAGACCAAAGTGCGCGACGTGATCGCTCAGCGTCAGCAGCCAGTCGTACTTGCGGAAGTGGTACGCGCCGAACAGCGAGCCCGCTTCGGCGACGAGTCGCGAATAGTCGGCGACGAAATTCGGCGGCGTGATCAGCGCGGCGTTGCTTTCGGACGCGATGTTGATGCGATGCGGCGGTGCGTTCGGCGTGTCGAGCGTGACCTTCTTCAGAAAGCGCGAGATCAGGACAGGCGAATCGACGTACGTCGTGAGCGACGCGGGCTGAAAGTCGACGCGGCCGTTTGCTTCATTCGCCGCGAGCAGCGGACTGGCCCACGTCCAACCTTCCGGCATTCGGATCGCGCCTTCGACCGTGACGTCGTCGGCAGGTGTGCCGGGCGTGAAGACGAGCAGCGTGTTCCAGCTCATCACGGCGAGATTGGCGGTGGAGCTCTGGCCGGCGGTGAATTGTCCGGAGGCAGTGGGCGCGAGGTAGGTGAGGTCGACGTCGATCGTGCTCGCCTTGGCCGGCACGTTCGTCTCGACGACGAACATTTCCAGCGGATCGCGGCGCCAGGTGAGCGGTGCGCCGTTCGCGGTGATGCGGACGTCGACGACGTCCGTGACGGGGCCGGTCGGACCATGCTCGCCGGGAATCCACTTCGCGACGGCGAGGCGCGTCATGCCTTCGTGCGCGGGCAGCGTGATGTGCGAGCGGAAGACATTGCGCGGCGCGTCGGTGGCGTCGACGAGGACGCGAATGGGCGTCGCGGCGAAGACGGTGGAGGCGAGGAGGAGCGCGAGGACCAGCATTACGAACTTCCGAAGCGACATTCGTTTCTCTCCTATCCGACCGCGCATTGTATGCGCCGCCCGGCACGAATCTGACCCGTGCGCGGGTCAGCGTTTGAATTCGCGCCCACTTTCTGACCCGCGCTTGCGAAGCGTGCTGGACAGCGATGTCGCTCTCGTGCAGGCACTTACGTCACTAAAGCAAAAAGGCATTATGTGGCGCGGAGATTTCACTATGGCGGTGCGTCAACAAAAGGAGGAAAGGATGCACCGTCGATCCATCGCCCTGGTCGTATTGGTCTTCGCTCTCGCTCTTCCGCTCTCCGCTTCGCAGTTCCTTCAGCTTCCCTTCGACCGTCTCGCCCGCGAGTCCACACTCATCGTCCGCGGCACCCTCGGCAACACCTGGAGCGCCTGGGACGACGCGCATCAGGTCATCTACACCTACGCCACCGTGCGCGTGCAGCGCTACTTCGGCGAAAGCACGGGGCCGGACACGCTGCTCGTGCGCGAAGTCGGCGGCACCGTCGGCGATTACACGCAGGAAGCGATCGGCTTCCCGACGCTGCGCGATGGACAGGACGTCGTGCTCTTCCTCGGCAAGTGGGAAGACGGCGTGGCGTACCGCATCCACGCGTACAACCAGGGCAAGCTGCTCGTGTCAATGCGCGGTGGCGTGGAGCGGCTGGTCGAAGATCCGGAACGGCAGGGCGAAGCGCGGGAGAGTCATGGCGCGGCGCCCGCGCTGCGCGTCGAATCGGAAGGACTGACCATCGACGAACTGGCGGAGATGGTGGACGCCGCGCGCGCCGGACGTCCGGTGGCCGAACGGCAGCAGCAGTAAGCGCAAAAGGAGGAAACGAACGATGAGAAAGCAGACTCTTTTCGCACTGACCATCACCACGATCCTCGTCGCCGCGTCGGCCAGTCCGGTGCTGGCGTATACGCTCCTTTCGCCGCGCCGCCGCTGGGCGACGACGCCGGTGACGGTGCGCGTTTACTCAGTCGGCAACAGCACGATCACCGATGCCGATCACGGCGTGTCGGCGGTGGTCTCCGCGATTCGCGCGTGGGGCATCATCAGCTCGAGCTCCACGACCAGCGCGGCGGTGCGCGGCAGCGCGCCCGCGACGATCATGCTGAACACCGACGGCGGCGTTTGCACCGGCTCGTGCCTGGCTGCGACGCTGACCGGCTATTACGTTTCCCAGACCGGCGATGACCGCATTTACGACGCGGACATCTATACGAACCAGGCGTACGACTACTACTCGTCGGGCGAGTCGAGCTGCAGCGGCGAGTACGACATCAACGGCATCATGACCCACGAAGTGGGCCACGTGATCGGCATCGGCCACTCCAGCGTGGCCGGCGCGACGATGTATCCGTCAGTGGGCGCGTGCAACCTGAATCCGCGTTCGCTGGCCAGCGATGACATTGCGGCGCGCGACGATTTGTATTGAGGATTTCGGATGACGTGACGAGCGGCGGGCGCGGAGCGTCCGCCGCTTGTTGTCTGGATATAATTTGCTGATGATTTGTCCGTCCTGCGAAAGCGAGTTCAGAGAGGGATTCACGCATTGTCGTTCCTGCGATGTCGATCTCGTCGAACCATCGAAGACGCCCGGCATCAGGCTCGCGGTGAAAGCGGGATTCGGTTCCACTCCCACGAAATCCGCGCCTCACATCATTTTCCCCACGGAGTTTTGCTGCAATTGCGGCCTCAGAGACACGTCGGTGGCCGTGAAGTCGCAGAACACGCGGCTCACTCGCTACTTTGGTTTCTTCGGCGCCGAGTACACGGCCGACTTTGCGCTGCCGTTCTGCGCGAATTGCGCGGCGACCGCGAAGCGCCGGCCGTCAGGAATGCTGCATCGCACAATCGCCGCGGCGCTGATCACCGCAATCGTGTTTTTCGGCCTGGTGTTCTATGGAATCGAAAAGAACGACCAGCCGCTGCTCGAGCGATCGATCTGGATTGCCCTCGTTTCCGGCGTGGTCGTCACGACCCTCTGGTATCTCACGCGACGCCCGCGCGGCGAGCAGACGAGCTTCTATCAGCCTGTGACGATCCAGGGCATCGAGCGAGGTCCCGGCACGTCCGTGAACGAGTTGGCGCTGGGGTTTACCAACGAGCGGTATTTGCATGCTTTCGTCGCCGGCAATTTTGATGTGGTGAGCGCGGGGCGGGTGGTGGTGGAGCATGTTTCGTAGAGGCGTGTTCGCGGATGCGGCGCTAGCGCGCTGCTGAAGGGGTCGCGCTGTCCGCGCGCAGCTGAGCAGGCAACCACGATTGCCGATGCCGATCACGGCGTGCCGGCGGTCGTCGTCTCCGCGATTCGCGCGTGGGCATCATCAGCTCGATCTCCACGACCAGCGCGGCGGTGCGCGGCAGCGCGCCCGCGCGACTCTGTGCATTCGATTCCGGCGCTGTTCCGTATTAGCTGGATGAGATGGGTGAAATCGGGGTGGAGCACCCTGAATCGCGCGGGGAGATCCTGCTCTGCAAAGCGCAGCAGGGCGGCGACGACGCCTTCGCGGACATCGTGCGCGCTCACGAGCCGATCGTCTTCGGCATCGCCCTGCGCGCTCTCCGCCAGCTGATTCTTCGCGCGGAGACGCGAGCGCCGGCCGCGTCAGCATCAACTGTTGATGATCGAAGCGAGTTACTGGCTCGCTATGACGGAAAGGACCAGGAATGACGATGAAGAGACGAGCGGTGTGCCTGGTGGCCATTGCATGGCAGTTGTCCGGCTGCCAGCACTACGTGGCTTCTTCAAAGCAAACGGGGACAGCACCGGTTGTTGCGACGTCCACGTGGGACGAGCCGTCGATGACACGGTATGGTCGGTGGGGTGTGGATCTGGACGCCATGGACACACGAGTGTCTCCGGGCGACGATTTCTATCGCTATGCAGTCGGCAAATGGATCGATAAAACGCGACTCGGAGCGGATGAAATTGCGGTCTCGTCAGAGTATGCGGCGAAGGTTCGGACCGGCGCACGAGTCCGTGACCTGATTCAGCACGCGAGCGCAGCGGACGAAAGTCCCGGCACACGGATCCTCGGCTCTTTCTATCGATCCTTTATGGACACAACTGCAATCGAGCGCAGAGATGATGCAACTCTGAAGCGTGATCTGCAAACCATCAGAGCGCTGCAGTCGAAAGAGGCGCTGGCCGAATGGATGGGTGCCAATCAGGATGTCTTTGCGCGCGCACTCTTCCCCGGCGAGCCGAGCACCGACCGCCGCGATCCGACCCGCTACGTGTATGCGCTGTACCAGGGCGGCCTTGGCATGGGCTCACGCGATTATTACCTGGACAGCAAATTCGAAACGCATCGTGCTGCATACGTGGAGTACATGCGCGAGCTGCTCTCCCTGGCCGGTTGGGCGCACACGGACCAGACCGCACAAGACATCATGGCGATGGAGAAGCGAATCGCCGGCGCGAGTTGGACGGCTGCCGAAAGCCGGGATTTCGCGAAAACCACGAATTACCTTTCAATAGCGGACCTCGACACTCTCGCCCCCGGCTTCCCCTGGCCGGCATTTCTCCGCGGAGAAGGTCTTTCGATCAACCGCGTGCTCGTGAACCAGGTCACCGCGTTCCCCGCTCTTGCGCAGGTTTTCGCCGAAACGCCGCTCGAAACGTTGAAGGCGTGGGAGGTCACAGCGTGGGTCGATCAGGCAGCACCGTTTCTGCCGCAGCGGTTTGCCGACGCACGGTTCAAATTCCGCGAAAAGGTGATGGAAGGCCGCGAAACTCCCGTTCCGCGATCGGAGCGTGCCATCGATGTGCTGAACTCTGAGGTCGGTGAGCTCGTGGGCCTCGAGTACATGAACCGGTATTTTCCGGCATCGTCTCGTGCGAAGGTCGAGGCAATCGTCGAGGATCTTCGCGCCGCTATGGCTGTCCGAATCAGGGGACTGGAATGGATGACCGCACCGACCAAGCAGCAGGCGCTGGAAAAACTCGATCGGCTGCGGGTACTGATTGGCGGACCGACCACGCTGCGCGACTTCTCCACAATGCGCATCACCGAAGACGACGTGTACGCCAATGTCGTCGAGGCGAGAAAGCTGGAGATGGCATATCAGAAGACACGCCTCGGGCAGCCGGTGGATCGTGGAGAATTTCAGCTGCACGCGCACGACGTCGACGCCTATGCGAACGCAACCCGCGTCGTGATCGGCCTTCCCGCGGGGATTCTCCAGCCGCCCTACTTCGATCCTCTGGCCGATCCCGCTGTGAACTACGGTGCCCTTGGCAGCGTGATTGGGCATGAGATTACGCATCTGTTTGACGATCAGGGACGCAAACGCGACGCGACCGGCGCACTGCGCGATTGGTGGACAGCCGAGGATGCCGCGAAGTTCGAGCGGGCTGCTGCGCAGATGGTGCGTCAGTATGAAGACGTCGAGGTACTGCCCGGCGTGCACGGCAACGGTCAGCTGACGTTGGGCGAAAACATTGCGGATCTTGGCGGACTGCTGCTCGCACTGGATGCATACCACCGATCACAAGGCGGCCGAACAGCCACGATTCTCGATGGCTTTACCGGCGATCAGCGGTTATTCCTCGCGCGCGCACAACTCTATCGCGGCAAAGCCCGCAATGAGCACATCCAGGCCGAGGCCCTCCGCAATCCACATGCAACCAAGAACTTTCGCGCCGTCGGCCCGGCAAGGAATGTCGATTTGTGGTACGAAACCTTCGCCGTTCGGCCTGGACAACGCGAGTATCTGCCTCCGGAAAAGCGTATTCGAATCTGGTAATGGTCCGCTGTAGCACCGATTGCTTTCGGCGGCGCTGCATGGGAAGCGCTGTGCTCTAGCTCCGGATGTGTCCATGGAATTGCCGACGACGTGAACCGTGATTCGTCTGCCTAACGGCACCTGCTAAGCTGCGCGGCCGGGGCCCGCGTGCCCGAAGCTCGCCGTCCGTATTATGTTCGACCGAGGCGCTTCAGCGCCGATCCGACGCCTGGCCGCGTCAGCTTTCAGAAGGTAGTTAGGCTGCTCGCGGTCATTACGTATTTTCCAGGGTTGGCTTCGCCTTGAAGAGCGTCGAACGCTTCGTACTTGGCTCAGTCGTTCATGCCTACGATTGCGGCGTTTAGTACGGTGGCGAATGCGACCCAAGCCAGATACGGCGACATCAACCATGCCGCAGGTCTGTCGACCTTGCCGGCCGTCACCACGTACAAAGCGCTTGCAACATCCATCAACAAGATGTCGCCGAGCGCGAGCGCTGGCTTCTTCGCACCGAAAAACAATGGACTCCACGCCGCGTTCAGCGCGAGTTGACCGCTCCACAACGCTAACGCGCGCGTCCGTTCGCTGCCGGCTTCGGAGGACCAAACCCGATAACCGGAGGTGGCTATCAAAATGTATAGCGTGGTCCACACGGGGCCGAACACGACGTCCGGCGGATTGAACGACGGCTTCTCGAGATCGCGATACCAGTCACGTGTTGCATCTCGCGCAGGACTAAAGAGGCCGCCCAGCAGTGCGACGCCTGCTACGGCGCCACCAAAGATCGTCACTCCAACAAGTTTCTTGTTTCCCATCGGAACCGTGCGTTGCACTTTACATGCTGAGAAGGTGTTGTGCTGCACCTGCAGGAGATCCGGCCGCACAGTCAGCTGTGCGAATTGTCTTAGCGGTCCGCTGCTTGCGCCTCGATCGGACTTGCTACGGAATGCAACTCAGTCAATGTTTCTTCGCAATGACTCGTCAGAAACACGTTTTAAGAGTTTTTGCGACGGCACTGCTTCCGGCGTTCTACCCCACCCCCGCCCGCCCCCGCTCAATCCTCACCACCGCTTCGCAAATCGCCCGCACTTCTTCAATGTCGTGCGAGACGTAGAGCATGGGGATGGGGAACTCGTCGCGGATGCGTACGAGGTATTGGAGCACTCGATTGCGCAGTTCGACGTCCACGCCGGCGAGCGGTTCGTCGAGGAGGAGGACGTCGGGGTGGCTGAGGAGGGCGCGGGCGAGGGCGACGCGTTTGCGTTCTCCGCCGGAGAGTTGGTTCACGCCGCGCGGGAGGAGGTGGCGGATTTCGAGGACGTCGAGGACGGCGTCGTCCGCGTTGTGCGCGCCGTAGAGGACGTTTTGTTTGACGGAGAGATGGGGGAAGAGCGCGTCATCTTGCGGGACGTAGCCGATGCGGCGGTCGCGCGGGGGGAGGTCGGTGACGTCGCGACCATCGATCACGACGCGGCCGGCTTTCGGCGTGCGTAAGCCCGCGATCAGTTCGAGTAGCGATGTTTTTCCGGCGCCTGACGGGCCGAAGATTCCGGTCGTGCGTGCGGGCATTTGCACGTCCACGGCGAGCGTGAAGTGGGCGAGCGGTAGCACGACATTGCGCAGCTCGATCGTCATGCGGACTTTCTCCGCACGACCACTTCGGCGATCCAGACGGCGGCGAAGGCGAGAGCGACGGACCAGCCGAGGAGGCGGAACGCGTCGCCGTCGCGGCCGAGTTGGACGAGGTTGTAGATCGACAGCGAGAGCGTGCTGGTGCGGCCGGGGATGTTGCCGGCTACGAGGATCGTCGCGCCGAATTCGCCGAGGGCTCGGGCGAAGGCGAGGAGGGCGCCGGAGACGATGCCGCGGCGTGCGAGCGGCAGCGTGATCGTGGCGAAGACGCGCCATTCGCCGGCGCCGAGCGTGCGCGCGATCTGTTCGAAGCGCGGGTTCACTTCTTCGAACGCGACGCGCGCGGCGCGCACGAGCAGCGGGAACGACATCACCGCCATGGCCACGACCACGGCGCGCCAGCTGAATGCGATCTTCAGAAAGCCGAGTGGACCGCGGCGTCCGAAAAGCTCGAGCAGAATCAGTCCGGTGGCGACGGGCGGCATGACCAGCGGCAATGCCACGAGCGTCTCCACGATCGACTTACCGCGCCAGCGCCGCCGCGCGAGGAGCCACGCGATGGCCAGCCCCGGCGCGAGAATCACGATTGTCGCCAGCGCCGCGGTGCGCAGCGTGAGGAAGAGGATGCCCGCTTCGCCCGCGCTCATCGCGTGAGGAAGCCGTAGCGCGTGAAGATGTTTTTCGCCGCGCCCGACTGCAGATAGAGGAGGAAGCGTCGCGCGGCGCGCTCGTGCTCCGCGCCGGCCACGACCGCGAACGCGTACGCGATCTTCGGCCCTTCCGCGCGCGGGACGGTGTAGATGACGCGCACGCGTTTGGCGAGGCGCGCGTCGGTGGCGTAGACGATGGCGGCGTCGGCGTTGCCCGCTTCCACGGTCGCCAGCGCGGCGCGCACGTTGTCGGTCGGAATCACGTGCGGCTCAATCTCGCGCCAGAGGCCGAGCTTCGTCAGCCAATCGTGCGCGTAAACGCCGGAAGGAACGGTAGACGGCTCGGCGATGGCGACGCGCAGCTTGGTCAGCTCGCGCGGCGATTTCATCGGCGTCGTGCCGACGATCACGAGTGTGTTCGACAGCGGAGAGACGCGCGTCGAGGTGAGGATCAGCTTCTGGCTGGCCAGGCGATCGATTTTCGCTTCGTCGGCGGAGAGGAAGAGATCGGCGGGCGCGCCGTTCTCGATCTGCCGCGCCAGCATGCTCGACGCGCCGAAGTTGAAGACGACGCGATCGCCGCTCGATTTTTCGTAGCGCGCCGTGATCTCCTGCAGCGCGTCGCTGAGGCTGGCGGCGGCGAAGACGTTCACTTCATCCGCGAGCGCGGAGGTGGCAATCAGGAGAATGACGACAGCGGCGAGGCGGCGCATCGATCGGAAAGCGAGTATATCGGGCGCCGCATCCGGGCATTGTCGCTGCACCGAAGCGGCGGGGAGGAATGCAATGACTGAAGTGAATGCCGCCGCGAGCGGCACGTTCCGCATCGGCGGCGATCTGCCGGTCCATCGTTTGGGATTCGGCGCGATGCGAATCACCGGCAAGGGGATCTTCGGGCCGCCGAAGGATCGCGACGAATCGATTCGCGTGCTGCGCCGCGCGGTGGAGCTCGGCGTCAATCTCATCGACACCGCGGAATCGTACGGCCCGCAGGTCAGCGAGCAGCTGATCGCCGACGCGCTGTGTCCGTACCCGAACGATCTCGTCATCGCCACCAAAGGCGGGCTCGATCGGCCTGGTCCGGACCAGTGGGTGCCGGACGGCCGGCCCGAGCGTTTGCGCGAAGAGCTCGACGGCAGCTTGAAGCGCCTCAAGGTCGATCGCATCGATCTCTGGCAGTTGCACCGCATCGACAGCAACGTGCCGGAAGACGAGCAGTTCGGTTTCATCGCCGAGATGCAGCGCGCCGGCAAGATCCGCCACGCGGGCTTGTCCGAAGTGAATGTGGAGCAGATCGAGCGCGCGCGGAAGCATTTCCCGGTGGTGTCGGTGCAGAACCGCTACAACGTTGCCGATCGCGAATGGGAGAGCGTGCTCGATTACTGCGAGCGCGAAAACATCGGCTTCATCCCCTGGTTTCCGCTGGCCACCGGCAAGCTCGCCGAAGGCAGCGGACCGCTCGCGCGCGCGGCGAAGAAGCATGGTGCGGAGCCGTCGCAGATTGCGCTGGCGTGGCTGCTCGGGCGTGCGAAAGTGATGCTGCCGATCCCCGGCACGTCGAAGGTGAAGCACCTCGAGGAGAACATGGCCGGCTCGTCGATTCAGCTGACGCCCGACGAAATGGAGGCTATCGCGAACGTATAGCGCCGCGCCGTATGATGCGTTGCGAAATGAAACGATGGCTGCTCGTTCTGGCGATCTTCAGCGTTTCGTGCGCCACGCTTCCGCCGCCGCTGCCGGAGACGTTCGTCGCCGATCGCCTCTTCTTCGGCCGCTCCATTCCCGGCGGCGGCGCGGTGTCGGATGAAGAGTGGACGGCGTTCGTGCGCGAGGTGGTCACGCCGCGCTTTCCGGACGGCCTGACCATCTCGCACGCGGAGGGGCAGTGGCGCGATCGCGGCGGCGCGATCATCACGGAGCCGAGCGTCGTCATCGAGATCATTCATGCGCCGAGTCGCGAGGCCGACCTGGCAGTCGAGGAGATCGCGCGCGAGTACAAGACGCGCTTCCGGCAGGAAGCGGTGTTGCGCGTGATGGGACCGGCCGCGATGAAGTTTTACTGACGCGGCACTGCGCTAAGGCGTGTACTTGCGCGTGGGGATGCCTTCGCTCTTGCTCACGCTCAGCTCGGCCATCTGCCGGATCAGTTTGCGCGCGTCGGCGTCGCCCGCTTCGAACGAGCTGCGCAGCATCATCACTTCGCTGTCGCTCAGCTCCGCCGAGATCGTGAATCCGTTCAGCGGCTGCTTGCCGTCGTTCGTCGGGATTTCGCGCCAGCGTCCGGCCACGAGCTCGTGCCGCACGAGCTGATTGGTCTTGCCGGTCTGGAACGATTGCGCGGCCACGGCCGGGATGCCTCGCGCATTCGCTTTCTGCTCGTCCAGCGCTTTGGCCACGTGCCACGCCACGAGCTCGCGCAGCGTGTTGCGCGACGTCTCGGTGACCTGCGTGATCTCCATCCCGGAATGAAAGAGCTGCCGTGCGCGCTGCCCTTCGCCGACCAGCGTCTGGCGGATGTGGATGATGCGCGCGTCGGCGCTGACGCGGCGGCCGTCCCATTCGAATTGCACGCGCACGGCGGTGCCGGGGGGGCCGAGGGTGGTCTGGCTGACGATGCGGAAGCCGTTGATGGAGACGTCGGCGATGAAGACACGTTCGTTCGCCACGAGGCCGCGAAGCGGCTCGAGCAACCGAACTCTCTGGACCCGACGTCGCTCCTGTCTCTGCACGATTCCTGAGACCGTACAGTGTAGCGTGCCGCGACGGCGTCAGCGCTCTGTCAGATGCGCGTGAGCGCGGCCGAGGTTATCGCTGCGGTGGCGAGCTCGGGCGATGCGGATCATTCGACGCGGATCACGAACGGATGCATGAAGTCGGGATGCGCTTTCACGCGGCCCCACACTTCCACCTTCCAGACGATGGCGAAGTCGCCTTTGACGCTGGTCGGCCGTGCGTCGGGCGCCACGGTCATGAGGAACGAGCGCTCCAGCGTCTCGCCGGCGGCGATGTCGATCTCGCCTTCGTCGAGCAGATTGCCTTCCGCGATCTGCTTCGTGAACTGCTCGCGACTGCGGCCATTGCGCGTCTTCACCAGGCGCGTTTCGATCTCGAAGCAGACCAGATTCGCGCGCAGCGATTCGAGACGCAGCGGCCCTTGCTGAAGGATCGTGGCCTTGACGGGAACGCCGCGCCGCACCGGCAGCGAGTCGATTGCGAAGACCGTTTCCTTCACGCCTCGGCGCGCGAAGAACTGGTGAATGCCGGAGTAAAGCAGCAGCAGTCCGACCAGAAAGAACGCGCCCGCGACGATGTAGACGATGCCCTGGCTTTTCTCTTCCGGATGCGTGGCGGCCATGTAGAGCGCGAAGCCGCCGCCGAGCGTCAGCAGTGCGCCGAGGAGGAGGGCGCAGCCGGTGGTGGCGGCCCATGGCGTTTCCCGGGCGATGCGGTGTGGCATGCGCGATGGTTGTTGCGCGATCAGCGCGACAGCAGATCGTCCACGCCAACGGCGAGATCGGCGAGGTATTCGTCGCCGCGCGGGTGGCGCGTCAGTCCCACGAGGATGTAGTGGCGTCCCGGTCCGGTCACGACGGCGGAGTCGTGCAGCCAGTCTTCCCACGAGCCCCACTTGCGGATGATCTGCACGTCACGGCCGGCAAGCCCTTTCACGAATTTGATGTCATCGGGCGGCACGTCGGGCGTGGCGAAGATCTCGCGCATCGTCTTCGACGCTTGCGGCGAGACGAGCTTTCCCTGTTCGAGCATCAGGAAATAGCGCAGCAGCTGGCGCACGGTCGCGGCGTGCGAGTGATCGGCGATGGGATCGCCGATCCGTTCGCTGTTCGGGCCGTAATGCTTGCCGACCCAGATGCCGCCGCCGTGCGCCGCGTCGTAGAACCCGTACGAGTTCAGCACCTGCTGGATTTCCCGCAGGCCCATCTCGCGCGAGTACTTCGCCGCCATCTCGTTGCTCGACGGCCGCACCATCAGCGCGAGCTCATGCCGCGTCTGCGCATCGAGTTCCGTGGCCGCGTTCGGATGCAGTTGAAAGTACGCCAGCAGGATGCCGACCTTGGCGACGCTCGCGGCGTACTCGATCTTGTCCGGATGAATCATGGCCAGCCGCATGCGCGTGAGATCGAGCACGCCGACGTCGGTCTGCTCGCCGTCCAGCCCGTACTTCGATCGCAGTGATGCATCGAGCGACTCCACGTCGCGCTGCAACTGCGGATCGACCATCGTGTCGTAATCGAGCGTGTAGTCGTTCATGCGGCGGCTCGAGGCGCACGCCAGCGTCAGCAGCGAGAGGAGCAGCAGCGACAGCGTGCGTTGCATGCGCGCAAGAATACGTCAGGGAGTGTCGCGAAGCGGCAGCGCGCGCAATTGCGCGTCGGTGGGAAAGCCGGAAGCGATGAAGCGCGGCGGATAGTCGCCGGTCTCTTTCAGCGAGAGTCCGTCGAGCTTCGCGACGTCGTCCCACCGCGCGAAACCGAGCATTTTCGCGTCGGTGCCGTGCACGCGCACGAAGCCGATGCTGTCCGTTTTCGGCAGCAGCTGCGCGATGCCTTCGGTCCAACTGCAGAAGCTCGTGACCGTGGCGTCCGGCGCGCGCGTGCCGCTGAACGACGCGACGAACGGCGGATCGTCTTCCTTCGCGTGCACCGCGTTGAGCAGCTCTTTCTGTTCGTCGTATTCGCCCTTCGTCTGCTGGATGGCAAGCAGCGCGTACGCGGCGGCGGCAGGATGCTCCGGCGGCAGTGCGAACGGTTGCCAGTCGCCGTCTTCGAACACCAGCGGCCTCGCCGAGATTGCCTGCGCTTCATCCAAAGCGCTCTCCGCCAGCTTCGCGGCGGCGGTCAGGCCGTCCACGTCTGCGTCGCCGGTGAGGATGAGCAGATCGCGATTCGGAATCAGCGCGACATGCCGTCCGCGGACCGGCAATGCAGCGATCAAATCCGGCAGCAGGATGCGCGCTGCGTCGTAAGTGTCTTTCCAGAGCGAGACGTGCACGCCGCGATTCGCGCGTCGGAATCGCGATTCGGTGCGCGCGCGCAGATTGGCCAGCGCCGTAACGAATGCGCTTTCCGCGTCGATGCCCCACTCCGCAAGATGCGAGGGTCCGGCAGTGCTCATCATGTCGGGATAGTCGAGCACGAGGCCGATGCCCGCGTCGGCACCGAAGAGTCGCAGCGGCTCGAGGAACGGTTCGATGCCGTTCGCACGCGCGGAGAGTGCGGAGAACGACCAGTAGCAGCGGCCGCGCAGATGCGGCAGCAGTCGGTGCTGCGCTTCGCTCCATTTCGGACGCGCGCGTTTGGTGCCGCCGAGGCTGCGCAGAAAGCCGGTCACGACGTTCGCGCGTTCGCCGCGCGGTGCCTGTTCGTATTGGTGAAAGAAGTTGCCGAGGTTCACCACCTCTTTCGGATCGGTATCACCGACGCGCAGCGCGAACGTGGCTTCATCGAATGTGATCGGCGCGCTCTCGCCGCGTGCACGCATGGCGTCGATGACGATCTGCGCGAACTCCGCACGCGTCGTTTTCTTGCCGAAGAATGAGAACAGCCCCATTCACTCTCCCACGAACTCTTCGAACGGCGTGGTGGCGCGGTGTTTTTCGCACGGCCGTTCCGGCTCGCACTCCGCGCACTCCTCGTAATCCATCTCGTCCGCCCACCGCTCCAGTTCCTGTTCGCGCAGCGCGGCCAGGCGCTTCACCGTGATCTTTGCGCCGGCATTGCCGCCGCAGCCGGGACAGGTGGGCATGTCTTCGTCGATCGTCGTCGTGCATGTGCGATCCGAACAGATGTAGCGCCACGTGCGGCGCCAGGTGATGAACACGGAGATGGCGATGCCGAGGGTCATCACGGCCATCGCCGCGGGAATGTTGTATTCGAAGAAGAAGAATCCGGCGACGACGCCGACGAGCGCGCCGGGATAGGCGCCGACGAGCAGGATCCAGCCGAACGATGTGCGCGGCACGCGATAGACGGTCTTGCCGGCGTTGCGCTGCGGATTCGCCTCCGCGGCCGGCGGCTCGATCACTTCGTCCGCTTCCGGCTCGCGCGACATGGCGGGCGCGAACGCACGAGGCTCGGGCCACGTTTCGCGCGGCGGCAGCTGTAGCGCGTCGAGATACGACGGCTCCGCATCGATCGCGTCGATCGCTGCTTCGAACGATTGCTTCTGCAACGGCTCCAGCGCCGCAGCGATCTCCTGCAGCTCGCGTTTGCGTCCGCGCGCAAGCGCCTGCAGCGCGAGCAGCCACGCCATCGACTGCGGCGGAAGATAGCCCGCGGACGACACCGACCAACTCGTCGAGCGCGAATCGCCGGACGAGCGGTAACGATCGGTGTTGTTCGTCGTCAGGACGCCGAAGCCGAGGTAGACGGTGGTGAGGTCGGTGAGGAGCTCTTCGCGCTCGCGATCGTCCGACACCAGGTGGTGATGCGCGCGCCACGCGTGCGCCACTTCGTGCGCCATCACGCCCACCGCGGCTTCTTCATCGCGCAGCTGCGAGACGTGCACGCCCATCACGCAACGCCCGTCTTCGATGCCCGCGAACCACGCCGCGGTGCCGCGATCCCAAATGTTTCCGCCGCGATCGCCGCCGAAGCCGGAGAGGTGCAGCGACAGCTCGCCCAATCCCGCGTGCTGCAGCAGATGCTGCGTGAGGCGATGCACGTCCGCGACGGTGCGGCTCCAGCGCTCCGGAAAATGCTTCGGCGTCGGATGCAGCAGCGGCGCGAGCACGAACGTCTCCCACCCCTGGCGCTCGATCAGTTTGCGCAGGTAGCGGCCGAGCCATTTGCGCTCGTCCTCGTTCGGCAGAATCTCGATCGTCATTGCGCGGCGGGCGTCTCCGCGGCGGACGCGAGCTTCGTCGCCAGGCGATACGGGAACGTGCGATCGGCCGCGCGCTCCGCCGCTTTGCGAAAGTATTTCGATGCGGACGCCGGATCACGATCGATGCGCGCCCGGACGCCGAGCGCGAAGAAGCCGTGGGGGAGCGTTTCGGGACCGAGAGGGCGGATGCGCTGCAGCAATGCGTCCGGCGTCAGCTTGCCGGCGATGCTGTCGGCCAGCGCGCGCAGCAGGCGCCGCTCCGATCCTTCGCCGTTCGCGATCGCGTCGCGGAACTCGCGCAGATGCGCGGGCGCGTTCGGATCGCCCGCGAGGAACGCCGCTTCGATCGCGTAGAGCGTGTCCGCGGAAGCACCGCCGTGGCGCGATTTCGCTTCGAGAGCCAGCGCTTCCGTCGCGTCGCCGCGCTCCAGCGCGTTCATGAACACGAAGTGATCCTTCGCCGGAACCGTTTCCTGCGACCGGTCGAGACGCGCCAGCACCTGTTCGAACGGCGCGCCGGAATCGCGATCGATCTCCGCGCGCGCGATGCTGGTGGCGGGCGTCAGCCCTTCATCCTTCTCGCGCTCGTTCATCAAATCCTTCGCCTTCTGCCAATCGCCGGCCGCGCGCGCGAGCGTCATCCGCGCCTGCCAGACCGCATAACGATCGAGCTGCTTTTCCTTTTCGATGCGCGCGAGCGCCTGCTGTTCGTGATGCGAGCCGATCGCCGCGAGCGCGTAGTAGTTCAGCGCGTTGCTGTCGAGCGTCGGATCGCTCAGCACTGCGTCGAGCGTGTCGAATGCCGCCTGATCGTTTTCCAGCGCCAGCCACTGATAGGCGAGTGCGAGGTGCGGCCACGACAGCTTCGGATCGAGCCGCGCCGCTTCCTGATACTCGGCGATGGCCGCGTCGCTGTCTTCGAGCAGCCGTCCGTAAAAGTAGTGATTCGTTGCGCTCGGATCCTTCGCGAGCCGTTCGCGATACTGCACGAGCAGCATGTCGCGCTGGCCGTTTTCCTCGAAGGCGTTTTGATACGTGCGATGCGCGTTGATCGAATCGTCGCACGCGGAGACCCACGCCTTCGCGGCCGCGCGTGAGCGGTCGCTTTGCCCCGTGGCGTCGAGCATGGAGATGAGATCGCCGCGGATGCCGTCATCGCACGGCGCGAGCTCGATGCCTTTCGCCAGCGCCTTCTCCGCCTCCTTCGGTTTCCCCTCGGAGTAGTTGACGTACGCGAGATTGCGATAGCCCATGCCGCTCGGCGCGACCTGGAAGCTGGTCTTCTCCGACGTGCTGCTGCCGGAATCCGCTTGCACACTGGAAGGCGGTTCCTCGAAGACGTAATCGGCATCGCTCTGCCGGATCCAGCGATCGAAAGCCACGTAGCTCACGTTTGTTTTCCGCTGGAAATCCTCGGCCGCATACGTCATCTCCGCGCGACTGTAGATGGCCGCGCCCGCGACGTTGTAGACGTAGAAGTCCGGCTCGAAGAGCGCTTCGAAAAACGGCTGCGTCTCGATCGTCGCGTCGAGGTGCTCGCGCTCGTTGCCGCCGTCGAGCACCACGATGCGATGCGTGCCCGGCTTGAGCGAGCGCTCCAGTGGCGGCCGTCCGCCGAGCGCCATCGATTCGCCGTCGACATTCAACGTCACAGAGTGGCCGAGGGCGTTGTCGAAGAAGACGCGGACATGGGATTGGCGCCACCAACCGACGGCGCCGCCGCCGATCACGATGCACGCGAGGATCGCCGCCAGCGCGATGAACACACCTTTCGCCGACACCGCGTTGCCGCCTGGCCGCGCGATGCCGCGCGATTTGCGCGCGCGGCTCCGGCCAAACGGCCACCAGCTGCGGCTCGCTTTCTTTTCGGCGGGCGAGAGCTCGTAGCCGAGCTTTCGTTTGCAGTCGGCGAGCTTGCGCAAGAGATCGCGATCGGTCGCGTAGCTCGCATTCAAATTCAGCAGTCGCTGCAGCGTCGTGTACGCCTCGGACCAGCGTCCGATGTGCATCTGACTTTCGGCGAGGAGATAGAGCCCGCCGACCGATTGCGGATCGCCGGCCACGCCTTCCTGCAGCTCGCGCACGGCTTCTTCCTGACGGTCCTGCGCGACGAGCGTGCGGCCGAGGGCAATGCGGGCGGCGTTGTGGTGGGCGTTGGCGGCGACCGTGCGGCGGAACCACGACTCGGCGCCCGAAACGTCGCCGCGCGCTTCCGCGAGCACACCGGCCAGGTAGTTCAGGACGTCGCTCTGCGGAAACGCGGTCGCGGCGTCGCGCGCTTCGGTTTCCGCTTCGCCGGTGAGCTTCGCGCCGATCAGTTCGCGGATCAGCGCTTCGCGTTTTTCGGCGTTCAGCGGATCGCGGCGCGCGGCTTCACGCAGCGGCTCGATCGTGGCGCCGACGTTCGCCTGGAACTGCGCGAGCGGCATGCGGTAGTGGCGGCGGCAGCTCGAGCATTGATCCATGATCCGGTACTTCGCCACCGGAATCAGCGGGATGTAGATGATGACGAAGAACTCCGTCGTGTCGTACGAGGAGAGCGTGGCGTTGCGGTGGCACTGCGCGCAGACGCCGTTGACGGCAGACGCATTGCGGCGCCCGTAATAGTGAGTGCCGATGCCGTTGAATGTGAAAGGCACGGGGAACCTCCGGATTGTCGTTGGACCGCGGCGAGAGTAGCAGGTCTCCGGTACGGCCGATGTCACGCGCGTCACATCGGCAGCGGATAATGCGCCGCACATGCATCTGCGCCTGACCCGCTTTTTGATCGACCTGATCTCCGAGACGAACGCTCTATCCATCGATGACACGCTGCGCCTCGCGCTGCAATCGCCGTCGCTCGATGGCGATCCTGACTGGCCGGCTGCCTGCGCGAGTTTCGCGAGCTGCTGAGCCGCTTCCGCATCGACAACGCTTCGATTCACACGCTGCTCGCGCATCCGTTCTCGGACGCGCTGAGCACCGTGCTGAGGCAGTTCCCGATTCCGTTTCGCGAAGAGCACATCCACCTCACCGGCTCGCTCGACGCGCAGTTCATCTATCCGCGCCTGGCCGCGTTGCTCGATGGACGCGACGGCGATGTTTTTCGTCGCAAGATCGCGGAGGTGTACGGCGAAGACGCGCTTCCCATCCGCAACGTGCACGACGTCGATCGCCTCATCCGCCTCGGCGGCGACGATCGTTTCGATCGCTATCTGAAGATTCTGTATCTCGCGAAACTGATCCTGACGACGCGCGAAGCGCATCGCGACGCCGCGTATCACATGGCGTCGAAGCTCTATCGCGAGCACAACGTCGGCGCGCTGCGGTTGAAGTTCACGCTCTTTCGATCGACCACCGATCCCAGCGAACAGATTCCGGGCATCGAGTCGCTCACGCCGGAGGATGTGGTGCTCGGCCTCTACGAAGGCTTCGAGCAGTTCCGCCGCGAAACGCCGGCGTTCCGCTTCATCCTCGCGCCGAGCTTCCGCAAGGAGCCGGGCTTCTACGACGCAGAACGCTACGCATCGAAGCGCGCGCATTTCGACGATCAGGTGAAGCAGATCATCGAGCTGCTGCACAAGCATCCGTTCCTGCGCGAGGTGATGACGGAAGTCGATACGGTCGGCAACGAGCGCGGTTTCTATCGCAAGGTGCACTTTCAGGAAATGCGCGTCGGCCTGCGCAAACTGCAGGCGTACGGCTTCCGCACGCGCAGCCATCACGGCGAGACGTGGAACACGCTGCGGCAGGGGATTCAGGCGGTCGATAACGCCATGAACATCTGGTACGTCGACGCCATCGAGCACGGCCTCTCCCTCGGCATCAACCCGAATTACTACTTCCACAGCATCGTGCAGCGCGTGGTGCGCGAAAACGCGCGCGGCGTCGCGCTGAAGCCGGGATCGCTGGAGCACTCCGAAGTGATGGAGATGGACTGGCACAACCGCGAATCGATTCGCGAAAAACTGGCCGGCGGCGAAGCGCTGAGGCAGCCGGAAGTGACGCTCTTCACGAAGACGAAGTTTCACCTCGCGCGCGAGGTCGAGCATTACCAGCACGACGTGCTGAATCGGATGATCGACAAGCGGCTGACGCTGATCTCGCTGCCGTCCTCGAATCAGCGACTGACCGGGCAGATCGAGGATTACAAGGATCACCCGTTCTCGTGGTGGGAAAAGAAAGGGCTGCGCCTCGGCGTCGGCACCGACAACTACGTCACGCTGAGCACGAACTTCATCCGGGAGATGCTGATCCTCTTGTACACCGATCCGCTCGACCTGAAGATCACGAAGCTGCTGATCGTGACGACGGGCGAATCGCGGCGCGCGTACATCTCGCATTTGCTGTGGGAGCTGCGCAAAAAGTACGCGGCGGAAGCGCGGAGCGCTGGTGAACGCGCGTGATCTTCTGCACGAGCTGCATGCCTCGCTGAGCGAGCGCTATCAGGGTGATTGCACCGACTACGCGACGCGCCTCGCGGAGATGCTGCTCGCGGAAGGCCGTGCGCCGTGGATCGGGCGCGTGCGTCACGAAGAAAACGGGATGCGCATGCCGCTCATCCCATCGCGCTACCTCGGACACGGCGCGATTGCGTGGACGACGCACTACGTGGCCTGCGCGGATGGCGAAGCGTGGGAGCCGATCCTCGGCGAGCCGGTTGCCATCGACTCGTATACGACGACGCTCTTCGGCGAGCCGTATGCGCTGGCGATGTGTGTCGATGAACACGAAACCGCTCGCCTGGTGGCGAGCGGTTCGTTGCGTTCGCGCTTGCTCTGACGCGGATGCGGTTTAGCTCAGCGGCACAGTCCAGAGAATCGCGCCAGCGTTGCTGATGGCGACGAGGCTGCGCGTGCCGGCTGCATCGGCGGTGGCGCCGGGCGTGTGCACGACGACGTAGACGCCGTTGCTCGACGGGCGAACCTCGCCGGCCACGCCGTTCAGCGTGAGCGTCCAGGCGGTGGTGCCGCTGGCGGCGTTGATCGCGGTGAGCGTGGACGTCGGCGCGGTGGTGGTCGCGTCGTCGGGACGCGTGGTCGAGACGGTGATCAGGAGATTGCCGCTTTGCACGATCGGGCCGCGGGCGGTGCCGAGGGATGCGGTCCAGAGTGTGGTGCCGGTGGCGCTGATGGCAACGAGCGAGCGCGAGACGGTGCCGTCAGCGGCGGTCGTGGCGCGCGTGAGATACACCGTGCCGTCGGTGCCGACGATGAGGTCCGCGCCGCCCGGTCCGCGATCGCCTTCCGGTCCGCCCGGTCCACCCGGTCCGCCCGGACCACCGTGGCCGTTCGCGAAGGCGACCGTCGAAAGCATCGAGAGAAGGAGAACTGCTGCGAGTTTTTTCATGTGTATGAGGCTCCTTAGGCAGCCTCACAGGGACAAGCGCGGTGCCACATGCCGCGCAGAGAGGAACGGCGATTTGCGCGCGGCGTAATGACTCGCCGCGTGCGTTTCGATGACGCGGCAGTGCGGCGAAATGACGCAGCGCTAGTGTGGGTGCGGATGCGGATCGCCGTGCGGCGGCGGAGGAGGCGGTGGCTGCTGTCCGCCGCCACCACCACCCGGTCCCGATCCCGGTCCCGGCGGACGCTGGCCGCCATCGCGCGGCGTCTCGCCGTTGCGCGGCTGCGGCTGGCCGTCACGCGGACCTTCTTCCGGTTTGCGCCGTGTGTGCGGACCGGCCGGGCCGCGATCCTCCGGCGTGCGATAGACGTCCGGCGGACGGCGGCGGCCGAAGTCGGTCGACTGTCCCGCGCGGACGAAGATCGGCTGCGGGCGCAGCGGCGATTGCACTTCCACGATGCCTTCGAACACGTCGAGCGTGGTCTCGCCTTTGTCGTTCACGCTGACGCTGTACTGCGTGCCGCGCACCGCGAGCAACGCGCCGGGCGTCTGCACCACGCGCGGATCGCTGCCGGTGATCTTGTCGAACATGGCGTGA
The DNA here is from genome assembly GCA_035688915.1 of Thermoanaerobaculia bacterium. Taxonomy (GTDB): domain Bacteria; phylum Acidobacteriota; class Thermoanaerobaculia; order Gp7-AA8; family Gp7-AA8; genus DASSMK01. The sequence continues at coordinate 30,639 of DASSMK010000222.1, forward strand.
ATGCGGCCCTTCTTCAGCGAAAGGATCATCCCCGGCGTGCCGCCGGCCAGCTCGACGTCCGTGTTGCCGTACAGCTCGAACTTCGCGCGATGCTTCTCCGACGCGATCAGCGCGTACGAAAACCAGCCGGTGTGCACCGCGTCGCCGCTGCGCGCCGTCGCTCCTTTGGCCGCTTTCGTTTCCTGCTTCGCCGACGTCAGTGTGACGGTTCGTTTCACTTCATCGAAGCGATAGCCGATCGTCTCGGGAGTTTGTCCGTGGAGCGGAATCGCGGCGATGGCGACGAGCAGCAGGAGTTTCTTCATGAGGTTTCCTCGACGGAGATGCCGAACCGTTTGATCTTGCGAGCGAGCGTCTTTCGCTCGATGCCCAGAATGAATGCGGCCTGCGTTTGATTTCCGTTCGTCGCGCGCAGCACCGTGACGATGTGCCGCTTTTCCGCTTCGTCGAGCGGCATCAGCTCATCGGTTTCTTCGCGAACTGCGGCGACAGGGGCGGGCGTCGTGGCGTCGGAGGTCGAGACCGCGCGCAACGCGGCCGCGGCGGCGTTTGCGTCGACGAGCGCGCCGGAATCGATGGCCGTGCGGCGGATGACCTGCTCGAGCTCGCGCACGTTGCCGCGCCACGGCTGCGCCGCGAAGAGATCGAGCACCGCCTGCGATGGACCGGCCAGCGATTCGCGCTGCATTTCGCGCGCGATCTTGTGGCGGAAGTGGTCGACCAGCAGCGGGATGTCGGACGTGCGCTCGCGCAGCGCCGGGACGCGGATCTCGTAGCCCGCGAGGCGGTAATAGAGATCCTCGCGGAACTGGCCGCCGGCGACGAGACGCTTGATGTCGCGATGCGTGGCGGCGATCACGCGCACGTCGACACGCACCGTTTTGTCGGAGCCGAGCGGCGTGATCGTCCCTTCCTGCAGAAAGCGCAGGAGCTTGACCTGAAACGACGGCGAGATGTCGCCGATCTCGTCGAGGAAGAGCGTGCCGCCGTCGGCGCGCGCGATGGCGCCGCGGCGCTCCTGCCGCGAATCGGTGTACG
>DASSMK010000223.1:0-4223 GCA_035688915.1 Thermoanaerobaculia bacterium
CGCCGCTCCAACGTGCATCGCAGTGAACACGCTTACCGTGATCGCCGTCAGCAGCAACGCGCACCAGAGAAACTCCGGCAGCAGATGCGCCGTGCCGGCGAGCGTGCCGAGGAGCACGTTCGTGGCGGTGGCGTTCTTCATCACCGACTGTTCGCGGATGGCCAGTACCGCGAAGAGTGCCGAGCCGATCGGCCAGAAAACAAAGAAGTAAATCGCGTGCGGGAGGATCCGCCGTCGCAGCACGGCCGCTACGTTATCATCTCGCGCGCCATGCTTTCCCGTGACTATCTTCGCGAACATCTCGATGACTACCGCACCGCGCTGCAGAACCGCGGCGCGAACATCGACCTCTCCCGTTATGCGGAGCTCGACGCCGAGCGCCGCCGCACGATCGCGCAGGTCGAGCAGCTGAAGAATCAGCGCAACGTCGCCTCGCAGGAGATCGCGACGCTGAAGAAGAACAAGCAGGATGCGTCGTCGCAGATCGAAGCGATGAAGGGTGTCGGCGATCAGATCAAGTCGTTCGACGAGCGCATCGCGCAGATCGAGAGCGAGCTGTCCGGATACGAGCTGACGTTCCCGAACGTGCCCGATGCATCCGTGCCGGTAGGCCGCGACGAATCGGCGAATCGCGTGGAGCGCCACTGGGGCGAGCGCCCCAATTTCGACTTCACCCCCAAGCCGCACTGGGAGCTCGGCGAATCCCTCGGCATCCTCGACTTCGATCGCGCATCGAAGATCTCGGGCGCGCGTTTCGCCGTGCTTTTCGGCGCGGCGGCGAAGCTCAATCGCGCGCTGATGAACTTCTTCCTCGACGTCCATCAGCGGCAGGGCTACACCGAAGTGAACACGCCGTTCATGGTGAACGCCGATTCGCTGCGCGGCACCGGACAGCTGCCGAAGTTCGAAGAGGATCTGTTCAAGCTGCAGGGCGAGAAGCAGCTCTATCTGATTCCGACCGCGGAAGTGCCGGTCACGAATCTGCACCGCGAAGAATTTCTTGACGCGGCGTCGCTGCCGCGCTTGTACACCGCGTACTCACCATGCTTCCGCAGCGAAGCGGGTTCGTACGGCAAAGACACGCGCGGCCTGATCCGCCAGCATCAGTTCGAGAAGGTGGAGATCGTGAAGTTCACGATGCCCGATCAATCGTGGGATGAGCTCGAAAAGCTGGTCCGCGATGCCGAAGAAATCCTCCAGCTTCTTGGCCTGCACTACCGCGTCATGACGTTGTCGACGGGCGACATGGGCTTCGGCTCCGCGAAGACGTACGACATCGAAGTGTGGCTGCCGGGACAGGAGACGTTCCGCGAGATTTCGTCGTGCACCAACTTCACCGACTTTCAGGCGCGCCGCGCGAACATCCGCTATCGCTCCGCCGACAAGAAGACCGGTTTCGTGCACACGCTGAACGGTTCGGGACTGCCGCTCGGGCGGACGCTGGTGGCGGTGCTCGAAAACTACCAGCAGGCCGATGGCACGGTGGTGGTGCCGGAAGCGCTGCGGAAGTACACGGGATTCGATCGGATCAGCTGACGGACGGGTAGACTTCCGTCGATTCGTCACTCAATCTTTCGGCCTCCATCACTGCGATCGGCATCTTCGTGTCTTGTCACGTCGCGGCGCCGGAATGCCATGCGATTCTCCGCGCACCAAAGGAGAATCCGTGAAAAAGCTGACCATTGCTGCTGTGCTGTTGTTTGCCGCCACGTCGCTGTCCGCCGCCACCGCGCGCACCGTCACCGCCGAACGCGCCGGCTGCCCGAATGAAAACGCGGTGAACGTTGCCGCGTCCAATGCTTCGCAGGCGTCGCCGTCTATGCCGGCAGCGCCGCGCGACGGTTCGAACCGCGCGCCCGGAGCGGTCGCCGCCGAAGAAGAGGGCGGGTGCTTCAGCTGCTACTGGGACTACTACATGGGTCCCATCCCGGGCCCGATCCTGCTGTACGGCGACTTCAAGTTCGAGATGTGCAAAGCGAAGTACTGCGCCGATTAGCGGCTGCGCCGGCGCCGTCGTGATCCGCGGCGGCGCCGTTTCGCGCGGGCGCTACAGCACCAGTTCGTACATCACGTCGGTCGCGCCGAGGTGCAGCTTGTCGCCGTGCTGTAGCGTGGCGTGGAAGACGCGCGAGCCGTTGATCCAGGTGCCGTTGCGGCTCTTGAGGTCCTCGATCACGTAGCCATCCGCGCCGCGAAAGATGCGCGCGTGAAAACTGGAGACGCCGAGATCGCCGATCACGATCTGATTGTCGCGATGACGGCCGAGGAGGTACTCCGGTTCGATCAGCGCGAAGGTCGTCCCGTCTTCGAGCTTGAGTTGCGCCACGGTCGGCCGCACCACATCCGCATACGACAGACGCGCTTCCGATGAGACGAGCAGGCTCGTGTCGTCGTTCGCATCCGAATCGCGCAACGTCGCTTCATCCTGAAAGCGCGGAATGACCTGCCGCACCGTCGCATCGTCCATCGCCGGCATCGGCATGGTCGGTCCGTGCGTATCTTCGACCGGCTTGTTCTCGCGCTCGCGCGGAATGACTTCAATCAAATTGTTCGCGAGCAAGCCGTACACGACGCGATAGACCGCGAGGCGATCGTCTTCGGCATCGCCGCAAAGCTCCTCGAGCGTGCGCACGCCGTTGATGAGGAAGAGGATTTTCCACTCGTCCGCGGTGAGCGTGATCTTGTCGTCTTTTGGCCGCGCCACGACGCGAAACACCGCGCCGCTGTCGGGCAGCAGCTCGAGGCAGTGCGTCCACTCCTCTATCCGCCGCGCCCCTTCCATGATCAGGTTCGGCAGATCGATGGCGATCTTCACCGCGTGCGCCGGAAGCTCCAGCGCGGGCGAAAACGCGAATACGCCGCCGCTCCAGACGAACGCATCGAACACGATCTCCGACACCTGAACCTTCAGGTAATCGCGCAGCTCGTCCTGCGTGAGGATGCCGTCCTGCACCGCGAGCGCGCCGAATTGCCCGCCCTCGCGGCGCATGCGCTGATCGATCGCGTCCCGCTGCTCGCGCGTAATCGTGCGACGCCGCAAAAGAATCGAGCCGAGGCGGAACGGCTCCTGATTCGTGCCGGCGAAGACGACCGCGCCGTCGCTAAAAAAAATGGTCGCGCGGCGGTCGTCGCTTTCGAGCGTGAGCGTTCCGCTCTTGCGCGAGGTGCTGAGCAGCGTGAGCACCTCGGCCAGCCGGAACGCGCCGAGGCTGCCGTGCAGAACCGCGTCCACGCGCGGATTCTACGCGAGCGTCGTCATCACGGCCCAGAGCGATACGGACGAGATGACGATCCAGAGCAGAACGCCGAGGATCAGCGGACGCGCGCCGACGGCCGCGAGGCTCTTGCGCGAGAGTCCTGCGCCGATGAGAAAGAGCGTGACGGTGAGGCCGATGCGCGCGAGCAGCACGAGCAGGCTCCAGACATTCGCGGGCGCCGGAACGTACGTGCGCACGATCGACGCGACGAGGAACCAGAGGATGAACCACGGAATCGCGATGCGGGCTTTTTTGCGGCGGAAGAGCAGCGCGGTGGCGAGCGTGAGCGGCACGATCCAGAGCGCGCGAGTGAGCTTCACCGTCGTCGCGATCTGCAACGCTTCGGCGCCGTATTTCGCAGCGGCGCCGACGACGGAGCTCGTGTCATGAATGGCGATCGCGGCCCAGACGCCGAACTGCGTCTGCGAGAGATGCAGCGCTGCGCCGATCATCGGAAAGATGAAGAGCGCGATCGAATTGAGAATGAAGACGGTGCCGAGCGAGACGGACATCTCTTCATCGGTTGCGCCGATCACCGGGCCAACTGCGGCGATCGCGCTGCCGCCGCAGATGGCAGTGCCTGAGGAGATGAGATGCGCGGTGCCGCGCTCCACGCGCAGTGCGCGGCCGGCGAGCCAGCCGAGGAGGAGCGTGCCGGTGATGGTGGCGATGGTGAAGACGACGCCGGTGCGGCCCGCTTCGACGACTTTCTGCAGGTTCATGCCGAAGCCGAGGAGCACGACGGACGCTTGCAGCAGGAGCTTCGTCGGCTTCGAGGTTTTGCCGGCGAACGGATTGCCGATGGTGAGTGCGAGGGCGAGACCGAGGGCGAGCGCGATGGGCGGGGAGGCCCAGGGCGTGAGGCAAAAGAGCAGAAGCGCGAAGAAGACGACTTTAGGCATGAAGTGTTGGAGCGGCGGGCGCCCTCGCCCGCCATGCACTCGCCAGAATCCGGCGGGCGAGGGC
>DASSMK010000224.1:0-3430 GCA_035688915.1 Thermoanaerobaculia bacterium
GCCCTCGCCCGCCGAAGTCATCGCGAAAAACCGGCGGGCGAGGGCGCCCGCCGCTCCAACGCTTTTTCGTTATTGCGCGGTTCGCGTGTCGATGAAGTCGATCGGCACGCCCGGCGCGATGCGGTGGCCCACTTCGCGCGCGTCCCAGTTCGCCAGACGCACGCAGCCGTGCGATGACGCATAGCCGATCGAATCGGGGTCGGACGTGCCGTGAATGCCAAAGTGCGGCTTCTTCAGCGCGATCCAAACCACGCCCACCGGCGAATTCGGTCCCGGATTCAGCTGCGCTTCGGGATCGCTGTCCGGCACTTCATGGAACAGCGTCGGCTGATAGTGAAAGTGCGGATCCTGCACGACCTTCACGACCGACGTCTCTTCATTCGGCGACGGGTCGTACTTCGAGCCGAGCGTCGTCGGCGCGTGGAAGATCAGATTACCCGACGCGTCGTACGCGTTGAACGTGTTGCCGCGAATCGAGATCGCCACCTTCGCGATGTCCGGCTGGTCGGCGGTCATCGAGGCACGCACGTTCGGCACCCACAACGTTTGTCCCGCCTGCAGCGTGCTGAAATCGACGTTCGGATTCAGCTGATCGAGAAACTCTTCGGTGGTGTGGAACAGCTCCGCGAGTTTCTCCTTCTTCGTCTCGTAGCAGAGGCAGTCGAGTTTTTCCTTCTCGTACACATCCGACGGAATCGTGACGAACGGCCCCTTCACATCGTCCTCGGTCAGCGTGTGCTGCACGAGCGCCTCCGCGGCGCCCGCGTCCTGTGCGAGCGCGCGGAACGTCGCTTCGTCCACCGTGCCGGTCGGCTCGATGCCGTGCGTGCGCTGATACCAGTAGACCGAGATCGACGAATTGCGGCCCCAGCGACCGTCCAGCGCGCCGACCGAAAAATGCGCGCGGTCGAGATAGACCTGCGTCTTCACCACCGACGGTCCGGAAACGTCGCCTTTGATCGGCACTGAGACCGGCGCGCGATTCATGACGTCGGGCGTGAGGTTCTTGAACGACTCCTTCACGTTCGTCACGAACTGAATCTTCTGCGCGGCCGCCTGTTGCTGCGCGGCTTGCGCCTGATCCGCTTTCTGTTGTGCGGCCTGCTCTGCTTTCTTCTGGGCCGCCTGTTGCGCGCGGAACGATTCCAGGTTTCGCCAGCTCTCGTCGAAACGCTCGCGCTCGCGCGCCGCGGCGTCGTCACGATCACCGATCGGCACCGCCGCATCGACGGCGTCGCGCGCCTTCTCCGCGACGTTGTGCGCCGCCGCTTTCGCGTTGTCTTTCACTTCCGTCGCTTTTTCCTTCGTGCAGGCGAGCGCCATCGCCAGCATCAACCCCGTCGCTAGTTGTCGTTTCATACTCAGCCGTAATAGCAAAGCCGCTGCCCGCGCCCGGCAGGCCGCACGGCCGAGGTAAAATTCGGGGGCTTGATCACGTACTTGAAAGTGCGGAACCTCGCCATCGTCGAGGAGCTGGCCATCGAGCCCGGCGCGGGATTGAATGTCCTCACGGGAGAGACCGGCGCAGGCAAATCGCTGCTGATCGACTCGCTCGAATTCCTGCGCGGCGCGCGCAGCTCGTCGGACATGATCCGCGCCGGCAGCGACAAGATGACGGCCGAAGCGATTTTCCATCTGCCGGAGCCGCTGGACGTCGACATCGAGATGGAAGAGGGCGAGCTCATCGTGCGGCGCGAGATCACCGCCGCCGGCCGCGGCCGCGTGCTCATCAACGGCTCGCCGCTTTCCGTGCGCGAGCTCGGCGAAGCGATGGACGCGGTGATCGAGATTCACGGCCAGAACGAATCGCACCAGCGCGTGGCGGGGCAAAGCTTCCGTGAGCTGGTCGATCAATTCGGCGGACACACGCAGCTGGCCGAGAACACGCGCACCGCCTGGCGCGAATGGAAAGCGGCCGCCGATCAGCTGCACGAAATGACTGACGCGCAGCGCGACCGCACGCTGAAGCTCGATCTGTTGAAGTACCAGATCGACGAAATCTCCGCGGCGAAGCTCGATCCCGCGGAAGAAGAAGCGCTGCGCGGCGAGCGCGCCATCCTGAGCCACGCGCGCGAGATGATCGAAGCGACGTCCGGCGCGTTCCAGCTCGTCGACGAAGACGAAAACTCCGCCATCGTGCAGCTCGGCCGCGCGCTGCACCTCCTCCAACCGCTCGCCCGCCACATCACCGAGATCCAGCAAGCCTCGGACGAACTGCAGGACGCGCTCTACAGGGTGCAGGAAGTGGCGCGCACGCTGGGCAATCTCAGTGAGTCTGTCCGCCACGATCCGCGCCGCCTCGAACAGATCGAAGACCGCCTCGTCACCATCGAACGTCTGAACAAAAAGTACGGCGGCTCGATCGCCGGCGTGCTCGACCACCTCGGCCGCATTCAGGATGAATACGAGCGCCTTGCGGATTACGAATCGAGCGTGGAGAAACTGCAGCGCGCGGAACAGGCGCGGCTGGCGGACTTTCGCAAAACCGCGGAGAAACTGTCAGCTGCGCGCAAGAAAGCAGCGAAGGCATTCGAGCAGACCATCCAGAAAGAGCTGAACGATCTGGCCATGGAGCGGACCACCGTGCGCGTCGAAGTGACGACGAACGACGCCGCGCCCGCGCAGGATGGCTTCGATCGCATCGAGATCCTCATCGCACCCAACCGCGGCGAAGAGCCGAAGCCGATGCAGCGCATTGCCTCCGGCGGCGAGCTTTCACGCATCCAGCTCGCCATCGCCGCGGCGCTATTCAAGTCGTCCGATCGTGCCGCCGCGGCGACGCTCGTTTTCGACGAGATCGATGCCGGCATCGGCGGGCGCGTGGCGGAAGTCGTCGGCAGAAAGCTGCGCGAGCTTGCGTCGCGCAACCAAGTCATCTGCGTGACGCACCTGCCGCAAATCGCGGCGTTCGGTTCGACGCACTTTCACGTCTGGAAGGAAGACGCCGCCGGCCACACCCGCGCCCGCATCGAGAAGCTCGAAGACGACGAGCAGCGCGTCCGCGAGATCGCGCGCATGCTCGGCGGCGAAACGATTCCCCCTTCCGCGATCGCTCACGCGCGCGAGCTGCTCGCCGCGAACAAGAGCGCTCCCGCCCGCCGATGAAACGCTGGACTCTCGACGAGAACCTGCCGCTCGATGAAGTCGCCGACGCGCTCCGCGCCGGCGGCGTGCTCCTCCTTCCCACCGACACCATCTACGGCCTGCACGCGATCGCCGCGAACGCAGAAGCGGTGGCGAAGATCCAGGCCATGAAAGGCCGCGACGACACGAAGCCGTTCATCGTGCTCGCCGCTTCGATCGAGCAGTTGCCGGAGCTCGGCGTCGATGCGCCTGCCGCACTGGCCGAGCTCTGGCCAGCCCCGCTGACCGTAATCCTGCCGCTAACGTTGGAGCGGCGGGCGCCCTCGCCCGCCGAGGGTTCGGAAGA
>DASSMK010000225.1:0-12803 GCA_035688915.1 Thermoanaerobaculia bacterium
GTTCGCGTGTGCTTGCGCGATCTTTCCCTGTTCGTCGATCACGTAGGCGATGCGGCGTGCGTAGCCGTCGCTGGCGTTGTCTGCGGCTCCGTAGGCGAGGCCGATTTTCTTTTCGGTGTCACAGAGCAGCGGGAAGGGGAACTTGTATTTTTCGGCGAAGCGCGCGTTTTCGTCGCGGCTGTCGAAGCTGACGCCGAGGATCTTGGCGTTCTTTTTGTCGTATTCGGCGGCGAGGTCCCGGAACCCGGAACCCTGTCGCGTTCAACCAGGTGTGTCGGCTTTTGGATAAAACCAGAGCACGACTTTCTTGCCGCGCAGATCGCTGAGGCGGACGCGCGCGCCGGTGTGGTCGGTCACGTCAAAGTCGGGAGCCGGATCGCCAACGTTCAACATCTTCGGGCCTCCGCCGAGCTTTCGTTTGATCAGCAAGCCGATCATGTCGAGGAGCGACATGCGGCTATTGTAGCGGCGTGGATTCGATCGCGTCGTGGAATGAACGCTATCGCGCCGGCGAGCCGGACGACCAACCGGCCAAACTGCTCGTGGAGACGCTGCGCGACGCAACTCCTGGACTCGCCCTCGATCTGGCGTGCGGCGCAGGACGAAACGCGATCTGGCTCGCGCAACGCGGCTGGGACATGACGGCGATCGATGGCTCGATGGAAGCGATTCGCATCCTGCGCGAACGCGCCGTTGCGCTGCGGATTCATTCGGAAGTGCGCGATCTCGAAACCGACGCGCCGCTCCCCTATCCCGACGCGTCATTCGACGCCGTGCTGCTCCTCTACTTTCTCTGGCGCCCGCTCTTCGCCGAAGCGAAACGCATCGTGAAGCCGGGCGGCCTCGTGCTCGCCGCGATTCGCACGCGCGGCACGTACGCGATCACGTCGCACGAACTGCGCGCGGAGTTCGCGGGCTGGGATTTGATACACGAACAGGATGGCGAGATCGCGGAGATCGTCGCGCGGCGCGCACCGCTCTAATGCGCGCCCTTCATCCATTCGAACACCTGATAGTGCTCGCCGTTCATCCCCAGGCGCGCGTACACCTCCTGCGCGGTGGTGTTGCGTTTGTCAACGTAGAGGCGGATGCCGCGCACGTTCGCGTCGCCTTCCACGAACGCTTTCACATGCTCGTACAAACCGCCGTACACGCGGCGGCGGCGCAGCTCGGGGATGACGTAGACGCTCTGGATCCACCACACCAGACCGTTGCGCCAGTCGCTCCATTCGTACGTGATCATCAGCGACGCCACCACGCGTCCCTCTTCTTCCGCGACAAAGTAGCGGCCGAGACCGGGATCGTTGAAGAGCGCGTGCACGCCCCGCGTCAGCACGTCCTCATCCAGCTCCAGATCCTCGGTCTCCCGAGCCATGGCCAGTTGAAATGCGATGATGCTCCGCGCGTCGTCCTGCCTCGCTTCGCGGTAACGGATGTCACTCATGAGCCTCTCCCCCGGCGTGCTACATTTCGACGCCGCTCCCGAACACGTGCAGACGATAACAAACCACGCTCACGACCGCCGCGCCACACACCGCGCGCTGCTGCTGATGGCCGGCTCCGCGGTGCTGTTCGGCTTCATGGCCTTCAGCGCGAAGCTCGCCTCCGCGCGCCTGACCGGTTCGCAGGTGGCGATGGTGCGTTTCGCCATCGGCCTCTCGCCTTCGCTGCTGATCCCGCGGTTCCGTCAGGCCGCGTTCACGTTCCAGCGCCTCGACCTGCTCTTCTATCGCGGCTTCTTCGGCGGCATCGCGGTGCTGTTCTACTTTCTGGCGATCGAGCACTGCAATGTCGGCGTGGCCACGCTGCTCAATTACTCCGCGCCGATCTTCAGCGGCCTCTTTTCGATCCTGTTCATCAACGAGCAGATCAGCCCGAAAGTGCTCTTCCCGATTCCGATCGCGCTGGCCGGCATCTTTCTCGTCGTCGAAGCCCACGCCCGTCCCGATGACGTCCTCGGCTTCGGTCGTTGGGAACTGGTAGGCCTCGCCTCCGCGCTCTGCTCCGGCGCGGCGGTGACGGCGATGCGTGCTGCACGTCGCGGCGAGAACTCATGGGCCGTTTACACGAGCTTCTGCCTGCTCGGCACGATCGTCACTGCGCCGCTCGGCCTGATGACGTGGCAGCGGCCGTCGGCGTCGGAGTGGTGGTGGCTCATGGCTACGTCGCTCTTTGCCATCGGCGCGCAACTGCTACTGACGTTTAGCCTGCGCTGGGTCGATGCGATGACGGTCGGCGTCATCTCGCAGGTCGCCGTCCTCGTCTCCATGGCCCTCGGCGCCTGGTTTCTCGCGGAGACGATCAGCGCGAAATCAGCGATCGGCTCGGTGCTCACGATGGCGGGCGTGATCGGCGTGGTGTACGTGACGTCGCTGGCGAAACCGCGCGCATCGGCCGTGGAAGTCGCGCCGGAAGCGTGACGCGCGAAAAATTCGGCGGGCGAGGGCGCCCGCCGCTCCAAGGTTTCGCGAGATCTAACGCTGTGAGCTGAAGGTGACGGTTAGATCAAAGTACGTATCGACGGCCTGTCCGTTCAACGAACCGGGCGCGAACCGCCACTGCTCGATCGCGGCGAGCACCGCTTCGTTGAACGGCGCGAACGAGCTGACGACGATCTGCGGATTCTGCACGTGGCCGTCTTTGTCGATGACGCAGGTGATGCGCACCACGGCGCTCTTCCCCGCGACCATGAACGCGCGCGGATACTTCGGCTCGACGCGCGAAATGACGCGCGGCGGTTTCACGTCACCGCCGATGCGATAGATCGCGGGCGCGGGATCGGCTTGCACCGGCTCGGCGGACGGCGGCGCATCGAGATCACCGACGCTGTCTTTCACACCCCATGGCTGGCCGATCGGTCCGGTGTTCGTGCCGGTGGAAGGGCCGGTGGCGGTACTCGCGCTCGACGACGCGTCGACAGTAGGAGTGGAGTCCGGCACGACAGTCGGTGCGACCGGCTGCGTCGGTTGCTGCGGCGCGGGCTGCGCCGGCTTCTGCGCGGGCGTTGCAGCGCGCGCACCGCCGTCCGATGTGCCGAGTGGCGGCGGGATCGTCACCGGTGCGACGGCTTGAAAGAACGCGAATTGATCGGGTGCGGTGTGCGGGAAATTCACCGAGCCGATGCTGACCGCGAGCGCGACGGCGACGGCGGCGCCATGCAACGCGAGCGATACACTGACGAGACCAGCGCGATGCGGCGCTGCGACGGCGTGGGCACGAACGACTGAGTGTTCGAACATGCAATCCTCCCTGTTCCTATGCATCGTTCGACCACCGCGTCGGCGTGAACGAAACCGCGCCGTTGCAACGGAAGGGTGAACATGAGAGTGACGATCACGACGGACGGCGGCTTTACCGGACGCGGCATCGGCGGCGTGGAGGTCGACAGCGTCGCAAACGAGGCGCTCGCGCACGCGCTACGCGACGCGCGGCCGGAGACGTGGCGCGACGAGTACACGACGCGCGGCGCCGATCAGGTTCGCTACACGCTCACGTTCGGCGATCGCAGCGTGTCGTGGATCGAAGGCGCCGAGATTCCTGCCGATTTGCGCGCGCTGTTCGAATGCGCGTGGAAGTTGCGCGCATAAAAAAAGAGGACGGGCCGAAGCCCGTCCTCTCCATCACATCGATGATGTGGTGATTACGGCTTGGTGGTGCACAGCGTGTAGCTGCCGCTGCCGCTGTACGCGTAAACGCGCCACCGGTACGTGCCCGAGGTGCCGCTGTAGCTGATGTTCTCGGTGGCCGTCGAGCTCTCGCTGGCCGCGACGTTGGACCAGGTCGTGCCGCTCAGCTTCTGCAGGTAGAGGTCGAAGTCGACGCCGGAGGGGCCGGTCAGTTTTCCGGTGTGCGAGCCGGAGATGCTCGAGACGTAGCCCGAGGAGTTCGGCCAGTAGGCGACGGCGCCGGTGCCGGAGAGCGAGCCGCTGTAGCTCGTGCAGCTCGGCGTGGTGCTGCCGCTGTAGGTGGCCTTGATCGAGAGACCGGAGTACGCCGAGTAGGCGTTGATGCCGATGTACCAGTCGCCGGCCGCCGGGTTGGTCATCGTGCAGGTTTCGGTGTTGCCGTTGAGGTACGGACGGCAGGTGTAGCTCGAGGACGTCGGCTGCGAGCCCTGGCGGACGTACAGGTCGGCGTCGCCGGTGCCGAGCGACTGCTCGACCTTCAGCTGCGTCTGGCCGCTCGGAACGGTGATCGTGTAGTACTTCCAGCTGCCGGTGGCGCCGGACTGATTCGTCAGCGCAACGCCGTTCGAGAGAACGGTGGTCGTGCCGCCCGAAGAGCCGCCCGGAGCGCCGACGGCGTCCCACGCAGCGTTGACCGTCGCCGCAGCAGCAGCGCCGTAGAGATCAGTGGCGGCCGAAGCGGTCGCGGTGCGCGCGCCGGCGAAGTTTGTCGACGACGTCATGTAGACCGTGAGAGCGCGATACCAGATCTTGCCGCCCATGTCGATCGAAGTGAGCGGGGTGGCGTTGAGCGCGGTGACGACCGTGCTGGTCTTGCCACGCGGGTGCGAGCCGCCCATGACCATCAGGTAGAAGGCCAGGTTGGCGATGCCGGAGTTGGTGTGGACGCCGCCGCTGTCGGCCGTGCCGGTGTAGCGCGTCGGGTAGTAATCGTAGTCGCCGGCGAGCGCCGGATCGTTCATGTAGCGGAGCGCATCGCCCGCGGTGTTCGGGGTGTAGATGTCTTCGCCGACTTTCCAGGTGTTGGAGTCGACGACGCCGCGCTTCCACGACTCGACGCGGTTGCCCATGATGTCGGAGGTCGCTTCGTTCAGCGCGCCGGATTCATTGGAGTACGTGAGGTTCGCGCTGTACTCGGTGACGGCGTGCGTCAGCTCGTGCGCGGTGACGTCGATCGACTCGGAGAGCGGCTTGAAGTTCGTGCCGTCGCCGTCGCCGTAAACCATCTGCGAACCGTTCCAGAACGCGTTGTTATACGAGGTGCTGTAGTGCGCCGACGACTTCAGCGCCGCGCCTGCGTTGTTGTACGAGTCGCGCGAATGGACGTTCCAGTAGTAGTCGTACGTCGCGCCGGCGCCGTCATGCGCCATCTGGATCGCGAGATCCGTCGTCGAGCCGGAGGTCTCGGAGAGAACCAGCGTGCCCGGCAGCGTGGTGCTGTGGTTGGCGTTGTAGGTGGAGCGGTTGCGGGCGCGCTTGTACTTCGCGTCCTTCAACACGAGATCGCCGCTCGTGGCGTCGGCGTAGACGATGTCGAGCTCGGGGCCGTTCGCATCGGTATAGGCGGCCGAGGCGCTCCACGCCAGGAAGGCGCTGCCCTTGTCGTTGACGACGTAGACCAGCTCCGGCTTGCCCCAGGTGGCGGCGGAGATGCCGGCCTGCGACGCGGCGCGCTGCAGCGCCGACCACTGATCGACCGTCGGATTGCGCGGCAGATCCTTGTCGGCAGCGAGGCGGCCGTTCATGCCGATCACGTTGCCTGCGCCGTCCTGGTGGACGATGAAGTCACCACCGACGACCGCGAGGCCGCGCACCTTTTCCTGCAGGCGAACGTGCGTCTGGCCAAGATTGTCCTTGAACGTGCCGATGGGGGCGAAGTCTTCGGTGCCCGCCAGCTGCAGCAGGTCCTTCTGCGACTTCACGAAGGCGGCCGCTCCGCCCGGGCCGAGCTTTCCGAGCTGGCCAGAGACGAAGGTGGGGGCACCTTTGCCGTCCGTGTCTTTGATGTTGATCTTGCTGTCGACCGGGGGATTCTTGGCGAACGCGATCGTGGCGCTCAGGAACAGGGTGGCTGCGAAGACTTTCTTCATGAACCTTCCTTTCAAATCCTTTGACGTGAGCGGGCCGGTCCTAGGGCAAGGGCAATACCAGCAGCTAAGTCATTGATTTTACGTAGCAATCACGCGCAGAGGGTCAGCACAAGACCCTTGACAGAAGTAATTAGGGGTCAGAATCTGGCCCGTGGTATATCCCGTGACCCTTTCGTAACATGCGATTTCGGTAGCGGCGGCCGGCGGCGAGATTTTTTTGCGCGATCCGCCGTTCGCGCGGCGGCCGAAAAGCCGCCGGAACGAGTGGCACGCTTCGTTCGTAAACCTACAACCGGCCTTGAAATGACGAAGCTCATTCGCGATCCGCAACTGAACCAGCTCGTACGCGAGCTCAATGACGCGCAGCCCGCCGCCGACGAAACGCGCGCCATCACCGCCTGGCCCTCGCCCGAAGTCGCCGAAGGCAATCGCCTCGAGGCGCTGCTGATCGAGATGGCGCAGCGCGGCGCGAGCGATCTGCTACTCGTCGCGAACGTGCCGCCGGTCTTCCGCTTGGCCGGACGACTGACGCGCACCGCCGATGCCGCACTCTCCGGCGACGACATCCAATCGCTGCTGCTGCCGCTGATCACCGGCCGCGTCCGCGAAAAGCTCGACGCCGAAGGCGCCGCCGACTTTTCCCTCCGCCTCGGCCGCACCAGCGACGAAGACCGCCGCGCGCGGCGCTTCCGCGTGAACGTGCATCGCCAGCGCGGGACTCTGGCCGCCGCGATCCGCGCGCTTCCGACAGAGATCCCGACACTGAATCAACTCCATCTGCCGGCATCTCTGGCGGAACTGGTGAAGCCGACGCGCGGGCTCGTGCTGATTTGCGGACCGACCGGCTCCGGCAAGTCGACGACGCTCGCCGCGCTGGTCGGCGAGATCAATCACGCCGACTCGCGCCACATCATCACCATCGAAGATCCGATCGAGTACGAGCACCGCAACGTCAACGCGGTGATCGAACAGATCGAAGTGGGCCGCGATGCTCCTGCGTTCGCGTCGGCATTGCGCGCTGCGCTGCGGCAAGATCCGGACGTGATCCTCGTCGGCGAGATGCGCGATCTCGAAACCGTTTCCACCGCGCTCACCGCAGCGGAGACCGGCCATCTAATTCTGGCCACGCTGCACACCAGCGACGCAGCGCAAGCCATTCATCGCATCGTCGACGTCTTCCCGCCGTCGCAGCAGACGCAGATCAAGCAGCAACTCGCACTGTCGCTGAACGCGATCGTCGTGCAGCAGCTCATTCCGCGCTCCGACGGACAGGGCCGCGCGGTGGCGGTGGAAGTGCTGCACGCGAATCACGCGGTGCGCAATCACATCCGCAACGAAAAACTCCAACAGCTCGCCACCGAAATCACCCTCGGCAAACGCCAGGGCATGATCTCGCTGGAAGATTCACTCGCGCGCCTGGTGCAGAGCGGCTTGATCACCGCCGAAGACGCGCGCGTGCGCTCGTCACGGCCGGACGAGTTGGATTCGCTGCTGCGCGGGAAGTAAAGTCGCAGAGTCGTCGAGTCGCAGCGTGTCAACGCTCGCGCGTTACCAGGCTCAAAGGCTCACAGGCTCAAAGGCTCAAAGTAGCGTGGCCCTGCCAAGAGCCGCGGACCGTGCGTTCCAGCACGTCGCGTCTAGGCGAGACTCGCGGCTCTCGCGCCGCGCGCGCTACTTTGAGCCTTTGAGCCTCTGAGCCTTTGAGCCCTCGAGCCCTCGAGCCTTCCAGCCTGGTGCCGCGCGCGCCGCGCCTCACCACGCGATCCCGTAATCCTCACCGTGATTCGAGCTCGCGCCCCACATCGTGCCATGCTCCTGATCGAACATGATGGCGTTGATGGGGCCCGACGTGCGCGCGCCGAAGGTGAGGTCGTAGCCCATCTTCTTCAGCTCCGAGCGCACGTACGGCGGCGTCATGTCGTTCACTAGAATCTTGCCCGGCGTCGATTCATGTTTGCCGAAGGAGCTGCGCATCTGGAAGCTGTTCACGTTCGGCGCTTCCACCGCTTCCTGCGGCGTCATCCCGAACTCCACGACGTCGAGGAAAAACTGCAGCAGGTTCTGATCCTGCGAATCGCCGCCCTGCACCGCGAACGACAGATACGGCTTGCCGTTCTTCAGCGCGAGCGATGGCGTGAGCGTGACGCGCGGCCGCTTCCCCGGCTCCAGCACGTTGTACGGCGCTTCGGCCGGATCGAGCACGAACGACTGCATGCGCTGCGACAGTCCGATCCCGGTCTTGCCCGCGATCACCGCCGGCACCCAGCCGCCGCTCGGCGTCATCGACACCACCCAGCCTTCTTCATCCGCGGCCTGCACGGAGGTCGTGCCGGCGTAGAACGCTTCTTCGTACTTTTGCAGCATCTCCGCGGTTTTCGGCGCCGGCACCGGATTCGTTTTCTTCCAATTCTTCAGCAGCTCGGTGAATGGATTCGTGTCGCGTTGATACGGATACGGATCGCCCGGCTCGATGTCCGGATCGTTGCGATCCGGTTTCAGCAGCTTGGCGCGATCGCGCGCGTAGTCTTTCGACAGCAGGCCAAGCGTCGGCTCGGCAGGCGGAAAGTCGGGATCGCCGTAGTAGAAATCGCGATCCGCGAACGCGAGGCTCATGGCCTGATAGATAGTGTGGATGTAGCGCGCGCTGTTGAAGCCCATCGACTTCAGATCGAAATTCTCGAGGATGTTCAGCGTCTGCAACAGCACCGGACCTTGCGACCAGACGTTCAGCTTGTAGACGTCGATGTCCTTGTACGTCGAATGCGTCGGCTCCTCGAGCTTCACCTTCCAGTTCGCGAGATCAGCGGTGGTGATGAGGCCACCCTGCTCCTGCACGCTGCGCGCGATCTCCTGCGCGATGTCGCCTTTGTAGAAGCGGTCGTACGCCGCGTAGATCGCATCGCGGCGGTTCTTCCCCTTCTTCAGCGCCTGCTGTTCCGCGTCGACCAGTTTGCGCAGCGTGGCCGCGAGCTCGGGCTGCTTGAACACTTCGCCGGGCGCCGCCGCTTCGCGCGTCTTGTCGCCGGAATGCGGGAGCATCACCGACTTTGAATACGGCCATTCTTTGATGTGCGACTTTTGCCGCTCGATGGTGCGCGAGAGCTGCCCTTCGATCGGAAAGCCGTCCGCCATTTCGATGGCCGGCGCGAGGACGTCTTTCAATGACAGCTTCCCGTACTCCGCGAGCATCGTCATGAGCCCGCCCGGCGTGCCCGGCGTGACTGCCGCGAGCGGGCCATACTCGGGCGGATACTTTTCGTCCGCCTTCAACTTCGAGCGGTAGAACTCGGGCGTCGCACCAGTCGGCGCCATGCCGAGCGCATTCACGGCGATAACCTTCTTCGTCTTCGGGTTGTAGATCAGCGCCTGCGTCTCGCCGCCCCAGCTGAGCGTGTCCCACTGCGTCGCGGCGGCGGCCAGCATCGCGCACGCTGCATCGACGGCATTGCCGCCCTTCTGAAACGTCATCGCGCCGGCAGTCGCCGCCAGCGGCTTCCCGGTAATACCCACCCAATGCTTCGCATGCAACGGCGGCTTCTGCGTGGCTTCCTGAGCGAAAGCGGCGGTGGCGGCGTGCGCGAACAGCGCGAGGAGGAGCGGGCGTCGCATGGCGCGCGATTCTAGGACGAAACCAGGCGCAAAGGCTCACAGGCTCACAGGCTCACAGGCTCAAAGTAGCGCCTGCTGCGCGAGACATCGCACTCGCGCTGCGAGCCATGTGTCTGTGCGTGTGCTACTGCACGTGGCTCTTGCCATGCACGAGTTGCTTTGAGCCTTTGAGCCTTTGCGCCTTTGAGCCTTTAACCCCTGTGAGCCTGTGAGCCCGTAACCGTATGCGCCAAAAACCCTCCGCCCTCGCCCTCTCCCTCCTCCTCGCCGCCTGCACGAACAGCGAAGCGCAGGCGCCGCCCGCGCAGCAGACACGCGCGGCCGTGCATCACGAGATTCGCGCGTCGTCGCTCCCGAAACCATTCGCCACGCGCAGCGCGGGCAATCCCGCGCGCGTCGTATCGCGTCCCGCGAACGCGCAGCTTGCGTTGCCGCCCGGTTTTCACATCGCCGTGTGGGCCGAGGATCTTGAAGATCCGCGCAACATGATCCTCGCGCCGAATGGTGACGTGCTCGTCGCCGAGACCGCCGCGGGACGCGTGTCCGTGCTGCGCGACACGAATCACGACGGCCGCGCCGACAAACGTTTCCCGATGCTCGCCGAACAGAACGAACCGTTCGGCCTCGCGCTGCGCGGCGATCAGCTCTACGTCGGCAACGGCAACGGCGTGTGGCGCTTTCCGTTCAAAGCGGGACAGACCTCCATCACCGCCAGCGGCACGAAGCTCTTCGCGCTGCCGGCCGGTGGCCACTCCACGCGCAACATCATCTTCAATGGCGACGGCTCGAAGCTCTACGTCGCCGCAGGCTCACGCTCGAACGTTGAAGATGAAACCGACGATCCGCTGCGCGCCGCCATCACCGAATACAACGCAGACGGCAGCGGACGCCGCACGTTTGCTTCCGGTCTGCGCAATCCGGTCGGGCTGGCGTGGAATCCCGCCAATCAAACGCTCTGGACCGCCGTCAACGAGCGCGACGGCCTCGGCGACGACCTCGTTCCCGACTACATCACCGAAGTGAAGCGCGGCGCGTTCTACGGGTGGCCCTTTTCCTACATCGGCAAGAACGCCGATCCACGCCGCAGCGGCGAACATCCGGAGCTCGTCGCCAAAGCCATCGAGCCGTCGCTGCTGATCCAGGCGCACTCCGCACCGCTCGGCGTCACCTTCTACAGCGGCAGCATGTTCCCGCAGAGTTATCGCGGCGGCGCGTTCGTCGCGCTGCACGGCTCGTGGAATCGCGCTTCGCGCACCGGCTACAGCGTCGTCTTCGTGCCGTTTCGCAATGGCCAGCCGAGCGGCGGCTACGACGATTTCGTGACCGGCTGGGCGCCCGACCCGCAAAGCCGCTCGGTGTGGGGACGCCCTGTCGGGCTGCTCGTCCTCGGCGACGGATCGCTGCTCATTTCCGATGATGGTGCAGGCATGATCTGGCGCGTCACCTACACGCGTTAAGCGGACCACGGATTGCAATGATCGAGAGTGTGATCGCTTCAACCGGAAGCGGTCAGAAAGGGATTCAGCATGACACGTAAAGCAAAGGGTCAGGCATCCGCGCCACGGCAGAAATCAGCGAACCAACAGAGCACCGCCGGAAAGCCTTCCGCGAAGCGCTCTGCGCAGAGCGAGACACGCGAAAGCAAGCCGCGGCAGGCCGCGTCCGTGAAGCCCGAAAAGGGCGTCACGCGCCATGCCGATGAAGGAAACGGACGAGCTTCCAAAGAAGGACGGCTGAGCCGTGCGGTCTCGGCTGTGAAGAAGGTCTTCACCCGCGGCGGACGCAGCGCAGCGACGGCAGAAGAAGCAACGCCGCCGGCGCCGCGCTCGACGAAGCAGGCGGGCGGTCAGAAGGCGCAGCGCGTCGCGCGCCGTCAGGCCGACATCCCGATGGACGTGCTCGACAAAACCTACACACCGGGCCACACCAGCAGCCGCAGCTCGTTCCGCGACGACGGCGCCGATCACCATAGCGATCAGGAATTCGCCGCGGGCGTCGCCGACGAACGCTGGAACGACGAAGACCGTCTCACCAACAAGTCCAACGACCCGCGCATCGGCACGCACGGGCGAGCCTACGAGCCGGGCGAAACGCGCGCGGAGTCACGCGACTGATTTGACTCCGGAAGAAGAAGGAGGAATTCGATGGACCAGGACACACCAGTGAATAGTGGATTCGGAACGACATCCGGTAGCGATACCGGCGGCGGCATCGGCAGCACCAGCAGCGGTGCCAGCAGCAGCGGTACCGGTTCGATGGCCGGCGGCAGCTCCACCGGCAGCGGCAGCTCGGCCTTCGGCTCGACCGGCGGGCCGGGCAGCGGCATGAACGCAGGCACCGGCAGCGACGTCTGCCCTACCTGCGGTCACTCGGCGGCGAAGAGCGCGGGCCTCGAGCAGTTTCTCGGCCGGCTCGGCATCGACGAGGAGATGATCACCAACCTCAAGACGCAGTTCCAGAATGTCGACATCGATGAGTATCTGAACACCGCGCGCGACTACATGAAGAACGGTGGCACGCGCGCCACGACGTACGCGAAAGAGAATCCCGGCAAAATCGCCGCAGGCGTAGCGACGCTCGCCCTCGGCGCGGGACTGATCTACGCGGCAGTGAATCGCGATCGCTCGTGACCGCGGTTGGTTTGAACTTCATCGAGGAGGGCGACGGCCAGCCCGTCGTCCTCCTTCATGGTTTCCCCGAGGATTCGCGGTCGTGGAAACAGCAGCTGCCGGTGCTCGCCAAAGCCGGCTATCGCGCCATCGCTCCCGATCTGCGCGGCTATCACCTCTCCCCCAAACCGAAAGACGTCGATGCGTATCGCATCACTGAGATCGCGAATGACGTCGCCGGGCTGATCGAAAAAATCGGAGCGCCGGTCTATCTCGTCGCACACGATTGGGGCGCGTTCACCGCGTGGTTCGTGGCGATGATGCGCCCCGAGTTGCTGCGCAAGCTCGTCATCCTCAACGTGCCGCATCCCGTCGGCATCCGCCGCGAATTGCAGCGATCGTTGCAGCAGAAGCTGCGCGCGTCGTATCAGCTGTACTTCCGCTTGCCCGTGCTGCCCGAGCTGACGATGAAACTTCTCGGCGGCATGATGCTGCGCAAGATGGCGCACTTTACGCGCGACGAGATCGCGACGTACAAACGCGCGTGGCGCGGCTCGCTCACGCCGATGCTCAATTACTACCGCGCGCAGGCGCGCTTCCGCGGGCCCGAAGTCGCGAAGCTGATGAAGCCGATCACGCTGCCGACGATGATCATCTACGGCGATCGCGAACCGGTCTTCATTCGCGCCTCGTTCGGCGGCATCGAAGAGTGGGTGCCGAATCTCCGCTTCGAAACGATTCCCGGCATCGGCCACTTCGTGCAGCACGACGCGCCGGAGCGCGTGAACGAGCTGCTGCTCGACTTTCTG
>DASSMK010000226.1:0-5207 GCA_035688915.1 Thermoanaerobaculia bacterium
GGGTCCGGGGCCAATGGCCCCGGCCGCCGGAGGCGCCCCGGTCGTCACCGCTTCCAGCGCAAAACGGGCTGGCGCGCGGCGCGCGCTTCGTCCAGGCGGCGGACCGGCGTGGTGTGCGGCGCACTGCGCACCAGCTCCGGACGCTCTTCCGCTTCGCGCGCGATGGCGAGCATCGCATCGCAGAACGCGTCGAGCTCTTCCTTCGGCTCGCTCTCCGTCGGCTCGATCATGAGCGCGCCGGAGACGATCAGCGGGAAGTAGATCGTCGGCGGATGGAAGCCGTAGTCCATCAGACGCTTGGCGATGTCGAGCGTGTGCACGTCCTTCGGCGTCTGGTTCTTGTCCGAGAAGACCACTTCGTGCAGCGACGGGGCGTCGTACGGCAGGTGATAGGCGCGCTTGAGCCGCGCGCGGATGTAGTTCGCGTTCAGCACTGCCAGCTGCGCGATGCGGCGCAGGCCGGTCGGTCCCATGGAGCGCATGTACGTCAGCGCGCGCACGAGCACGTTGAAGTTGCCGTTGAACGCGCGCATGCGGCCGATGGAGTCGGGGTGCGAATCGTCGAGGTAGAACGTGCCGTCTTCGGCGCGCTCGACCGTCGGCGTCGGCAGGAACGGCACGAGCTTCTCGCTCACGCCGACCGGACCGGCACCAGGACCGCCGCCGCCGTGCGGCGTGGAGAAGGTCTTGTGCAGATTCGAGTGGATGACGTCGATGCCCATGTCGCCGGGCCGCGCCACGCCGACGAACGAATTGAGATTCGCGCCGTCGCAGTACAGGTACGCGCCCTTGGCGTGGAGGATGTCGGCCATCGCTTTGATGTCCGACTCGAAGACGCCGAGCGTGTTGGGAACGGTCACCATGAGCGCGGCCACGTCTTCGGTGACCGCCGCTTCCAGCACCGACAGATCGACGGTGCCGCGCGCGTTCGACTTCAGCTCCTTGATCTCGTAGCCGGCGAATGCCGCCGACGCCGGATTGGTGCCGTGCGCGGAGTCCGGGATGAGGATGTACTTGCGCGCGTTGCCGCTCTTGGCGAGCGCTTTGTGCACCATCAGGATGCCCGTGAGCTCGCCGTGCGCGCCGGCCACCGGCTGCAGCGTGACGCGCGGCAGACCGAAGATTTCCTTCAGCGTCTGCTCGAGATTCCAGAGCAATTCGAGATTGCCCTGCACCTGATGATCGGCCTGCAGCGGATGCGAATGCGCGAAGCCGGGCGTGCGCGCGATCTCTTCGTTGATGCGCGGGTTGTGCTTCATCGTGCACGAGCCGAGCGGATAGAGACCCGCATCGATCGACACGTTCAGCTTCGAAAGGCGCGTGAAGTGGCGGATGACGTCCACTTCGGAGACTTCCACTTCGTCCGTGATTTCGTCGCGGCGCAGCGAAGCGGGAAGCAGCTCGTCGAGCGCCGTCTCCGGCACATCGAGCGCCGGCAGCTGATAGCCGCGGCGTCCGCGCCGCGAACGCTCGAAGATGAGCGGTTCAGTGCCGGATTTTTGCGCCACGTCGCGCTGGGTGGTTTCAGGATCGATGGTGGTGGTCATCAGCGGCGCTCCCGTGCGATCGCCGCGCTGAGCGCATGCGCGAAGCGGTCGAGCTGCTCTTTCGTGTGCAGTTCGGTGACGGCGACCAGGAAGTCGCGATCGTGTCCTTCGAAGAAGCGTCCCAGCGGAATGCCACCGAGAATCTTCTCGTGCTCGAGGTCGCCGAGGATCTCGGCGGCGGGGAACGGCGTGCGCACCACGAATTCGTTGTAGGCCGGCGCGGCGAACGGCAGCTCCAGCGACGCGATCTTCTGCAGCTGCTGGCGGAGATACGCGGTCTTCTGCGCGCACTGCACGGCCACTTCGCGCAGACCTTCCTTGCCGAGGAGCGAGAGGTACATGTTCGCGGCAAGCGCGATGAGCGCTTCGTTCGTGCAGATGTTCGACGTCGCCTTGCCGCGGCGGATGTGCTGCTCGCGCGTCGCGAGCGTCAGCACGTATGCGCGCTTGCCGTCCACGTCCACCGTTTCGCCGACCAGGCGTCCCGGCATGTGGCGCTTGAGCGCATCGCGCACAACCATGAAGCCGACGTACGGGCCGCCGAACTGCGTGGGGATGCCCCACGCCTGTCCTTCGCCGACGCAGATGTCGAAGCCGTGCTGTCCCGGAGGGGCGAGCAATCCGAACGACGTTGCTTCCGCGACCACCGCGATCTTCGTCACGCCTTCCGTCGCTTTGCTGATGGCGTCGTAGTCTTCGATGGAGCCGAGGAAATTCGGCGACTGCACGGCGACGGCGAATGCGCCGTCGGCGGCAGTGCGCAGCGCGTCGAGATCGACGCGGCCGTCCGCACCCCACGGTACATGCACGATCTCGATGCCGAGGTTCTGCACGTAGGCGCGCAGCGTCTCGACGTAGTGCGGGTGAATCGATTGCGCGAGAACGACCTTCTTCTTCCCTTTGCCGACTCGCTCGGCCAGCAGCACCGCTTCACACAGCGCGGTGGAACCGTCGTAGAGCGAAGCGTTGGCGACGTCGAGCGCCGTCAGCAGACACTGGTGCGTCTGGTACTCGAAGATCGACTGCAAAGTCCCCTGCGAAACCTCGGGCTGATAAGGCGTGTACGCCGTCAGGAACTCAGCGCGCAGCAGCAGCTGGTCGATCATCGCCGGCTGGTAGTGCGCGTATGCGCCGCCGCCGAGAAACGACAGATGATCGGCCGTGGTCTTGTTGCGCGAGGCGAGCTCGCGGAACCAGCGGCGCGTCTCGATCTCCGACCAGGGGCCGGGGATGTCGAGCAATCCCTCGAGCTTGACGGCGTCCGGAATGGTGTCGAAGAGCCGGTCGATGGAATCGACACCGACCGTTTCGAGCATCTCGCGAACGTCTTCGTCAGCGTTGGGGATGTAGCGATGGGAGGGCGTGGGGGGAAGGGTCATTGCGATACGGCAGGGTTAATGGCCTGCCTCTTTTTCGACGAACTCGTCGTACTCTTCGGCCGTCATCAGCTCGTCGACTTCGCTCGGGTCGGAGAGGCGGATGCGGATCATCCAGCCGTCGCCCCAAGGATCGGTGTTCACGAGCTCGGGCTTGTCCGCGAGCGCTTCGTTCACTTCGACGACTTCGCCGGAAACGGGCGAGAACAGCTCCGAAACGGCCTTGACGGACTCGATGCTTCCGAGCTCGTCGGCCGCTTCGAGCTGGCTGCCGACCTGCGGCAGCTCGACGAAGACGACGTCGCCCAATTCCTTCTGCGCGTATTCGGTGATGCCGATCGTGCCGATGTCGCCTTCGACGTGCACGTACTCGTGGCTCTTTGCGTATCTGTTGTCTTCAGGAGTGCTCATGGTCTCCTCACTTGGCGCGTTTGTAAAAAGGAGTGGGAACGACGCGCGCCCGGGTCTCTTTTCCGCGGATGAGTATGGTGAACTCGCTACCGTGGGCCGACTTGTCGAGCGGAAGATAAGCGAGTCCGATTGCTTTTTTCAATGTCGGCGAATGAGTGCCGCTGGTGACGACGCCGATCTCGTTCGATCCGTCGACGATCGGGTAGCCGTGCCGCCCGATGCCGCGGTCGACCATTTCGAAGCCGACGAGCTTGCGCGGCGGCCCGGCCGCTTTCTCTTTCTGCAGCACATCGCGGCCGGCGAAGTCGCCCTTTTCGAGCTTCACGATCCAGGCGAGATCGGCCTGCAGCGGCGTGGTGGTGTCGTCGATGTCATTGCCGTACAGCGCCATCTTCGCTTCGAGCCGGAGCGTATCTCGCGCGCCGAGGCCGCAGGGCTTGGCGCCGAGCTCGACGAACTTGCGGAAGATGCGCGGCGCGTGCTCCGGTGAGACGTAAACCTCGAAGCCATCTTCGCCGGTGTAACCAGTGCGCGAGATGATGGCCGGCACGCCGTCGACGGTGCCGTTGCCGAACCGGTAGTACTTGATGGAAGAGAGATCGGCGTCCGTCGTCTGCTGCAGCACGCGCTCCGCTTCCGGACCTTGAATGGCCAGCTGCGCATAGTCGGCGCTGACGTTCTTCACTTCCGCGTCGAGCCCCTGCGCCTGCTGCGCGAACCACTCGTAGTCTTTATCGGTGTTGGACGCGTTGACGACGATGAAGTAATCGTTCGGCGCGTTCTGGTAGATCAGGATGTCGTCGACGAAACCGCCGTTCGGATAGAGCAGGCCGTTGTACTGCGCGCGGCCGTTGTCGAGCTTCGAGACGTCGTTGCACGTGGTCTTCTGCAGCAGCTCCAGCGCCTGCGGACCTTTGACCGTGATCTCGCCCATGTGCGAGACGTCGAAGAGACCGACGCGATTGCGCACGGCGTCATGCTCTTCGAGGATGCCGCTGTACTGCACCGGCAACTCCCACCCGCCGAAATCAACCATCTTGCCGCCCAGCTCATGCTCGACCTGATTCAGCGGCGTTTTCTTCAGCGGTCCGGTGGTTTCCGACATGCAGCCTCCGTGGGGGGCGTAAGCTAGCAGAAAATGAAGCGGAATTGAGAATTGAGAATGAAGAATTGAGAATGGATGGGCGCGGCTGACGCCGCGATCATCAAAACGGCAACGCGGCGCAGCCGCCACCACAATTCTCAATTCTCAATTCTTCATTCTCAATTCGGGCGGAGGGGCGGGCGTGAACACAGAGATTTCCGATTTCCTCGATTACCTCAGTTACGAGCGAAACGTTTCCCCGAACACGGTCGAGGCGTATCGCGATGATCTCGAGTCGTTCACTTCGTTTCTCTGCAACGACTACTTCACGATGGCGCGCGATCAGCTCGATCTCCGCCGCGTCGATCACCTCACCGTCCGCTCCTACCTCGCCGCCCTCGGCCGCCGCAAGCTCTCGCGATCATCGATGGCGCGGCATCTCTCCACGCTGCGCTCGTTCTTCAAGTACCTGATGCGCGAAGGGGCGGTGGAGGCGAATCCCGCACGCACGGTGACGACGCCGAAACGCGAGAAGCCGCTGCCGCAAGTGATGCAGACGAGCGATGTCGCGCTGCTGCTCGATCAGGCCGATACGTCCGTGCCGCTCGGCATTCGCGATCGCGCCTGGCTGGAGCTCCTCTACGCGTCCGGGCTGCGCATCAGCGAATTGGTGGGCATCGATCTCGACGACATCGAACTGCGCGCGCGTCTGGTGAAGGTGCGCGGCAAGGGATCGAAGGAGCGCATCGTGCCGTTCGGCACCAAGGCCGCAGACGCCATCCGCGCCTA
>DASSMK010000227.1:0-5452 GCA_035688915.1 Thermoanaerobaculia bacterium
CCCGCCGAGGCTCTTGCGAAAGACGGCGGGCGAGGGCGCCCGCCGCTCCAACGGGATCTGCAATCCGCAGTCGCCTCCGCGAATCTCGACAACCTTTCCCTCGATCCCTTCGCTCTGTGCAACAACGCCCAGATCGAGGAAGGCGCGTTCGGCAAAGGCTACGCGCTCGATCGGATGCTCGCGCGCATTCACTCGCGCGAAGCGTTGATCGACTTCGGCGGCCAGCTCGCCATGCGCGGCACGTATGAAGTGTCGATTGCCGATCCGGCGCGCCGCGACGAGCCGGTGCTCGCCTTCACGATGAGCGACGGTTCGCTCTCCACCAGTTCCGGCTCCGAAAAGCCGGGACACATTCTCGATCCGCGCGATGGGCAGTCGCTGCCGCCGCGCGGCTCCGTCTCCGTCATCGCCAATGACGCGCTGACGGCCGACATCCTCTCCACCGCACTCTATGTTCTCGGCGAAGACGACGGTCTTCGCTGGGCCAACGATCGCGGCATCGCCGCGATCTTCATCGCTCCCAACCGCACCATCCGGCTCTCGGCACCGGCCCGCCTACGCGTACGCGGCGTGAAGGTGCTGAACCAAGAATTCAAGCTGAAGGATTAGACGATGTTGAAAAGAATCACGGGCACTCTTTTCGTTCTTCTCACCGCGTTCCCGCTCTTCGCGCAGGACGCCACCACCGCCACTGACATCGAGCGCCGCCTGCGCGAGCTCGAACAACGCGTCGCGGCCATGCAGGCCGCACAGCCGAGCGCCGATCTCGTCGAAGTGAAGCGCCAGATCGAAGTGCTCGCGGCGGAAGTCGAAGCGCTGAAAACGCGCCAGACCGAAACCGTCGCCACCGCCGACACGCAGCAGTACGGCCTCGGCGCCGCCGCGTCGAAGGTCTATCGCGCAGGCGAAGGTCTCTCGTTCGGCGGCTACGGCGAGTTCCTGTATCAGAACGTGGAAGGCGCCGGCGTCGATCGCGCCGACTTCCTCCGCGCCATTCTCTACACCGGCTACAAGTTCAACGACCGCGTGATCTTCAATTCCGAAGTCGAGTACGAGCACGCGAACACCGAGCGGAACGGCGAGGTGGAAGTGGAGTTCGGCTATCTCGACTTCATGGTGCGGCCGGAGATGAACGTGCGCGCGGGCCTCGTGCTGATGCCGGTCGGTCTGCTCAATGAGCAGCACGAGCCGACGTCGTTCCTCAGCTCGCGCCGCAACACCGTCGAGTCGCGCATCCTGCCGACCACGTGGAGCGAGCTCGGTGCGGGCGTCTTCGGCGACGTCGGTCCGGTCACCTATCGCGCGTACGTCACGACGGCGCTCGACAGCGCGGCGTTCACCGCCACCGGCATTCGCGGCGGCCGCCAGATGGGCTCGAACGCGAAAGCGAACGATCTCGCTGCTGTCGCGCGCGCCGACTGGCATCCGATGGAAGGAACGCTCGTCGGCGGCTCGATCTACAGCGGCAACAGCGCACAGGAGCGCAACACGTACGAAGGCCGCGTCACGCTCGCGGAAGCACACGCGGACGCGAAGCTGCGCGGCCTGCAACTGCGCGCGCTCGTCGCGCGCGGCAGCGTCGGCGACGCCGCGGCCATCAACGCGCGCAACGCGCTGACCGGCACCGCGTCCGTCGGCAAGTCGTTCGGCGGCTGGTATGTGGAAGGCGGCTACGACATCCTGACGCACTTTGCGCGCCGCGACATGTCGCTCACGCCGTACGCGCGTTACGAGAAACTCGACACGCAGCGCAGCGTGCCCACCGGCTTCCTGCGCAATCGCGCGAACAACCAGACCATCACCACGATCGGCTTCGCGTTCAAGCCGATCTCGCAGACGGTCGTCAAGGTCGACTACCAGAACGTCGACAACGAAGCCGGCACGGGGATCAACCAGTGGAACGTCGCACTCGGCTACATCTTCTAGTTGCCGTAGCAGTCGCGTTCACCGCGCTCGCGGCGCAGGCGCGCGTCTTCATGACGCAGCAGCAGGCGCTCGCGAGCGCGTTTCCGGGCGCGAAGATCACGAGGCAGGCGGTCTTTCTGACGCCTGCCCAGATCGCCGCTGCGAAGAAAGATTCGGGCGTCGACGTGCGCGACGGACTGGTCGTGCGCTACGCCGCGATGAACGGCAATGCGCTCGCCGGATACGCGTACTTTGATACGCATCCCGTGCGCGCGCTGCAGGAAACGGTGATGGTCGTCGTCACGCCCGACGCGAAAGTCGATCGCGTGGAGATCCTCTCCTTCGACGAGCCGCCCGATTACTTTCCGAAGCCGCGCTGGCTGCAGCAGTTCCGCGGCCGCGCACTCGACGATCAGCTGTCGCTCAAGGGCGCCATCCATCCGATCTCAGGCGCGAGCCTGACCGGACGCGCGCTCGTGAACGCGTCGCGAAAGATTCTGGCCATTCATCGCGCCATCGGAACGAAATGACGCGGCTGCAGATCTGGTACATGCACGTGACGGTGCTGCTCACGACGATCACCGGTGCAGTGTTCGCCGCGATGAAGTACTTCATGAAGAGCGATGACGAGTTTGCGGTGGTCAATCATCCGCTGCAGCCCGCCATGTTCTCCGCGCACGTCGTGATCGCGCCGCTTCTGCTGTTCGGCCTGGGCTGGACGTTCGGCAATCACATCTGGCCCAGGTACAAATTCGCAGCGAAGAAACGAAAGAGCGGCATCACGTCGATGCTGCTCATCGTGCCGATGGTGTTGAGCGCGTACCTGCTGCAGATCGCGACGAACGAAACGCTGCGCCAGGCCATGGCCGCGGCGCATTGGATTTCATCGGCGGCGTTCGTAATCGGCTACGCGATTCACGTGCTCGTCGCGAAAGCGACGTAGCCGCGCTACGACGCGAGCTTGTCGATCAGGCGCTTCAAGCGCGCCAGCGTGCGCTCGCGTCCCAACACCACCGCCACATCGAAGATCGGCGGCGAAGCGCCGCGGCCCGTCAGCGCGAGGCGCAGCGGATGAATGAACTTCGCCGCGCTCACGCCGTGCGATTCCGCCAGCGCGCGCAGCGCCTGCTCCGTCGCCGTCACGTCGAACGGTTCCGTCTTCGCCAGCACGTCATACAGCTCGTTCATGCGCAGCGCGAGCTCGTCGCCTTTCAGATGTTTCTTCGACGCTTCCTCGTCATAAACGATGGCGTCGTCCGCGATGAGGAACGGTTCCATCAACGACGCCAGTTCCACCAGCGTGCGGCCGCGCATTTTGTTCAGATCGATGATCTCGCGCAGCGCTTCGATGGGACGAACGTTTTCGCCGAGAAACGGAACGAGATGCGGGTAGATCTCGTCGGCGGTCATGCGCATCAGGTACTGGCCGTTCATCCAGAGCAGCTTCTCCGGATCGAACACCGCCGGCGCCTTGTTCACGCCGGACAAATCGAAGATCGCGGCCGCTTCGTCGCGTGAGATCAGCTCGCGATCGCCGCCGGGATTCCAGCCGAGGAGCGTGAGGAAGTTGAACAGCGCCGCCGGCACGATCCCCATCTCCCGATACTCCTCGGCCGACGTCGCGCCCGTGCGTTTCGACAGGCGCTTGCGGTCGCCGCCGAGGATGAGGGGAAGGTGGGCGAAGACCGGAGGCTCGGCGCCAAAAGCGCGGAAGAGCAGGATGTGCTTCGGCGTGTTCGACAGGTGATCGTCGCCGCGCGCGACGTGCGTGATCTCCATGTCGATGTCGTCGACGACCACGGAGAGGTGATACGTCGGATAGGCGTCGGAGCGGATCAGGACGAAGTCGTCGATCAGCTCCCCTTCGAAATGCACGTCGCCGCGAATGAGATCGTGAAACTCGATCGCGCCTGACGTGACCGCGAAACGGATCACGTGCGGCGCGTCGTCCGGTTGCGCTTCCCCCGCTTCCGCGCGACGGCGGCAGCGGCCGGAGTAGCGATATGGATTGCCGGCGGTCTCCGCGGCGGTGCGCTCCGCGTCCAGCTCTTCCACAGTGCAATAGCAGCGATAGGCCTTGCCGCTCGCGATCAACTCCTCGGCGCGCTCGCGATAGCGATCGAGACGATCGCTCTGGTAGATCGGACCTTCATCCCACTCCACGCCGAGCCACTGCAGCGAGCTGACGATCTGCTCGGCGTGATGCTGCTTCGACCGCTCCACGTCCGTGTCTTCGATGCGCAGCAGCATCGTGCCGCCGTAATGCCGCGCGTGCAGAAGATTGAAGATGGCCGTGCGCGCGCCGCCTACGTGCAGGAAGCCGGTCGGGGATGGGGCGAAGCGGAGTTTCATCGGCGGCGGAGTGTAGCTCATGGCCAATTACAATGCGCGGATGCGCGAGCGCGGTTTTTCGCTGGTTGAGCTGCTGGTCGCGCTGATGATCCTCACGCTCGTCATCACCTCCAGCCTGGCCGTTTTCGTCGAGCGGCGGAAGCGCTTGCAGCAGGCGCAGGAAACGGTGCTCGTGTATCAGGCGCTGGCGAACGAAGCGGAGTTCCGGCGGCGCGTGCCGTTCGAGAAACTCGATGACATGGACGCGTCGTTCCACGACGTGGCCGTGCTCGAGCCGCTGAAGCCGTACGGCACCGCCATCAAAGTGGAGAACGTGAAGCCGCACCTCAAGCGCGTGACGCTGACCGTGCGATGGCACGACGGGCAGCGCAACGCGCGATTGATGTTGCTGCGCGCCGATATGTTTCCCGATCAGACCGGAGACAACCTATGGTGAAGCGCCGCACGGCGGGCTACACATTGCTCGAAGTGGTCGTGGCCATGGCGATCTTCGGCATCGTGCTGATGATCCTGACCATCCTCACCGCGGAGATGAATCGTCAGGAGAAACGCTACCCCGTCAACTTCATGAAGCACCCGCAGATGCTGGCCGTGGTGGCGCGCATGCGCCGCGACGTCTTCGACATCTTCGCCGACGATCCTTATCCGTCGATGACGAAGGATGAAAAGTACACGCAGGGGCCGGAGACGCTGATCATGAACATCCTGGTGCAGGGGCGCGGACAGCGCACTGTGGTTTGGGATTTTCATGAGCCCGGTGTGGCGCGGCGCATCGAATACAACGTGGGTGTGCCGACGCAGTGGGTCGCGCGCGGTTTGCCGCCGGAAGGGGCGTTCCGCATCGGATCCGACGACGTCAGCTCGTACGGTCCGCCGGCCGTGCACTTGCGAGTGAAAGACGCGAAAGGAGTGCTTGCCATTGACCAGATCCTGCAGCCGCGCACGCACAACTGAGCGCGGCTTCGCACTCATCGCGGCGATCGTGCTGGCGGTGCTCTATTTCGGATTGATCGAGCTGCTGCTGCTCGATTCGGCGCGCGAGCTGCGCGAGGCGCAGCGATTTCGCGCGCGCATCGTGGCGCTGACGAATGCGGAAAACGGCGCGGAACGTGCGGCCGCGGACATCGCCAACGCATCGCCACTGCCGGTACTGGAAGATGAGCAGGGAACCGTCGGCGGCGCAGCGAATTACAGT
>DASSMK010000228.1:0-20351 GCA_035688915.1 Thermoanaerobaculia bacterium
CGACGGCTTCACGGCGATGCGGTGATCGGCGACGGAGCCGGTCTGCGACATCGAGCCTTCGATCGCGTAGAGCCGGTTCATCGACTGCGTCTGCCCCTTGCGCACGCGGCGCCGCGACATGAAGTCTTTGGCGTAACGGAGATGGCCGGGACCTTCGCCGAGAAAATCGGAGCCGAGGGAGACGACGACGTTCGCTTTGGTGAAGTCGTAGATCGTGTTGACGTAGCCGCCGAAGGCGATGCGGCCGCCTTCGCGCACGTTGTCGTGATTGGCCGCTTCCCACTGGTGCCACTTCATGCCCGGGTAGAGCGTGAGCAGCTGCTGGAACTGCGCGCCGAGCGACGGCGACGTGATGGTCTGCGTGAGGATGCGCAGTCCGGCGCCGTTGGTCTTCGCCGCATTGAGAACGGGCTGCACGGCGCCGATGAAATCGCCCCACGTCGCGGTATCGCCGAGGTTGCGGACCACCTGCGAGCGGTCGGGATCGTAGAGGCCGAGAATGGAGGCCTGCATGAACGCGTCGGTCGCGCCGAGCGACGACGGGTGATCCGGATTCCCTTCGATCTTCGTCGGCCGGTTCATGTGGCTCTCGACGAGCACGCCGGTGGAGACGCCGCCGAGCGGCATGGCCGTGGCGAAGAAGAGCGGCTTGCCGGGGACGAGCTCCGGCTGGTTCACGTACGGCACGATCGCTTCGGCAGGCTGGCGGCAGGCGGCCAGGCCGGCCATGGCCACCGAGGCGCCCATGAACTTCATGAAGTTGCGGCGGTCCACTCCCTTCTGCAGGGAAAGCGACTGTTGCGGGAACTCTTGTTCGAAGAAGTCGTCGAACGCATCGCTGCGCGAGAGCTCCTCGAGGCTGCGCCAGAACTCGCGCCCGCGAAGGTCGCCCACGCGCGCACGAAATTCCTTGAAGTCCAGTGTTTTCGGATCACTCATGATGTTTGCTCAGCGGCGGCCGCGCTTCACGGCCGCCCACTAGTAGTGACAGGTCGAGCAGCTCGTCAGGCTCTGCACGTTGTACTGCTTGACGAGTTGCGGCCCGAGGACCTCCTGGTTCTGCGGCACGTAAGACATGCTGAAGACCTGGTCGCGCGGGCGGATGTACTTCTCGGGGTGGCGGTGGCAGTTGATGCACCACTCCATCGTCAGCGGCGAGGCCTGATACATCAGGTTCATCGTATCGACGCGGCCGTGGCAGCTGGCGCAACCGACGCCTTTGTTCACGTGAATGCTGTGGTTGAAGTGGACGAAATCGGGGAGGCGATGGACGCGGCTCCAGACCAGCGGCTTGCCGCTCTTGAAGCTGTCGCGCACCGGCGCGAGCATCTCCGCGTTCGTCCAGATCTGCGCGTGGCAGTTCATGCACGTCGAGGTCGGCGGGATGCCGGCGAAGTTCGAGGTCTCGACGCTGGTATGGCAGTAACGGCAGTCGATGCCGAGACCGGCCACATGGTGCTGGTGGCTGAAGGGGACGGGCTGCTCGCGATGGATGCCCTGGTTCGTGAAATACGGCGAGCGAACGATGCCGCCGATGACCCACAGAACGAATCCTGCAACGAAAACCGCGCCGAAAATCGTGGCGCGCGAGAGAGTATTGGCACTACGGTGGAAGATCTGCGCCATCGAGGCTGCTACCGTCCGCTGTTCTGGATTTCAAAAAAGAGGGGCAGTGCTGGCTGCCGCGGTGAATGAGAGTCGCTGCGTCGTCTTGCGGGCTGCGCAAACGCAACGGCTGCGGATCATATCCAAAAATCGCGGTGACGCAAGGGCGTCGCCTCAGTGATCGGCAACACGTGATCGTGTTCACCGGCTACACACGCGAAACACCGCCTGAAACGATGAGCGCCATGACGCTCGCGCTGTCGGCCTGCAACGCCGCCACGCGCTCTTTCGGCACCACCACCAGCGTGCCGGCCATGCTGTAGGAAAACGGCAGATACACGGCGACGTGCCCGGGTAGCGCGAGGTACGTGAGGTCATCCTGCGTCACGAATCCGAACGTGCGCAGCGCGCCGTCTTCGCTGAGCGCGACGGAGACGGGACGATCGAAGCGCTTCTTGTCGCCGACGAAGGCTTCGAGCAGATCCTTGATGGCGGCGTAGACGATGCGCACGATCGGCGCTTTCGTGAAGACGTACTCGGCGAGGCGGAACAGCTCGCGCCCGACGAAGTTCGAGGCGAGCGCGCCGATGGCGATGAGCGAAACGACGAGGATGGCCAGACCGACGCCGGGTGTCGGGAGGCGCAGCAGCCGGTCGAGTGTGATGAAGCTTTCGTAGACGAGGTAGACCGTCGCCGCGATGGGGACGACGATGATCAGGCCGCGGAGGAAGTTCTTGATGAGCCAGTTCATTCGGCTACCATAATCCCGATCCCCATGAACGCGCTCCGCCAGCTCTACGACGAGCATGCGCCGCATTTGTACGCGCTGGCGCTGCGGATCACGGGCGATCGCGCCGCGGCCGCCGAAGTTCTCGCGGATGTCTTCCTCCGCGCCTCTTCGGGCGAATCCTACGGCTCGCTGGTGGCGCTGACGCGTGAGATCGCGCTGGGCCGACAGAGCCAAACGGCTTCGGCGCCCGTATCATCCACCAGAGAGCTTCCCGCCCCGCGGCGGCTGGTGGAGCAGGCGTTCTTTGCCGGGATGAAGATTTCGGATCTTGCCGGCGCCTGGTCACTGCCCGAGGCGAAGGTGCGGGAGCTGCTCTGCACCGGAATGGCCGAGTTGCGCGGCCAGTTCACGCAACGCGAGAAAAATGATGGACAGCGACGCGCTGACATTCGATGAGCTGGCCCTGCTGGACGGCCTGGCGGCGGAGACGATCGCTCCGGTCGCGCCGCCGGCGGAGATGCGTGCGAAGCTGCTGGAGATCATCCGCCGCACGCCGCAGCGCGACGACTCGATCCCCGGCGCGCACGAGAGCCGCACCATCCGCGCCGCCGAAGGCCGCTGGTTCCCGCTCGGCGACGGCGCCCGCACCAAGAAGCTGGCCTTCAACGCGGAGCGCAACACCGTGACGTTCCTCCTGGAGATGGAGCCACACGCGCTCGTCCCCGCCCACGACCACCGCGGTTTCGAGGACACGTACGTGGTGCGCGGCTCCTGCCACATCGGCGCGGTGAGCTTGGCCACAGGCGACTTTCACCACGTGGAAGCGGGCGCGCATCATGGGGATGTGTTGGCGTCGGGCGATGGGTGTACGTTGATCATTACGATTGACGCGGCTGACGCGGCATAGGTAGGTGGTTCGCGCGCAACCGCCGCTTTACGTCCTTTCCGGGATCGGCGGCGACGAACGCCTCTTTGAAGCGCAACGCGCTGTTCGTGACATCCGGCCGATCGCGCGGATTGCTCCAGCGCATGCGCACGAATCGTTGGCTGAATACGCGGCGAGAGTCGCTGGACAGATCACGATTCAAGAACCGTTCGATCTGGGAGGTTCGTCGTTTGGCGGAATGATCGCGCTGGAGCTCGCGCGACATTTGCGACCGCGGCAGGTGTTCTTGTTTGGCAGTTGCCGTTCTGCCGACGCGATTGCGCCGCTGCTTCGTGCGCTTCATCCGCTCGCTGCGGTCTTGCCGGATGGCCTGTTGCATCCGCCGCGGATGGCGCTGCCGCTCATCGCGCGCTGGTTCGGCGCATCAGTGCCTGCACACGTGGAACTGTTCGGAGCAATGATTGCGGCGACGACACCCGCTTTCATTCGCTGGGCCGCGCGTGCCGTGTTCTGCTGGCCGGGTGTTGCGGAGCTTCCGATGCCGATTCATCACGTGCACGGCGAGCGCGATCATGTGATTCCAGTGAATCGCGTAAGAGCGGATCGCGTGATCGCTGGTGCTGGACACCTTCTCAATGTTACGCACGCTGACGCGGTGAATGCGTTCATTGCGGAGGTGACGCGGAGCTGAACCGCTCCGCTCAGCTGCACAGCCCACGCGCTGCGTCTGACGTTGGTGGAGGGGTGCCGGGCTGTGTCAGTTGCAGCGATCGTCGCGCGAGGCGCTCAATCCGCCGAACGCGCACGGCGCATTTGCGAGCCGCGCGCGCCGGGCGCTCAGCTGCACAGCCCAGCGCTGAGTGAGCGCGTCGGCGCGGGCGTGCCGGGCTGTGTCAGCTGCAGCGCGATCCGTCGCGCGCAAGACCTCAACCCCGCCGAATCGCGCGCAGCGCGTTTTCCACCCGCGCCTCCCCCACCCCACTGACGATTTCGTACGACGCGTCGAATTCTTCGAGCGCGGCGCGGAAGGTGTGGAAGAGAGTTTCGCGCGCGGGGCCGGGGGTGTCGCGGATGCCGTCGGGTTCCCAGGGGAGGTCGGTGTTCATGAGAAGGTAGAGGTCCGCGCGGTGGGCGCGCGCGGCGGCGACGATCCAGGGCGGGCAGGCGCCGTAGTAGTGGCGGGCGTAGACCACGGTGCTGATTAGATCGGTGTCGAGGACGTGCGCATCGCCGGCAGCATCGATGGCGGCGATTGTGCCTCGTGCGATGGGCTCGACGTCAGCGGCAGTAAGAGTGTGGCCGCAGGTTTCTGCGTATTCGCGTGAGTACTCGGGGACGAAGGGGACACCGAGCTCGCGCGCGAGTTGCGCGGCGATTGTGGTTTTGGCCGTGCACTCCGGGCCGGTCAGGCAGATGCGGCGAGCGATTTGCGCCATTTGAAGTATCCGACGATGCCGAGGATGAAGAGGCCTGCATAGAGGGCGGCGGTGGCCCACAATGCGCGGTTGATGTAGAGCGCGACTGCGACGACGTTGATGACGATCCAGAAGAACCAGTTCTCGATCCACTTTTTCGCCGTCATCCATTGCGCGACGATGCTCCACGCGGCGATCGATGAGTCGACGTATGGCGCCGGATTGTTCGTGAAGCGCAGCTGAATCCAGATGATCAGCGCGGAGGCAACGATGCCGCTTGCGAGCACGAGCAGCCAGCCGTTGCGCGGCGTTTTCGTCACCGGCAGTTCGGTGTGGCCTTTGCCGCCGTACAGCCATTCGTACCGGCCGTAGACGATCAGCGCCAGCCATACCACCTGCAGTCCGGTCTCGGCATAGAGGCGCGCCTGAAAGTAGACCCATGAATAGAGCAGCGTGCTCACCACGCCCGTGGGCCAGTACCAGACGTTTTCTTTCGTCGCCAGCCAGATGCTGATGAGTGTGACGGCCGCGGCGACGAGCTCAATGAG
The DNA here is from genome assembly GCA_035688915.1 of Thermoanaerobaculia bacterium. Taxonomy (GTDB): domain Bacteria; phylum Acidobacteriota; class Thermoanaerobaculia; order Gp7-AA8; family Gp7-AA8; genus DASSMK01. Next base: position 5,185 of record DASSMK010000228.1, read on the forward strand.
CGACATGCGTCATCGCTTCACATCCAGCAGCACAGTGAAATTGCGCGTGGCGTGCGGGTAGTAATACGACGTGCCGTTCAGCACAGTGCCGGAGTAATACAGATAGCTGTAGCCGCTCGGGCGGATGCGGTCATTGTCGAGGAGGTTGTTCACCTGCAATGACAGGCGCGCCCTATTCGTGACGGCGAACGACGCATTCGCGTCAGCAATGAAATAGGCCGGAGCGTCAGTGTCGCGATTGTTCGTGTTGTCGAGGAAGGACCGCGAGACGTAGCGACCGATCACGCCGGCGCTGAAGCGCGTGCTCGGTGTGTATTCGACGGACTGATTGAGCACGACGGACGGCGTGAGCAGCGGCTCGACATCGCGATAATTGGCGGGGCGCGAATCAACCCAATTGCCTTCGATGTCGTACACATCGATGAATTGCGTCCAGCTGCGGATGCGATTGCGGCTGAGATTCGCGTTTGTGCGCAACGCGATTGCTTTGGTCACTTGCCACGCGGATTCCAGCTCGATGCCGCGGCGGTAGCTGCGATCGACGTTCTTACGCAGCGACAGACCGATCTCGGACTGCTCGCCTGTCGCGGCGATCTCGTTGTGGAATTCCATGTCGTACACGTTGGCGGAGAATTCGACGCGCGGCGTGCGCCACTGCCAGCCCGCCTCCACGTCCACGACGCGCTCCGGCTTGGTGGCGTGCAGGTCGAGCGTGACCGGCGCGTTGTCTTCGCCGAGAAACATGTCATTGCGCGTCGGCTCGCGCGTAGTCATGCCGGCCGATGCATAGAGCGACGCGGTGGGCGAGAGCGCGTAGCGTGCGCCGACTTTCGGATTGAAGAACGTCCAACCGATCGGCGCGATGTCGACATCGCCGTGATAATCGAAGCTGGCGTGGCGCACCTGCGCGTCGCCGTACAGTAGCCATGAGCCGGTGTTGTACGTGAGCTTGGCGAATGCGTTTGCTTCGCCCTTTACGCCGTAATTTGCGTAATCGCGTGTCTCACTGGCGAGGTTGTCGCGCGTGTGGTCGCGCTGGAAGCGATTCACGTGCACGCCCGTATTGAGCGTGAGCGGGCCGCGCGTTTTCGAGTACGTACCGATGGCGCCGAGGAGCATGCCGTCGAGGCCGTACCGCTGGAGATCATTGTCGGCGGAGAAGAGGCGGAACCAACCGTAGCCGCGCTGGTAATAGACCGACGCGGTCATGTCGGAGTCGGCGCCGAGCGGGCGGATGTACTGCACTTGCGCCAGGTCGTAACCGAAACTGTCGCGCTCTTCGGGCCGCATGGGATTGAAACGTAAATTCGTCTGCAGCGTCGCTTCGTCGACCGCGTAATACGACGACTGCATGCGCTCGTGTCCGGAAAATCCGGTAATCTTCAGCAACGCATCGCCGACCTGTTTCGAGCCGCTGAAGAAAACGTTGCGCTGGCGCGTGGCGGAGTTTTCGCGGAAGCCCTCGTTTTCCAGAAATGAAACGCGCGTGTAGAACGCGAAGCCGGACGGCAACGTGCCGGAGTGATAGCCCACCGACGCCTGCTTTCCGCCGAACGACCCCGCGCCGAACGTCGCTTCGGTCGCTTCGTTCTGGCCGAGGTCGATGCTGGCCATGTTGACGGAACCGCCGAAGGAGGGGGTGCCGACGGTGGACGTGCCGACACCGCGCTGGATCTGGATGCTTTCCAGCGAGCGCGCCAGATCGGGAAAGTCGGCAAAGTAGGTGCCCATGTCTTCCGAGTCGGCGAGCGGCACGCCATCCAGCGTAAAGTTGATGCGCGTGGGGCTCACACCGCGCAGCGAGACGTACGAATAGCCGGAGCCGCCCGCGCCGGATTCCGAGTACGTCGTCACGGACGGCGCGTCGCGCAGCAGCATCGGCACGTCCTGGCCGTAGTAGCGCTGCTCGATTTCCGCGCGCGGAATGTCCGTCTTCGTCACCGGCGTCGCCGCATCGGCGCGGATCGCGGAGACGACGATCGTTTCGGCGAACGCCGTTGCGAGCGTCACCTCGATCGCCTCGCCCGGTTTCACCGTCAGCTCTTTTGATTCGAAGCCGGGATGCGCGAAACGCAGCACGACGCTGGGATGGATGACATCCATGACGAACGCGCCGTTTGCGTCGGTGGTGGCATCCGCTTCCGCGGTGGTGACGGACGCGCCGGAAATCGGCTGGCCCGCTGCGTCTTTGACGACGCCGCGCAGCACGGCTGCGGATAAGGAGATGGAAAACGAAAAGAGGAAAAACGAAAGAAGAAGAGTTTTTTTCATCCTGCCTTCCCTACGCCGGTCTCAACCGGATCAGGTTCAGAGGGTTTGATCTCAGGCCGTGAGGCCACCCCTAGGCGAAATTGCCGCGGCGAGTTTACTACGGACGTTGGAGCGGCGGGCGCCCTCGCCCGCCGTCTTCCCGCCAAAACCTCGGCTAAAACCTCGGCTAAAACCCGGCGGGGGGGGGCGCCCGCCGCTCCAACGGTTTGGGCGAGAGGGTTACTGGAGGGCTAGTTTTACGGTGCTGCCTGGTGCCACGTTGTCCTGCATCGCTGCGGGATCGTTCGGATTTTTCGACATGGCGTCGCCGTCGCTGTCGAGGCGCGCTTCGAGGCGGAAGCTTTGCGGCAGCTGCTGCCCCATCATCGAATCGGCGGAGCTGAGTGTGTAGGTGAACGGAAAGCGCGGCGCCGCTTCGCGATGGACGGCGATGGGCGGTCCGCCCGCGGGATTGCGCGCGATGATGTAGAGCACTCCCGTGGCGGACGTGCGCGCCAGCGCCACCGTGACCGTGACGCTCGGACCGCCCGCGGCCGCAGGCGCGGCTTGCGCGCTTTGCGTCGGATCGATCACCGGATGTCCCGGCGGCAGCTCGCCGCTTCCCTGCGCCACAGGCGTCGTGGCTTGCTGCCCGGCGTTGTGCATCTGCGCGAGGATCGCGTCGAGGCGCGGCTTGTCTTTCGGCGAGATGCGCGCCGCTTCGGCGATGCTCGCTTCCGCTTCTTTTTCTTTCCCCTGCTGCGAGTAGACCCACGCCAGGCCGACGTGGGCGTCGAGATTGGTCGGATCGGATTTCGTGGCGTGCTGCAGCATGCGCGTTGCGCCCGCGGCGTCGCCCATGGCCATGCGCACCAGTCCCTGGAACGCGAGTGCGCGGCTGTCGTCGGGATTGCGCTCCAGCACGTACTTCGTCTGCTCGAAAACGCCCATCAGGTTGTCGCGTTCGAGATAAGCCTGCGCGAGCTGATTGCGCAGCGCGAGATTGTCCGGCGTCGCTTTGACCTGCGCTTCGATCGATTGCAGCGCGGGATCGGCCGGCATCTGCTGCGGTTGCTGCTGCGCGGTCTGCATTCCGGCCGGACCGCCGCCAGTCACGGGGCCGTTCTCGGTGCGCGGATTCGCGGACTGCCACACGAGGTAGCCGAGGAACGCCACCGCGGCGAACGAACCGAATCCCCAGAGGAATCCGCGCACGGCCGGATTGGCGAACGCGCCGCTCGATGGTTGCGCCGGCGCCGCTGCTTTCGGGCTCGTGGCGCGATAGCCGTCCAGCGCTTTCAGCACCTTCGCCGTTTCGTTCTCGAGACGGATGCGTTCTTTCGGCGCCGCGTCGGCGTCGAGCTCGCGCAGCTGCTGCACCAGCACGTCGCGCTTCGCTTCGAGATCCTTCCGTTCGAGATCGGCGTCGAGCATGCGAGCGCTTTTGCGGCGATTGAAGAAATAGGCGAAGAGCAGGCCGAGGATGAGCCCTCCGGCGAGGATGGAGACTGCGCTGACCCAATCGGTCGAACCGGCCGCGTTCATGATTTTTCTCCGCTGACGAGATCGCGCACGCGCGCCAGATAAGGATCGACGGGAGCGTCGCCTTCGATCGCAGCCGCGTCAGAGATCGGCGCTTCGGCCGGACCGTTTTCGAGGCTGCGCAATTTCATGAAGACGATGCCGATGCCCAGTCCGAGCGCGGCCAGCGGCAGCACCCACACCAGCACGTTCATCCCTTCGAACTTCGGCTTGAGCAGCACGAACTGGCCGTACGACAACTCGAAGTATTTGAGGATCTGTTCTTCGGTGTAGCCGCGCGCGAGGAGCTCGTTCACCTGCTCCTTCATGTTCACCGCCATCTCGGACGGAGAATCGGCGACCGATAAGCCCTGACACACCGGGCAGCGCAGCAGCGACGCCACTTCGCCCGTGCGCCGGTGCAACGCATCGCCGCTCAAAGGCTGTCCTTGCGGCGCGCCGACGAACTGCTGCGCGTCGGGAACTTTCAATGCCGCGTTTTGAGCGAACAGTGCCAACGTCGCCATCGCCGCAATGATCACGGCCACGATTCGCATCTTCATTGCTGCATCACTTTCTGGAGGTTCGCGCGAATGATGTCGGGCGTCATCGGTCCGTTGAACTTCGCGACGATCGTCCCTTTCGCGTCGAGGAAAAACGTCTCCGGCACGCCGCCGATGCCGTACGCGATGGCGGTCTTGCCGCGATCGTCCACCAGCGTCGGATAGGCCTGGCCGCGCGCGTCGAGAAACTTCTGAATCTTGTCTTCCGTGTCCTGGAAGACGACGCCGACAAACTGCACCTGCGGCTGCGTTTGGCGCGCGGTGGCGACGAGCACCGGATGCTCTTCCCAACACGGTCCGCACCACGTCGCCCAGAAGTTGATCACCACCGGCTTGCCGCGAAACTGCGCGAGATCGATGGTTCGTCCAGTGCCCACTTCGCGCAGCGCGAAATCGGGCGCGACGCGGCCGACCAGCGGCGATTTGATTTCCGCCGGATCTTTGCCGAGGCTGACGAAGAGGACGCCGATCACCACGGCGGCGATGGCCAGTCCGATGATCAGAACGGTGCGATTCATGCCGTCTCCGCGGCGGTCGCGCCGACTTCATGCGTCGCGCGCTTCGCGCTGCCGCTGCGCGCCGGAATCAGCGTCACCAGACCGCCGAGGCCCATGGCGATGACGGCGATCCAGATCCAGATGATGAGCGGCGCGGCGATCACGTTCACGGCCGCGGCCTGACCGTTCATGTCGAGATTGACGAGCGAGAGATAAAGGTCGCCGGCGGCAGTGCTGTAGACGTCGGGCGAGCCGATCGGATCGCGCATTTGCGCGTACTGATTCATGCGCGGCTGCAGCAGCGCGACCTGCTTACCGTTGCGCGAGATCGCGAAGAGCGCAATGGCCATTTCGCGATGCGGTTCACTGCGCGCTTCGGCGCCGAGGAAGGTGATCTTGAAGCCGAACGCTTCGATCGACTGCCCTTTCACGAACTGCAGCTCCGCGGTCTGGCGATTGGAGCTGCTGACCGCGATGGCGATGATCACGATGATCATTGCAGCGTGCGCGATGTACGAGCCGAAGCGGCGGCGTCCGCGCACGAGCTGCCCTTCCACGAGCGCGGTGCCGAACGAATCGCCGCGCTTCATGCGCTGCAGCATCGGCAGGAACATCTGGCCGATCGTCACCCACGCCGCGTAGCCGCCGAAAGCGAGCGTCAGCACCGTCCACGGATTGCGGATGCCGGCGGCGTAGCCGCCGATCGCGAAGACCGCGGCGCCGGCGAGCGGCGGCAGCAGCGCTTTCTTCAGCTGCTGCGCGGTGGCGCGGCCCCACGGCAGCGCGGGACCGATGCCGAGCAGGAACAGCAGCGCCGCGCCGATCGGCACGACCATGCTGTCAAAGTACGGACGGCCGACGCTCATCTGCTTCCCTTTCAGCGCTTCGACGATGAGCGGGAAGACGGTGCCGATCAGCACCGTGAACGTGAGCAGCACGAACAGCAGGTTGTTGATGAGGAACGCGGATTCGCGATTGGCCATCCCTTCCACGCGTCCTTCTGCTTCGAGCTTGTCGATGCGGAACGCGAGCAGGCCGATCGTGAAGATCAGCGCCGCAGCGAGGAAGCCGAGGATGGTCGGACCGATCGCGCTTTGCGTGAACGAATGCACGGAGTTGAAGACGCCGGAGCGCGTCATGAACGTGCCGAGGATGACCAGAAGGAACGTGGCCTGAATGAGCGTCACGGTCCAACCTTTCAGGATGCCGCGCCGCTCCACCACGATGATCGAATGCAACGCCGCGGTGGCCGTCAGCCACGGCAGCAGCGACGCGTTTTCGACCGGATCCCACGCCCAGTAACCGCCCCAGCCGAGCACCTCATACGCCCACCAGCCGCCGAGCATGATGGCGATGCCCTGGAAGATCCACGGCAGCATCAGCGCTTCGCGCAATGGCTTCAGCACGGCGTGGCCGAGGCGTCCTTTGATCAGTGCCGCGCAGGCGAAGCCGAACGGAATGGTCATGCCGACGTAGCCGAGGTAGAGGAACGGCGGATGGATGGCCATCAGCACGTGGTTTTGCAGCAGCGGATTCGGACCCGGTCCATCGAGCGCCGGATTCGGCACGGTGTGGAACGGATTGGCCGGACCGGCGATGAGGAAGCTGAAGAACGCCGCGGTGCCGAGCCAGACGCCGATCGCGTCGGGCTGGTATTCGGCGTATTTGTCGCCGGTCAGAAACGTGGCCACGGCGATGTAGAGACCGAGAATGAATCCCCAGAAGAGGATCGAACCTTCGAGCGACGACCAGAGGCTGACGATCGTCACCCACGTGGGGACGGAGAGCGAGCCGACCTGCGCGACGTAGCTGACGGAGAAGTCGTGCAGCAGTAGCGCGCCCCACATCACGAACGTGGCGGCGCTCATCAGCGCGGTGAATGCGTACGCGAAGCGGCGCGCCCATTTCAAACCATCGAGCGAACGGCTGCGTCCCGCGGCGAAGGCGATGAACGCGCCGGCCGCGGAGACGAAGAGGGAAGCGAGGATGAGGATACGGCCCAGAGTGGCGGTCACTTTTTGTCCTCGAGCCCTTCCGTCGACCGCATGAGCTTTTGCAGCTCTTCTTTGTTCATCGAATGGCCGTTCTTCGGGGCTTTGTATTCATTGCTGTGGGAGACCATGAGGCGGCTCGATTCGAAGTAGCCGCCGCGCACCATCGTCCCTTCGACGACGACGCCGATTTTTTCGCGGAACATCTGCGGCGGCACACCATTCGTCTTGACATGCACGACGGCCGTCGCGTCTTTCACGTCGAATTCAACGGCGGATCCGGAGCCGATCTTGTGGATCGAGTTCGCAGCGACCATGCCGCCGAGGCGGATGGTCGCGCCGTAGGCTTTATCGCCGGCGGCGCGAAGATCCGAGGGCGTCCAGTAGTAGACGAGGTTCTTGTTGATGCCGCTCGCCGCGATGACGGCGAATGCGGCGCCGGCCACGATGAATGCGCCGACCATGAACCAGCGCGCGCGGCGTTTCATCTGCTCGCTGGCAGTAGGAGCGTGCGTCACGACAGTCATTGTCTTTCCGCCTCCGCACGCGCGCGCAACGCTTCCGCACGAAATCTCGTGATGAGCGTGACCGCATAGATGATGAAGACCGCGGCAGTGATGCCGTAGGCGGCCCAGACGTACTCCCACCCTCCGACGATGACTCCCTGTGTCATGCGAGCTCCCCTGCTTCTTCACCCGACAACACCGGCGGCTCGGTGAGCTCGTACTGCAGGCGCAGCGAAGCGATGCGCGCGCGCAGCATGATGAAGCCGGTCATCAGGAACAGCACTCCGAACGCGTTCAGGCGCATTGGCGCCCAGAACACGGGCGAGACGGTATTCGGATTCGACTGCAGTTGATGGAGCGAGTTCCACCAGCGCACCGAGTAGTAAACGATCGGCACGTCGACGTACGCGATGATCGTCGCAACGGATGACCAGATCGCGCGCTTGACCGGATCGTCGACGAATTTGCGTAGCGCGAGGATGCCGAGGAAGGCGAAGAGCAGCACCGAGGTGGTGGTGAGACGCGGGTCCCAATCCCACCAGACGCCCCACGTCGGCTTGGCCCAGATCGAGCCCTGCACGCAAAGCAGAAACGCGAGCAGCACGCCCACTTCGATGGCGGCTTCGAGCCGCGCGTCCCATTTGAAGTTGCCGTTGATGAGGAAGACGACCGCGGCGACGAACGCGAATGTGAGCGCCAGCAGGCCGTTCCACGCGCAGGGCACATGCACGTACATGATCCGCTGCACCTGCCCCATGTACTCCTCGGCCGGCGCCACGAAGAGACCTTTGTACGACCCGAAGAGCAGGAAGGCGACGCCGATGGCCATGAAGACATACGGCATCCGCGGAGAGCGATTGTTCGCGAGTTCCATTGTTTGCTTCCTCGAACCGGACGATTACCTACGTCATTCTTCCACGACGCGGGCGTAGAGCAGTCCACAAAGAGACCAATAGATGAGGTCGAATGCGGACAAAAGGCCGACCCACGACCACGACTGGCCCATCGGATCGCCCAGAATTGCCAGCGAAGTCGCTTTGACGGACGCGAGCAGCGCCGGGACGATCAGAGGGAACAACAGCAAGGGGAGGAGAGTCTGTTTCGCCTTCACCTGCGCCGTCATGGCCGCGTACAAAGTTCCCGGCGCGGAAAGGCCGGCCGAGCCGAGCACGACGACGAGCAGCACGCGCAGCACATCGGTCGTGCCTGCGTCGTACAGCACGACCATCACCGGAACGAGGCCGATGCCGAGAAGCGTGAGCTGCAGCCAGTTCGCGATCGCTTTGCCGTAGTAGAGCGCGCGCGGATCGCTCGGCAGCAGCAGCAAGCCTTCGAGCGCGCGGTTCTCCATCTCTTCGTGAAAGCTTTCGGAGAGCGTGAGCGTCGACGAGAGCAACAGACCGAGCCAAAGGAAGCCGGCGGAAAACTTTCGCAGCTCCTCGGAGTTCGGGCCGATGGCAAAGCTGAACAGCAGCAGCGACGTGGCGCCGAACACGAAGACCGCCATCAGCTGACCGCGCGTGCGCCATTGCAGCAACAGCTCTTTGCGCAATGCGGCGCCGAGCATCACAGCACGCTCCCTGCGGCGGTCTCGCCTTTCGGCTCGTGCTCCAGCGCCTCTGCGGCCGGCCCTTGCCAGATCGTGCGGCCGGCTTCGAGGACGAGCGCCGTATCGGCGAGCTTCGCGCCGCGCTCCCACTGGTGCGTAGCCATGAGGATGGTCACACCGCGGCTTTTGAGATCGCGAATGACGTCGTCGACCAGCGCGAAGCCGGGAGGATCGAGCGCGCCGTACGGCTCGTCGAGCAGCACGAGCCGCGGCTCCTGCAGCAGGATGCGCGCGAACGAAAGCCGTTTGCGCATGCCCGCGGAAAACGTAGAGACGGCGTCGTTGGCGCGGCTGCCGAGAGCGACCTGCTCCAGAGTCTCGAGCACGTTGCGGCGGCGGCGGCCGAGGTGGTCGGCGACGACTTCGAGATTCTCGCGAGCGGTCAGCGATTCGTAGAGATAGTTCTGATGCGCGAGGATTGCGGAGAGCTTACGAACGTCTTCGCGCTCCTTGACGACATCGAAGCCGCCGATGGTCGCGCGGCCGCGATCGGGACGGATGGCGGTGGCGAGCACGCGAAAGAGCGTCGACTTGCCGGCGCCGTTGCGGCCGGCCACCATCATCACCTCGCCGGCGCGGACGCTGAACGTGACCTCCGCAAGCGCCCAGCGCCGCCCGTAACGGCGCGCCACACGTTCGACTTCGACCGACACTTCCTGCATGCATCCGCGAGTGTCGGATGGCGGGGCGGTTTACGCAAGGACAAGGATCACTGCGCGAAGTAGCCATTATCATTCGCCGCATGCGTAAGCTCCTCCTCGGCTTCGTGGCCGTCGCGCTTTCCTGCACCACCGCCACTCCTCCTCCCTCGACGTCAACGACTCCGGCAACGACGACGACTGCCGATGTGGCGTCGCCGTACGGCTTCACAGTTGAGGAAGAGGCGCGCATCCTCCAGCTCGAAGATCGCCGCGAGTTCGATCCGCAGTTCGTCGCCGATTGGGTGAAGCATCCGAATGCGCTGCATCGCGTGCGCATCGCTCTCGCGCTCGCGCGCATCGGCCCGTACACGTTCATCGATCGCAACAACAACGGCGTCGCCGACCTCGGCGAACCGCAAGCCGGCGTGGCCGAACTGGCGACGCTCGCATCCGATCCCGATCGCAACGTGCGCGAGATGGCCGCATTCGCACTCGGCGAGATCGGCGATCTCGATGGCGTGCGCACGCTCTTCTTCCTGACCGGCGACGCGGACGCGGGCGTTGCGGCGGAGGCGGCCGAAGCGCTGTCGAAATTTGCGCAGTTCAAGGTGTTCGCGGAACAGCAGTTCGCCCACTACTCCTGGATGACGCGCGCGAACTGGCCGGAAGGCGTGCGTGCCCGCACGATCCGTTACCTCTTCCGCTTCAACAGCGATGAAGCGAGCGCGCTGGCCGCCGATGCACTCGCGGATTCGTCGGCCGTCATCCGCCGCGAAGCCGCGTACGCGCTGTCGCGCCGCGGCTACGAGCCGGCGGCGCAGAAGCTCGAGTTGCTGCTGACCGATCCGGACGTGCTGACGCGCGCGTATGCCGCCGCCGCACTGGGACGCATCGCCGCGAAGAGCTCCGCCGCGCCGCTGCTCGCCGCGATCGGCGACGTGCATCCGTGGGTGCGCACGAACGCCGTCGTCGCGCTGAGCCGCGTCGAAGAGAAGACGCCGGAGACGGTGAAGGTCGAAGATCTGCCGCGCATCGTGGCGGTGCTCGAAGATCCCGACCCGGGCGTGCGCGCGAACGCGATCGATCTGCTCCGCAACTACGCGGTGGTGAACGAGACCGCGCGCAAGCGTCTCTTCGACATCATGAATCTCGGCACTGCGTGGGAGCGCGACCTGGCGATCGTCGCCATCGTGAAGAACACCGACGTCACGCGCGGCCGCATCGCGGCGGAAGGTGTGCCGGTCGACAACGCCGGCACCGTCGCTTCGTACTACGTCGATTACGCGCGCCGGCTGATGGCGCGGCCGACGCCGTGGGGCAAGGCGCAGCTGCTCGAAGCGACCGGCAAGCTGACGCCGATGGTGCTCGCGAATTTCTTCGACGATCCGAATCCGACCGTGCGCGCGGCGGCGTTCGGCGCGCTGCAGGACCGGCTGGTCGACAGCTACATCGACGCGGTGCGCAAAGCGCTGTCCGATCCTGACGTGATCGTGCGCGCCAGTGCGGTGGAGCGTTACGGCTCCGCGACCGTCGACAATGACGACACGATCATCCGCCGCCTGCTCGAGGTCGAGCAGAAGGAACGGTCCGCGGAACAGAACGACGCGCGCATCGCGGCGATCCGCGCGATTGCCGACTTCGACGATCCGCGTCCGGTGCCGTTCCTCCGCTCGCTCATCAGCGACAAAGATCCGGTCGTGCGTCAGGTCGCGGCGGAGTTGCTCGAATCGAAGCGCGGCCTTTCGCGCCCGCAGTACACGCCGCTGCCGATCACGCGCACGCCCGGCGAATACGCGGAAATCGTGCGCTGGTCGCGGCAGCCGCACACCGCCACGATTCACATGACACGCGGCATCATCGAGCTGGCGCTGCTGACGCAGGACGCGCCGATGACGACGTGGAACTTCGCGCAGCTCGCGAAGAAAAAGTATTTCGACAACTCGTCGTTCATGCGCGTCGTGCCGAACTTTGTGGTGCAGGGCGGCGACCCGCGCAACGACATGAACGGCGGCCCGGGCTACGCGATTCGCGACGAGATCAATCTGCAAAAGTACACGCGCGGCGCGGTGGGCATGGCGCTCTCCGGCCCCGACACCGGCGGCTCGCAGTTCTTCATCACCTACTCGCCGCAGCCGCATCTCGACGGCGGCTACACGATTTTCGCGCGCGTGTATGAAGGGATGAACGGCGTCGTCGATCAGGTGGAGCGCGGCGACCGCGTGGAGACGATCACGATCGACGAGCATCCGCCCGTCGGCGGCGCGATGCCTGATACGAGCGGCGCCGCAGCGACGCCGTTTCCGCTGCAGGTCGGACCGATGACTGCGGAGAAAATCCTGCAGGTCGTGCCGGAGTACGGCGCGCGCAAGAGCAGCTACGCGCCCGATGCGTCCGTCGTGGAGATGATGAAAACGTACGTGAAGCCGGGCGATCGCGTGGAGGTGTACATGGGCACCTGGTGTCCCGACAGCGCACGCGAAGTGCCGAAGTTTCTGCGCGTGGTGGACGATCTGAAGATGCAGTACGGCGTCGATCTGCCGGTCACGTACTTTGCGCTCGACCGCTCGAAAGCGAAGCCCGAAAATCTCGTGCGCGGCAAATCGATCCAGAAGCTGTCGACGTTCATCTACTACCGCGGCAATCGCGAGCTGGGGCGGATCGTGGAGCGGCCGGTGGCCGTGTTCGAAGACGATCTGCTCGCACTCGCGGCGAAACAGTGAGCACTCCGCAATGACCGCGCTCCTCGGGCGCTGGCTGCAAGTGGCCGGCATGATCGTGTTGCCGATCGGTCTGATGTACGGCCTGGTGCGCGACGACCTCCGCACCGAAGTCCGCCTCCTCGCCATCGGCGGCTTCATCTTCCTCCTCGGCTGGATCCTCAGCCGCGACAAGCGATGAAACACACCGTTGTGCTCACCGCCGCCTTTCCGAGCGTCGCGCGCGAGCTGCTGGCCGGCGAGTTCGATGTGATCGAGCATCCGACCGAATCCGCGCGCAGCGAGGATGACGTCATCACCATCCTCGCCGAAGCCGACGCGGCGATCACGCTGCTCTCCGATCCGATCACGCGCAACGTGCTCGCCTCGAATCCGAATCTGCGCATGGTCGCGAACTTCGCGGTGGGCTACAACAACGTCGATCTCGACGCGGCGCGCGAGCTCGGCGTCATCGTGACGAACACGCCGGGCGTGCTGACCGAGGCGACGGCGGATTTCACGATGGCGCTGATTTTGGCGGTGACGCGACGGATCGTGGAAGGCGACGGCGAGGTGCGCGCGACAGCTCGATGCGAATGGGATCCGCTCGCGTTTCTCGGCAGCTCGCTGCAGGGCAAGCGTCTCGGCATTCTCGGCATGGGTCGCATCGGAAGCGCTGTCGCGGAGCGCGCGCGGGCGTTCGGCATGGAGATCCTCGGCGTGCGGCGCGGCGATCCGCTCGATGAGCTGCTGGCGACGAGCGACATCGTCTCGGTGCACGCGCCGCTCACGCGCGAAACGCATCACATCCTCGACCCGGCGGCGCTGGCGAAGATGAAGCGCGGCGCGTACGTCATCAACACATCGCGCGGTCCGCTCGTGGACGAAGAAGCGTTGTGCGATGCGCTGGAAAGCGGTCAGCTGCGCGGCGCGGCGCTGGATGTGTACGAGCGCGAGCCGGAAGTGAATGCGCGGCTGCTCGCGATGAAGAACGTGGTGCTGGCGCCGCACATCGCCTCGGCAACGGAAGAAGCGCGCAACGCTATGGCGCGCTCCGCGGCGACGGATGTTGCGCGCTTCCTGCGCGGTCTCGCGCCGCTGCACCGCGTGGTGTGAGCGCAGCGTGCGCGTATGATCGCGCGTCATGCCGCGCCTCGATCGCACTCGCGCCGTGCTCCTCGTCATCGACGTGCAGGAGAAACTGATGCCGGTCATTCACGACGATAAGCATGTCGCGCAGAACATCGACCGGCTGCTGCGCGGCACGCGCGTCGTGAACGTCCCGGCCATCGTCACCGAGCAGTACGTGAAAGGGCTCGGCGCGACGATCGAGCCGCTGCGCCGCACGCTGGAGGAAACGCACGGCTATCGCCCGATCGAAAAATCATGCTTCTCTGCGCAAGGTTGCGACGCGTTCGTGGCGCAGCTGGAAGCGCTGGAGCGGAAGCAGGTGCTCGTCGCGGGCATCGAGACGCACGTCTGCGTCTACCAGACCGTGAAGGATCTCCTCGTGGCCGGCTACGAAGTGACGATCATCGCCGACGCCGTTTCTTCGCGTACCGCCGAGAACAAGGAGATCGCGCTGCGCCGCATGGTGAGCGACGGCGCGAAGCTCAGCTCCACCGAGATGGCGCTCTTCGAGCTGGTGGTGGTCTCGGGCACCGAAGAATTTCGCGCAATCTCCCGAATAATTAAGTAGTCATTTCCCTAAACGGCTGAGTGCTCGTTATTTGCACTGCACTAGCCAGCGGCGGGGCTGAATCCCTTGCTGCACAAATCGCTGGGCAGGCGGCAACGGGAGCATGACCGAGAAGAAACGGATTCTGGTCGTCGACGACGACGACGCCATTCGAACACTGCTTTCGACGGTGCTCGGCCGCCGCGGACTCGTCGTGGACAGCGCGCGCAACGGAGTGGAGGCGCTCGAGCACTGCCGCCTCTGCAGTTACTCGCTGATCCTGCTCGATCTGATGATGCCGCGCATGAACGGCTATGACTTCCTGACGCAGCTCGACGCGATCTCATTCGACACGCAACCGATCGTGATCGTGCTGACCGCAGGGCTGGAGCCGCGGCCCGAATCGCGGCTCGTTTCCGCGCTGGTGCGCAAGCCGTTCGACATCTCGCTGCTGCTCGACGCCGTCAGCGGCGCGCTCGCTTCCCGCGATGCCGCGACGCAGCCGCCCGACTGCCCTCCCGCCGGCACAGACGGCATGCCCAAACGCACTCCGAAACCGAATTGATGGCCCGCCGGAATGGCACGTTCCTTGAGATTTATTCCGGTGAAGAAGGGACGTACAAAGTATGAAAGATGACCCGAGAGTTCTGATCGTCGAAAGTCACGACGTTCTGCGGGTGATGCTCTTCACGGTTCTCCGGCATCAACCGCTTGGCGTCGACACAGCCATCTCCGGTCCGGAAGCATTGGAAAAAGTACTGAGCTGCGATTACGCGCTGATCATCGTCGACATGGATTTGCCCGATGGTGAAGCGCTGGAGTTTTTGAATTCGTTCCACGACGAGCGCCCGCAGGCGACGTCGTTCGTTCTCCTCGTGCGCGATCCGAAAAACGACAAGCCGGTGGATCCGGAGCTGGCCTCCGCGATCCTCAACAAGCCGCTGGAGCTCGATACGCTCGGCGAGCTCGTTCGCGAATGCGCGCTGGTCGTTCCGGCACCCGAGGATCCGCTGCCTTGCCCGCCGTCGGAGAGTACGGTGCGGACGCAGATGGCCCGAGCGCCCTACCTGTCGAACTGAAATTGAGAATTGAGAATTGAGAATTGAGAATTGGAGCGCAAGCCGCACGGGCGTCGTCTTCAATTCTCAATTCATCATTCTCAGTTCTTCAATCAAGCCATGACTGAAGCGATCGGGTGGGCCAGCTCCGTCATCC
>DASSMK010000229.1:0-7040 GCA_035688915.1 Thermoanaerobaculia bacterium
CTCGGCGATGTACGCAAGGTCGATCGGCCCGTACACGCCGCCGGTGAACGCAGCCCGGCCGGTGAGGCAGAAGGGGAGCAGAACCAGCGCGATCGCTGCCGCGCGCGTGAACGAAACCCTCCGGCGCACCAGCCGCAGAACGACCACCGCAACCAGCAGGTAAAGGACGAGAGACATTCCGCCGAAGGCGCGAGCATTGTACGCTTGCGTGCGGTCGATGACTTCCCGCGTCCCGGTCCTTTTGCTTCTGCTGACGATCGCGTTTCCGCTTGCCGCCGCTGATGCGACGCGCGATGGCTTCGTCGTCGTCGCCGGCCGCACCACCGGCGCGACGCGCACGTTCGACACGACGCTGTGGCTGTCGAATGCGACGAATCACCGCGCGGACGTGACCGTCTCGTTCCTCCGCGGCGAGCAGGCCAATCCGTCGCCGCACGCGTTGTCGCTGTCGATCAGCGCGCACGGCGTGGCCGCGCTCCCCGTCGCCTCGAACATCATCGGCGCGCCCGAAGGCCTCGGCGCGCTGCATGTCGTGGCCTCGCGCGACGTGGCGGCCGAGGCGCGGATCACGAGCAGCGTGGCGGGGGATACGTCGCGCAAACACGCCATGACGCTGCGCGCCATTCCATCGCAATACGCGATCGGCTCCGGAGAATCGACGGCTGTGCAGGGCGTCGGCAGCGGCGAGGCGCGGCTCTACGTCGTGGAGACGACTGGCCTGCCGCTCTACTTCACTGTCACGGTCGTCGACGCGCACGGCCAGGAGCACGGCCAGAAGCGCTGGCTGCTCTCCGGCCGCGAGCAGCGTGCGTTCGACGTGCAGCACGAGTTTCCAAACGCGCCCGCCGGCGCCGCGTTGCTGCGCATTCGCGGTGTCAACGGCAGCGGCAAGATCGTCGCTGCGGTCGTGGTCACGATTCCGGAGAGCCAGGACCTCAGCGTCTTCGAGATGCTGCTGCCTTCGCGCGCGCGCCATCGCCTCGGCGTTGGCGAGCTCGCCGCCTACGCGCTCGTCGCGCTCGCGATTCTTGCGGCCGTAGTGCGCGCGCGCCGGTAGGTTATCCTCCGGCCGCTCATGCCTTCCGGCATCTCCCAATTCGCCGAGATCGCGGTTCCGGTCGCGATGCACGGGACGCTCACCTACGCGATCCCCGAGCCTCTCCGCGACGGCGTCCGCCTCGGCTCGCGCGTGGAGGTGCCGCTCGGTCCGAAGACCACCACCGGCTTCGTCGTGGCGTTGCGCGATGAGCCGCCTGCGGAATCGGTAAAGCTGAAAGCGATCCGCACGCTGCTCGATGAAGACGAGCCGGCGCTGATCCCCGAGATCCTCGAGCTTTGCCGCTGGGCCGCGGAGTACTACATTGCGCCGATCGGCGAGATGCTGCGCGTGGCGCTGCCGGCGAACATGGCCTCGCGCGGCAAACGCGAAGCGGCGTTGCTCGCGACGCAGGATGAAGTCGACGAAGCGCTCGCGCAGAAACGCATTCTCGAAAACGATCTCACGCTGCTCGCCGAACTGCATCGCCGTCCGCTGCCGCTCGCGACGCTGTTCGAAGAGATGAAGGTCTCGCGCTCCGCGATCGAACGTTTACGCGATGCCGGCATCATCGCCGTGCGCGACCGCTTCAAAGACACCGTTGGCGTGCGGTACGACCGCTTCGCGGTGCTGGATGCGGTGGCCGACGCGCTGACGCCGAAGCAGCAAACCGCCGTCGACCTGCTGCAAGCGCGCGGCAACGAAGCCTCGGTCGGCGCCCTCGAACGCGCCGGCGTGAGCGCTGCGGTTCTGAGCGCGCTCGTGAAGAAAGGGGTCGTCCGCATCGAGCGCCGCGCGCGCCGTCACACGCTCGACGCGTTTCTCGCCGGACTTGATACCGCATCGCTCGGCGAGATCCGTTACTCCGCCGAACAGCGCGCGGCCATCGCAGCAGTGCGCGCGACGCTCGGCACGTTCGCGCCGTTTCTGCTCGAAGGCGTTACCGGAAGCGGGAAGACCGAGGTGTATATCGAGTTGATGCGGGAGGTGGTGAAGCGGGGAGAGCAGGCCATTCTGCTCGTGCCGGAAATCTCGCTCACGCCCGTCTTCGCCGCGCGACTGAAGGAACGGTTCGGCGAGCGCATCGCCATCCTGCACAGCAATCTTTCCGCGAGCGAACGGTACGACCAGTGGTCGCGCGCGCGGCGCGGCGAAGTGGACGTCGCCATCGGCCCCCGCTCCGCGCTCTTTACGCCGTTCCAGCGCCTCGGGCTTCTCGTCGTCGACGAAGAAGGCGACGGCGCATACAAGCAGGAAGAGACACCGCGCTACAACGCGCGCGATCTGGCCGTCGTCCGCGCGCAGCTGCGCAAGATCCCGGTCATTCTCGGATCGGCGACGCCGTCGCTGGAGACGCGCGAGAACGCCGCGCGCGGCAAGTACACGCTGCTGCAGATGCTCAGCCGCGTCGAAGAGCGCCCGCTACCCGACGTGGAAATCATTGACTTGAAAAAGGAGCGCGCGGAGAAGGAAGACAAGGGCTTCATCATCTTCAGCGCGCCGATGAAGACCGTGCTGCGCGAGACGTTCGATGCGCGCGAGCAGGTCATCATCCTCATCAATCGACGCGGCTACGCGCCCTACTTGCTCTGCCGCGAATGTGGTCACGAGTTCCGCTGCCGTGACTGCAGCGTGACCATGACCGTGCACCGCCGCGAAGGCCTGCTCATCTGTCACTACTGCGGCCTGCGCTATCCGGTCCCGAAGAACTGTCCGCTCTGCCGCGGCGAAGTGCTGCAGCCGATCGGCTTCGGCACGGAGAAAGTGGAAGAGCGGTTTCGCCGCGATTTTCCGGACGTTCCGGTCGAAGTGCTCGATCGCGATTCGACGCGGCGCAAGGGATCGCTCGTGGCAATCCTCGATCGTTTCCGGCGCGGCGACACGCGCGCGCTGATCGGCACCCAGATGCTGAGCAAAGGGCATCACTTCCCGAAAGTCACACTCACCGCCGTCCTCAACGCCGACTCCATCCTTGGCTATCCCGACTTCCGCGCGGCGGAGAAAACGTTCTATCTCCTGACGCAAGTGGCGGGACGCTCCGGACGCGGTGAGCTGCGCGGCAAGGTGCTGATCCAGACCGCTTTCCCGACGCACTACGCCATCCAGCACGCGCTGCATCACGACTACGAAGCGTTCTACGAAGCGGAGATTCAGTTCCGCAAGACCTTTCACTATCCGCCGGTGACGTCGATGATCGCCATCCTGTTTCGCGGCGAAGTGCTGACCGATGTCGACCGCGCCGCGCTGGACTGCGGACGGATGCTCGAAGAAGCGATCCAGCCGCTGGCCGGGACGCGCATCCAGGGACCGGCGCCGGCGCCGCTGGCGCGCATCAAAGGCGTCTGGCGCTACCAGATCCTGCTGCGCTCGCCGCACCGCATCGCGCTACGCCGTGCGGTGGAAGCGGTGATGCTGCCGCGGAAGTGGAAGGGCGTGGAAGTGGCGATCGATGTGGATCCGATCAACATTTTGTAGGGATCCGTTGGAGCGGCGGGCGCCTCGCCCGCCGACGTATCGCGCAAAAACCGCCACAAACCCCGGTGGGCGAGGGCGCCCGCCGCTCCAATGCTCTTACGCGATCGGCTCACTCCGCAGCGGTTCCACCAACTGCACCAGCCCCTCATACAACTGCTCGTCGATGCCGCGGTCGATTGCGCGCACCTGTTCGGTGATGCGGTGCACGCGTTCGATCACGGTCAGGAGGGCGCCGTAGAGCGGCTCGCCGTTCGAGCGTTCGAACGTTTGGAAGGGGAGGCGGCGGCCGTAGAGGTCGGCGTCCATCGCTTGCAGATTCGAGACGGCGTGGTTGATCGCCCAGGTGATGCGTTGGCCGAGGTCGTGGGGAGGGTGGTGGGATTGTCCGCGGGGGCGGCGGGCGACGTCCGCCAGGTGATCGAGCGCTTTGCATAGCGCGCGGAAGTCTTGTTCGAGTGGCGCGTGGCGTTCGTCTTCGTGAGAAAGCGAAGTGTACGGGCGCCAGAGCGTCTCGATGCGGCGGCGGAGATCGCCATCGAGCTTCTGGATGATCCACGCCGCGGCCGGCACGTGGCGCATGCGCTCGTTCTGCGACCACGTTTCGAGCAGGGGAGAGTCGGTTGTCGTCGGTTCAGTTGCCAGCATGCATCTTTCTTTGTTAGGGTCACGCGCCATGAGCGCCGACCCGACGCAGTTCGAAGAGCCGATTCTCAGTATCCGGCGTCAAATCGAGGAGCTCTCAGCGATGGAGGCAGAGCCCGCGCGGGAAGCCGAGATCGCCGAGCTCCGCCAGAAGCTTACCAAAGTCTCGGACGAAATTTACTCGAACCTCTCGCCGTGGCAGAAGACGCTCGTCGCGCGGCATCCGCAGCGTCCGTACACGCTCGACTTCATCAACTTCCTCTTCGAGGAGTGGACCGAGATCCACGGCGACCGCAAGTTCTCCGACGATCCCGCCATCGTGGCCGGCTTCGCGCGCTTCAAAGGAACGGCCTGCTGCGTCATCGGCCACCAGAAGGGGCGCAACACCAAGGAAAAGATCTACCGCAACTTCGGCCAGCCGCGCCCGGAAGGCTTCCGCAAAGCGCTGCGCGTGATGAAGCTCGCCGAAAAGTTCAAGCTGCCGATCTTCTGCTTCATCGACACGCAGGGCGCCTATCCCGGACTCGGCGCCGAAGAGCGCGGTCAGGCCGAAGCGATCGCGGTGAATCTGCGCGAAATGGCGGCGCTGGAAGTGCCGGTGATCGTCACCGTGATCGGCGAAGGCGGTAGCGGCGGCGCGCTCGCATTGGGAGTCGGCGATCGCGTCCTCATGCTCGAGCACGCCGTCTACTCCGTGATCAGCCCGGAAGGCTGCGCGGCGATCCTTTGGAAAAACCCGGCCGCCGCTCCCGACGCCGCCGCGGCCATGCGCATCACGGCCACGGACCTGAAGAAGTTCGCCATCATCGACGAGATCGTCCCCGAGCCCTCGGGCGGCGCCCACGCCGATCCCGCCCTGGCCGCCGAGCTCCTCGCCCCCGTCCTCGAACGCTCCCTGCGCGATTTGCAGAAGACGAAGCAATCGCTGCTGCCGGAGGAGCGGTATAAGAAGTTTCGGAAGATGGGTGTGTTCGAGCGCGCGTAGAGGACGAGGCTCAAAGGCTCACAGGCTCAAAGGCTCAGAGCAGCACGCGCGGCGCGAACTGCGCGCACCACGCCACACTCGCATGTGCTGGAACTCCCTGCTCGCCGCTCTCGGCAATCACGCGCTACTTTGAGCCTATGAGCCTATGAGCCTCTGAGCCTAAAAACCCTCCACCCAGCGTAGACACCCCCACCCGCGCTACCCTTACCCATTGATCCACGACACCTGGACCCTGCTCCCTCCGCCTCCGGACAATCCGCGCATTCCGATCGCGCATGTCGCGCTGCGTGGTTTGTTGTCGCGACGCGGTGTGGAATCGGCGGAGGAATACCGTCGCTTCGTCGCGCCGGTGCTCGGTGATCTGCACGATCCGGCCGGCATTCACGGCATCGCGCACGCGTGTGAGCGCATCGCGCGCGCCATTCGCGACGGTGAGACCATCCTCATCTACGGCGACTACGACGTCGACGGCGTGACCTCCATCGTCATGCTGCAAACTGTGCTTCGCTCGCTCGGCGCCGACGCCGGGTTCGTCGTGCCGCACCGCCTCGTCGACGGCTACGGCTTGAAGATGGAAGTGCTCGATCGCGTGCTGGCGGAGCGCAATGTGAAGCTCGTCATTACTGTGGATTGCGGCATCACGAGCGTGGAGCCGGTGCGTCGCGCCATCGAACGCGGCATCGACGTCATCATCACGGACCACCATCTGCCGCCCGGCACCTTGCCCGACGCCGCGGCGGTGCTGAATCCGAAGCAGCCCGGCTGCGACTATCCATTCAAGGAGCTGGCGGGCGTCGGTGTCGCGTTCAAACTCTGTTGCGAATTGATCCGCCGCCACGAGCGGAAAATCTCCATCGACTCGCTGCTCAAGATCGCCGCCATCGGCACCATCGCCGACGTGGCGCCGCTGGTGGGGGAGAACCGCACCATCGCCTGGCTCGGTCTGGCCGGTCTCGCGGACGCGCGCAATCCCGGCCTGCGCGCGCTGTTGAAGCGTCTCGGCCTTTCCGGCCGTCCTCTACGAGCCGTAGATGTCGGCTTCAAAATCGGCCCGCGCATCAACGCCGCCGGACGCCTCGCTTCCGCGAATACCGCCATCGAGTTGTTCGCCGCCGCGAGTGAAGAAGCGGCGTGGGAGATGTGCGCGGAGCTCGATCGGATGAACGCCGAGCGGCAGCAGATCGAGCAGCAGGTACGCGAGGCAGCCATGCAGCAGGTCGCGGGTGGCGAGCGCGTGCTTGTCCTGGCCGGTGACGCGTGGCATCGCGGCGTCCTCGGCCTCGCCGCCGGTCGCATCGCGCAACGCCACTACCGTCCCACGCTCGTCATGACCATCGAAGGGGAGCACTGCGTCGGCTCCGCTCGCAGCATCCCCACCATCAACCTGCACGAACAGCTCGACCGCTGCGCCGATCTCTTCACCCATTTCGGCGGCCACGAATTCGCCTGCGGCTTCTCGCTGCCGCTGCGTAATCTCGACGAACTGCGCACGCGCCTCACCGCGCAATTCGCCGAGCTCGACGACGATCTCTTCCGTCGCAATGCGCAGGTCGACGGCACCCTCACCCTCGGCGAGCTCGACGCGGAGTTCCTCGCCGCACACGAGATGCTCCAGCCGTTCGGCGCCGGCAACACGCAGCCCGTCTTTTTGATCGAGCGCGTGCAGGTCACCGGCACGCGCGCCTTCGGTGAGGATTGCTGCGAGCTCTCCCTCGAAGACGCCACCGGCCGCGGCATCGCGGTGCTCTGGCCGAGCGTGAAGGAACTCGGCAGCGAGGTCGTGAAAGGCACCGTCGATCTTCTCGGCCACGTCGAGCCCGATCGCTACGCCGGCATCCGCCTGTCGGTCGTAGACGCCCGCCTCTCGCGCTGAACGTTGGAGCGGCGGGGCTTGCCCCGCCG
>DASSMK010000230.1:0-31118 GCA_035688915.1 Thermoanaerobaculia bacterium
GAAGTACCGACGTACTGGAACTGCATCGCCGACTTTGAAGGAAAGCAGACGCGCGCGCAGCTGCTCAAGGGCTACTCGGATCTTGTTGAGCGCTATATCGTCTTCCACTCTGGCGACACGAAGCTCGAGCTGCCGAAGGTCTCCATCCCACGCGTTCACTTCGCGTTCTTCGACGCGGTGCACACGTACGAATACGTGATGTTCGAGTTCGAAGCGATCCGCCACAAGCAGCTCGCCGGCGACATCATCGTTTTCGACGATTACAACAAAGTGGCGTTCCCCGGCGTCGTGCAGGCCGTCGACGAAATCGCCGCGAAGCACGGCTACACGAAGCGCGTCATCACGCCGCCGTCGAACCGTTCGTACGTCGTCGCGCGAAAGTCGTAGCGGCTACGTGGCCGGATCGTCGCTGAGCCGCTGCGCTGCCGCTTCGAGGTCGGCGAGACTCTCCACGCCGTGCCAATACTCGCGGATGTAATAAACGCCCACTTCTTCACCGCGGTCCATGCACGCGCGCATGAGATCGGGCATCGTGAAGTAGACATCGTCCGGCACGAGCGAGACGGCGCGGCCTGAAACTGCATAGATGCCGCAGCTGATCGGAAATTTGATGACCGGCTTTTCGCGAATGCCGACCAGATGATCGCCTTCCACATCCAACACACCGAACGGCGAGGTGTAGACGTGCTCCGTATAGCCGACCGTGAGTGGCTTCCCGCTCGCGCGGTGTGACGCCACCATCGCCGCGAAATCGAGCTTGGTCACGACGTCGCCGTTGATGACGAGAAAGTCTTCGCCTTCCGGCAGACGATCGCGCAGAAGGCTGATCGGGCCGGCGGTGCCGAGGGGCTTGGCTTCGTGGACGTAGGTGCAGTTCAGGCCGAAACGTGAGCCGTCGCCACAGAACGCGCGGATCAATTCCGAGAAATAGCCGGTGCAGAGAATCGCATCGGTAATCCCCTGTTTGGCCAGCCGTTCGAGCAGCAGCTGCAGAATGGCTTTCTCGCCGATCGGCGCGAGCGGCTTGGGGATCGAGAACGTGAGAGGCCGCAGGCGTGTGCCCAGGCCTCCTGTGAGAATGACGGCTTTCATCAGACGGTGTACCGCGCCGGGTCGTAGTAGCGCAGATGATCGGGATCGTGAAACCACTCCATGGTCGCGCGCAAGCCGGCGTCGAGATCGTACTGCGGCTCCCAACCCAGCAGTTCCTTCGCTTTCTGATTGGCGCAGAAGAGACGCTGTACTTCGCTCTTCGTGGGACGGACGCGCTCCTGATCGATCGAGAGCTTCACGTCGCGGCCGGTGAGCTCGATGATCTTCTTGGCGAGATCGCCGATTCTGATCTCGAAGCCGCAGCCGACGTTGATCTCCTGCCCCACGGCCGCGTCGGATTCGGCGACGCGGACGAATCCTTCCACCGTGTCTTTGACGAACGTCAGATCGCGCGTGGTATCGAGGTTGCCGAGCTTGATCTCGTCCATCGTCAGCGCCTGCGTGATGATTGTGGGGATGACGGCGCGGCCGCTCTGGCGCGGACCATACGTGTTGAACGGCCTGATGATGGCCACCGGCAAATTGAATGAGTAGTAGTAGCTGAGCGCGATCGCGTCCGACGAGATCTTGCTCGCCGAATACGGCGACTGCGGCTGCTTCGGATGCGCTTCGTCGATCGGCACGTACAGCGCGGAGCCGTACACCTCGCTGGTCGACGTCTGCACGAAGCGCGAAACGTTCTCCGCGCGCGCGGCGGTCAGCGCGTTGAGCGTGCCGATGACGTTCGTCTCGATCGTTTCATTCGGATGCAGATACGAGTACGGGATGCCCGGCAGCGCCGCCAGATTGAAGACGACCTCGATGCCTTTCATCGCGCGCTGCACGGTGTCGAGCTCGCGCAGCTCGCCGTAAAACTTGGTCAGATGCGCGGTGAGCTTCGGGTCGAGCACGCGCAGAAAACCGTCGTCGTGACGCGAGTTGTAACGGAGAAAGGCAGTGACGTCCGCGCCGAGCTCCAGCAGCCGCTCGGTGAGGTGACTGCCGATGAAGCCGCCCGCGCCGGTCACGAGCACTTTCCGATTCTTCCAATCAGCCATTGCAGATTCCTTCGATGATCGACTGCAGCAGCGCATCCATGTTGCGTTCGTTCAGGATGCAGTGCGCCGTCTCGTATTGTTTGTCCGCGATGCCGCGGAAGCGGCCGGTCGGAAATTCGTCGACGAATCTCCGCAGGCCCGCTTTGTATTCTTCCATGTTTGCGAACACGCAGTCCGGCTCCAGAAAATCGCGCACGAGGCCGACGTCCGTGCTGAGGATGAGCGTGCGCATGAGCGTCGCTTCCAGAATCGACTTCGGCCCGCCTTCGTGCGGCGACGTCACGAGATAGAGATCGGTGAGCGAGTAGAGATCCGGCATCTGCTCCGCCGGCAGGAGATTGCTCGCGATGTCATCCTCGCCGGGCGCCGGCTCGTTGCCGGCATAAACGTACGGGATGCCGTGCTCGCGGCACTGCTGCAGGATCCAGTGCCGCCGCGGCCCTGCCAGCAGCAGCACGTACTTTTCTTTGTCCGGCAGCGAGCGCAGAAGCTCGACAATGAGATGCGGCCCTTTGCTCCACTTGCCGACGCTGAGGTCGTGCCCCTCCGTGTCGCGCTGGATCGAGCCGATGACGACGCGGCCTTCCACGCGTGCGTAGTCGATCCCAAACGCCTCGCACAATTCGCGGCGCGTTTTCGTCTGCGGCCGGAAGAAGAACTCTTCGACGTAAAACGGCTGATAGAACGCGCGCACGCCGTGACGCTCGAACTCTTCGAGCTGGCGGCGGCTCGGCGCGATCCACGCGACGGTCCGCGCGTTCACCGCTTCGAATTGTGCGCGATAGGGATACTCCGGATCGGAGAGGTTGATGTAGTTCGTTGCCAGCGTAGCGACGCGCTTCCAGCGAAAAAATGTGTAGCGCCAGTTCGTCAGCGGCAGCCAATGGACGCTGATCACGGCGTCCGCGAAAAATGGGTTCTTCACTACGCGGTGGCCGAGGCGGTGAATGCCGTCGATGAGGTACTTTCGTTGTACGTCGAGCGCCCATCCGACGTAGTCCTGTCCGCTCACAAAGATATCCACATCTCTCCTACATTCGTTCCCGCAGCAGCATGAACGCTTCGGCCGCCGCGACGCCCGCCGTCGCTCCGCGATACGCCGCGAGCGCACGCACGGCCTGTTCGCTGCGCGGAAAGGGAAACTCACCGAGCTCACCGCGGTACTCGCGCAGAATCATCATCTTGGTTTCGAGATGCGCTGAGATGTCGACGAAGACGTTCGGCCGGAAGCCGTTGATGTCAGGATTGATCCCGAACTCCGTCTCCGAGATCGCTTCGTAACAAAGCACGCGTTCCACGCTCGGATAGCGAAACCATTTGGTGCACGCCGCCACCGCATCGAACGTGACGGTGTGGTCGGAATGAACGTCGCCGCGGTACGGCAGATAGACGACATTCGGATTGATCTGGCGGAACACTTTCGAGACCGCGGCCACGAGCTGTCCCAGCGGCATCGAATCGATCATTGTGGCCGGGAAGTTGAGGCGCGTCGTTGTGTCGAAACGGAAGTGTGCGGCAACGCGGTCGATCTCCTTTTCGCGTTCTGCGATCCGTTCCGCGGAAAAGCCGTAATCGACATGCGAGACCGTGACGAGCAGCCAATGAATGCGGTCGCCGGCGTCACGGTGGCGGAGAATCGTTCCGCCGCAGCCGAGACTCTCGTCATCCGAATGTGGCGCGACAAACAGAACGTCTTTCATACGCTCCTTCAATAAACGTCCGAATCGCCCATGGTCAGCCACCAATTGGCGAATTGGCGCAGCGTCTCTCCCGCGGGCGTGAGCGGGCGGAAGCTCACGTACGTGACGGGTAATTGCACGGTGAAGCCGAGACGCGCCAGCACGTGACGAACGGGATGGTGCCGCACCGTCCACACATTCACGCCGCGGCAACCCTCGGCGCGACAGAATTCGAGCACGTGCTCGAAGAGCTGAGGGATCGTCTCTTCGTTTTCGGCGTAGTGATCGACGACGTCGGCGTACGAGACACCGCCGGGCGCGTAGAACTTCACGATTGCGTAAGCGCGCAAGCCGTCGGCATCCGACATGACGACGTTGCGGTAGTGATTGGTGGGATTGTCGCGATAGCGCCACTGCAGATACGACGTCGTGCGCGCCGCAGCGAACAGACCGTCGCGGTCGATCGCTTCGTCGTAATTGAAGCGACTGAACGCATCGTCGAATTCGATGGTCACCTCGCGCGGCTGCGCGTTCTGCAGATCGAAATACTGTGTCGGCAGATCGTTCACCGCTTCCCAGCCAAGCTTCCAGACGAAGATTGCGTCGGTATGGCGGTTGGGATGCGGGAATGCGAAGAGAAAATCGTAGCCCGCCGCGCGCGCCGCTTCTTCGTGCCGCCGGCCGAGCTTCTGAAACACCCCTTTGCCCTGCAGCGAAGGATGCGTCATTGCCGCGCCGACGAGACCGCCGAGAAGGCGTTCCTCGCCGCGTCGGAATTCGACTCCGCTGCTGCCGTAGTGCGCGAGGATTTCGCCGCCGTCTTCGAGCAGCTCCACCTGAACATCGCCGACCGGATTTTGCGCATAGCGCCACGGCAGCACGCCGGCCGCGAGCGGCCTGTGAAATGCCGCCTCGAAGAGCCGCTGCAAGGCCGGCTCGCGCGATAAGTATCCGTCACGATTCATGCGGTCAAAAGGGGCGAGAGAATATCACTCGGCACGCGCTCTGACCGTGTCGCGGACCGCGCTCCAGAGCTCGCTGATGCGCGCCAGCCGGTGCCCTCCGCGCCGCAACGTTCGGTACGACTTCCAGTCGGGATGCGAACGGTACGTGTGACCTTCTTTCGGCATCGGCCGGCCCGGCTCCCCCGCAAGTGCAAGTGCGACCGCCTCCGGCAGAATTTCGCCCGTCGCGGCGGCGATTTTCCGGAAGACGTTGAACGCGGAATCGCGCGCCGCGAGCGGTACGTGCGCGACGGCCAGAATGTTGCCGTCGTCGAATTTGCTGGTCATGTAGTGAATGGTCGTGCCGGTCTCCGCGTCGCCGTCCACCAATACCCAGTAGTACGGCGCGAGGCCGGCGGTGCGCGGCAGAAGCGAACCGTGCGTGTTGATGCCGCCGAAACGCGCCGATTCGAGCACGCGCTTCGGAATGAGCTGCGGACAGGCGGCGGACACGATGAGATCGGGTCTCGCCTCTTCGACTGCGCGAATCGCCTCTTCCGAACGAATGGAAGCGAAATCGAGCAGCGGGATTCCGTACTGCTTCGCCACGTCGGCGATCACGAAGGGCGCGCCGCGCCAGATCTTCCGCGCGAAGGAGAAGAGCAGGACGCTGATGACCTTGTAGATGAAGTACGGCAACGTAGTTACGCGGATCAGCCAGGCTGCCGATTGAAAGCCTGTGCGTCCTTTGTAATCGCCGCTGATGCGCAGGATCGCTGCGATCTCGTTGGGTCGTTGTGCAATGAGCGGCTCCACGACGCGCGTGGCGAAGTAATTACCGTTCGTGAGAATGACAATGCGGGCCATCGTGTGTCAGCGGCTCCCCTGTCGCGCGCCGATCCTTTCGATCAAATCGACGAACCGCGCGTACTGGACGGAACGCTCGAACAGTTGCGACAGGCGTCGTGCATTCGCGGCCATGGCATCGCGCCGTGTGCGATCGCGTGCGAGCGTGAGAATGGCGTCGGCGAGTGATTGCGCATCGCCGCCGCGATAGCTCATACCGAAGCCTTCGCGTTCCATCAGCGCGCGCAGCTCGCGTCCGAGTGAGCTGATCATCGGCAGACCGGCGGCGAGATAGTCGAATGATTTGACCGGCATGGCCACGGTGGACCAGCCGGCGTACGGCACGAGCCCCACGTCGCCGCGCGCGTAGAGCGAAGGCAGCTGCGTCGTGGGCAGTCTGCCGAGAAAGTGCAGATTGCCGCCTGCGGCGTCGCGCACGACGTCGCGCATCGGCCCGTCGCCCGCGACGACGACCTGCACGTCATGCGGCGCGACGAGCTTCGCCGCAGCGATGAGCGTCTTCACGTCGTAATTGGCGCCGAGGGAACCGGCGTAGACCGCCCAGAACTGCCCAAGCTTCTTTTCGGGCAGCGGCGCTTCTTCCGCGTGAGCGAGCTCGGAGGAATCGAGGCCGAAGTAAACGGTCTCGGTATTCGCGCGATCGGCTTTCGGAGCCGCACGCAGTGCCACGTCGAGATAGCTTTCGCACGCGCCGACGATGCCCGTCGCGCGCGAGAAGTTGTAGCGGCGCAACCAGTAAAACGGCGCGAAGACGACCGGCGCCAGCCAGCGCAGCTTCGACGGCAGCGCGCCCGCGTAAACCTCCGGCCAGAGATCGATGATGTCGAGGATCACGGGACGTTTCACGCGGCGGCCGAGAACGATCGATGCGAGACCGGCGGTCTGCGGCGGATCCTCGCCGACGATCACGTCCGGTGGCGCTTCCGCGCGCGCAGCGCGCAGCATGCGCGTGGCGAAGAGGATCTCGAAGCGGAAGCGGCCGATGCTGATGTTGCGGTGATACTCCGGCGTCGGCACGAGCTTCACGCGATAGCCGTCGATCTGGCGCGTTTCCCACGTTTTCGTGCGCGTGCGGCGTGAATAGTGATCGTAGCCAGCGGTCCACCACGTCACGTCGTGGCCGCGTTTCGCCAGCGCGTCCGCGAGCATGGTGAAGCGCCAGTCGCGCCATCCCTCACCCGGCAACGTGCCGTACGGATTGATCAGCCAGATCTTCATGCGGTGCGCGAACGGTCCGACAGCACGGCGGACAGCGTATCGGCGATGACGCGCAGATCGCTGCGCCAGCTCCGGCGATCGAGATAGTCGATGTAGCCCGCCAGTTTCTTCGGCAGCAGCTCGCGGCGATAAAACTCTTCGTGATCGCCTTGCACTGCGGCGAGGATTTTTTCCTCATCGATCAAGCCGACCGTGGTCGGATCGGTGATTCCGGGACGCGCGGCCAGCACACGCTGCCAGCGCGTGTCGCTCATGTCGACGAACTGCGGCACTTCGGGCCGCGGGCCGACGATCGACATCTCGCCGCGCACGACATTCCAGAGCTCCGGCAACTCATCGAGCTTCGTCTTGCGCAGCACGCGGCCGATCGCCGTGATGCGTGCGTCGCCGCCCGCCGTCACGCCCGGACCGCTCTTGCCGCTGCGCATGGTGCGGAACTTCAGCATCGTGAACGGCACGCCGCCGCGCCCGACGCGCGTCTGGCGGAAGAGAACGGGAGAGCCGGAGGCGACGAGCACCGCCACGCCGATGACGGCGAGAAGTGGAGAGAGCGCGAGGATGGCGACGAGGGCCACTGCCGCTTCAACCGGCCGCGGAATCCCTCGTCCACCCGTCACGAGCTCACTCCGGCGGTCGTGCGCGCGTGCTCTTTGGCGAGCTCGCGGACGACGCCGGTGACGTGCTCGATCTCTTCGTCGCGCATGCCTGAGAAGATCGGCAGGCTGATGACGCGCTGCCAGGTGGCCGTGGCCACCGCGCAGTCGTCGTCCTTCCAGCCGAACGTCTCCTGGTAGTACGGATGCAGATGCAGCGGCCGCCAATGCACGGAGCAACCTACGCCGCGCGATTTCAGCTGGTCGAGGAACTCGTTGCGATCGATGTCCAGCTTGTCGAGATTGAGGCGGATCGGGAAGAGGTGCCACGAGTGGATGCGGTTGCGATCGCGCACCGGCAGCTCGAGCTCTTCGATGTCGCCCATCACGTCGCAATAGCGCAGCGCCACTTCTTCGCGGCCCACGCGCATTTCCTCGGCGCGCTTCAGCTGATGGATGCCGAGGGCGCCGCCGATGTCGGTGAGGTTGTATTTGAAGCCGGGCGCGATGATTTTGTAGTCCCAGCTTTTGCCGCCGGAGTAGCGCGCCCAGGCGTCGAGGGAGAGGCCGTGCAGCGACATGATGCGCATCCGTTCGGCGAGCGCATCAGACGACGTGGTGGCCATGCCGCCTTCGCCGGTAGTGATGGTCTTGTTTGCGTAGAACGAAAAGCAGGTCACGTCGGCGGTTTCGTCGCCGCAGCGCACCCACTCGCTCTTCTCGTTTTCGCGGTAGCTGGCCGGCAGCGAGTGCGCGGCGTCTTCGACGATCCAGAGACCGTGGCGCGCGGCGAACGCTTTCACCGCCGGGATGTCGACCATGAGACCAGCCACGTTGACCGGGATGATGCCGACGATCGGCGCGTCTGCCTTGATTGCGGCGAAGCGTCCCGCGCGCATCGCGGAGATTTTCCGATCGGCGTCGGCGAGATCGACGTTGAACGTGGCGGGATCGCAATCGACGAGGAGCGGAATGGCGCCGAGGTAGCGGACCACTTCCGCGGAGGCAGCGAAGGTCATGGTGGGGACGAGCACGACGTCGCCTGCTTTCACCTCCAGCGCTTCGAGCGCGAGGTGCAGCGCGGCGGTGCAGGAGTTCAGCGCGATGGCGTGCTTGGCGCCGACGAACGCGGCGAAATCGCTTTCGAACTGCCGCACTTTCGGTCCGGTGGTCAGCCAGCCGGACTTCAGCGTGTCCATTACTTCATCGATCTCGGCCTGGCCGATCTGCGGCCGGAAAAAGGGGACGTTCATGGTCATGGTTTTCTCCGAACGAAGCCGCCAATAATAGGAGAACGTGGCGCTCTCGCCAAATCGCGGCGACGTTGCCGCATCACGTCGAGGAGGCGACCGCAGCAAGCTGCGGCTCGCTTTCCGCCCGAGGCGTGCGCACGAGCGGCCGGCCGAGAACGCGTTCGTAAACCGCGATGATCCTTTCGGCGGTCGCTTCCATCGAAAGCGCTTCCACGTGCGCGCGGCCATCGGACGGCTCGTCGCTGCGCAGCATCTCGATGAGCGCCTCGGCCACGCTGCGCGGATTGCGCGGCACGACGGTGGTTCGCTTCACGCCGTGCAAACGCTCTTCGACGTCGCCAACCGGTACCGCCACGATCGGCAGGTTGCACGCCAGCGCTTCCTTGATCACGTTCGGCGAGCCTTCCTGGCGGCTCGGGAACAGCAGCACATTTGCGGCGGCGTAGTAGAGCGGCACTTCGTCGGGCGCAACTTCGCGGGCGATGTGCATTTCCACGTCCGGCATCTGCTCGTGAACGATGCGCATCGCCTCTTCGGCAAGCGGCTGCCCTTTATTTTCGGGATCGCGCGCACCCATGAACAGCACGATGCGCTTCTGCGCATCCCATCCCAACTTCCGCCGCGCGTCGGCACGCGAGCCTGGTTTGAAGACGTGGAGGTTGACGCCACGCGGAATGACGTCGACGTTGCGGCGGCGCCACCAGAGCGCGCGGCGCAGCTCGTCGGTCACGCAAATGGCGCCCTTCGCCAAAACCGAGGCGACGTTGGAGAGAAAGATGCCGAGGTAGATTCGCCAGGGAGGAACGGAGGCGCCGTAGAGGAGGTCGGAGCCGCAATAGGTGACGACGCTCGGGTGAAGCGTGGTGGTGGTCACGAAAGAGACGATCGTTCCGTATTGCGCGTGGAGCAAATCGGCGTTCGTCTCGCGAATGCGGCGCTTCAATGCGCGCCAGCTGCGGAACACCTTCACCGGATGGTGGCTCACGCCGATGTCGAAGAACTCGACGTCGACGCCCGCTTCGCGCATGGCGCGGAACTCGCGCTCCACGAAGATGTTTTTGTACGGGCGCGTCGGCAGCAGCGAACGGTAATTCGTAATGAAGATGATTCGGGTGGGACGATCGGTCATGAGCCTCGAAATCAGTCGCGGTCCCTGAGGACCTCATGTAATGAAAGAAACATGATCGCACGCTGGTACAGACCCGGCCGTGAGACGTCCGGCAAGGCGGTGCCCGCGGCGAATGCTTCCACGATGCGACGCGTGGCGGCGGGCTCGAAGAGCGTCGCCAGCGGACTTTGCGGCGAGAGCAATTCCTCGCGCGCTCGCGAGCGAAAGTCAGGTGTCGTCCAACGATCGACCGGCACTTCGAAGCCGCGCTTCGGTTTGCGCGCGACGTCGAGTGGCAACGCCTTCTCGGCGACGCGCCGGAGGATCGCTTTCTTCTCGCCGCGATGCACTTTCAGCCGATGCGGCAGTGTCAGGCCGAAGGCGAAGAGCTCTTCGTCGAGCATCGGCACGCGCACTTCCAGGCTGGCGTGCATGCTGGCGATGTCCACTTTGAAGAGGTAGTCGTTCGGCAGGATGAGGCGCGTGTTCACTTCCGTCATGTGCGCGGAGAGCGACTCGAGCAGCGATGCGTGCGGCGGCAGCGAGTGCTTCCATTGCGCTTCGAAGTGACGCCGCACCGGCAGCACGCCGTTGCCGCGCAACAGCGCCGCATGCTCATCGGGACGAATCCACGACATGAGCTGCTCCGCAATCGCAGCGGCGCCGGTTTGCGACAGCCCACGCATGCGCTGCGGCAGCCGCCGATTGACGACACCGAGCTTCGCCAGCGGTGTGGCCGCCGCGGTGATGCCGCCGCGCACGAAGCCCGGCAGCCGCTGCCAGCGCGCGATCTGCTCGATCTGCTGATAGAACCCGTAGCCGCCGAACGCTTCGTCGCCGCCATCGCCGGAAAGCGCGACGGTGACGTGCTTGCGCATCAGCGCCGAAACGGAATTCACCGCGAACATGGACGTGTCGGCGAACGGTTGCCCGGCGTGCCGGAGCAGGCCGGTGACGCGCTCCCACGTCCCCTCCCCTTCCGGCATGTCGAGCGTTTCGTGCGCGCTGTGAATGTGCCGCGCCACTGCGAGCGCCGCCCACGTTTCGTCGTACACCGGATCGGAGAAGCGCACGTTGAATGTGTGCAGCGGCGTGGCGCCCAGGCGTCGCTGCGCTGCCCACGCCACTAACGACGAGTCGATGCCGCCGCTGAGCAGACTGCCGAGCGGCACGTCACTCTCCAGTTGCTGTTCGACCGCACGCGCCACGAGTTGTTCCGCGCGTGCAGTGGCGGTTTCGAGATCGAGCGAATCGTCGACGTCGATCGACCATTGATGCCACCGCTCGATCGTCATCGACACGCGCCCATCGGCGCCGAGCTGCGCGTCGAGCAGACAGCCCGGCTCGAGCGAACGGATGCCTTTGAAAAATGTCTGCGGCGCCGGCACAAAGAGCAGCGACACGTAATCGGAGAGCGCCTGCGCATCCATCGTGTCGTCGACGCCCGGCAACCGCCGCAGCGCGCGAATCTCACTGGCGAAAGCGATGCGATCCTCCGTGGCCGCGTAGAACATCGGCTTGATGCCGAAGCGGTCGCGCACGAGGAGCATGCGGTTGCGATCGAGATCGACCAGAGCCAGCGCGAACATGCCGCGCAGTCGCGTCACGAAGTCTTTGCCGTACTCCTGATAGAGCGCGGGGATCACTTCGCTGTCGCTGTTGCCGCGGAAGCGATATCCCTTCGCCTCGAGATCGGCCCGCAGCTCGTGATGGTTGTAGATCTCGCCGTTGAAGACGAGCCAGACGCGCTCGTTCGCGCTCGGCATCGGCTGCGCGCCGCGCGGCGAAAGGTCGATGATCGAGAGCCGCGCGTGCACGAGCGTGAAGCCCGGCCAGGCGCGAACACCGCCCGCATCCGGCCCGCGATGACGCAGGCACGTCGCCAGCTGGGCGCTCCACAGCTCACCGTCTCGTTGATTGCCGATCCAGCCTGCAATGCCGCACATCAGTGAGGCTCCCCGCCGTTCATCGGCTTGCGCCACCACAGAATGCGGCGGTAGAGCTTGCGGAGCCTCGTCCACATGCGCTGCGCCGTTTCATGCGGCAAGAGCGTCAGCAGCCCGAGCACCCACGAGTACACGTTCAGCGGCCCGAGCCTGATTGCGCGCAAGGCGTGCCGCCGCGCTTCGGTATGTTTGCCCCGCGCCAGGTACAGCTTTGCCAGATTCAACTCATAAGCCGCCTCGGGCGGCGCCGAGCGTAATGCCAGCACTCCGCGCACGGCAGCGGGACGTTCAGGCAGCTCGATCAAAGGCTCGGCGGCGCCGCGCTCGCGATGCTGCGCGCAGCGTAATGCCAGCCGCGCGTATTCGAGCTGATCGACGAAGCGCGTGGTTCCGACAGCGCCACGCCGCAGACGCCAGCGATAGAGCGGCTCGCGCAGATTCCCGATGCGGCCGCGATCCTTGAGGCGCAGCCAGAGATCGAAATCCTGCGCGAACCGGAACTGACGGCGATAGCCACCCGCGGCGAGCACCGCGTCGCGGCGAAACATCACCGAGCCATGCACGAACGGATTGCGCAGCCGTTCGTCGCGCAGTGCCGCGCGCAGCGCGGTGTCATCCGCGGGCGTCGTCGTCTCGGTGACGGTTTCGCCCGTTTCTTCAGTGAGCAGAGCGTTGGTACCGAGGAGTACGAGGTCGGGATCGCGCTCGAGCATCTCGAACTGCCGCGCCAATCGCTCCGGATCGGACACGTCATCCGCGTCGTGCCGGGCGATGTAGCGTCCGCGCGCTTCTTCAATTCCGCGATTCAGTGCGGCGGGCAATCCGGCGTTTTCCTGATGCACGATGCGGATGCGAGGATCGTTGAACGTTTCGATGATCGCGACGCTGTCGTCGATCGAGCCGTCATCGACGATCACGAGCTCGAAATCGCTCAACGTCTGCGCGAGGATCGAGCTGACGGCTTCGCGCACGTACGGCCCGTCGTTGTAGACCGTCATGACCACCGACACGGCCGGCGTCATGCATGACTCCTTGCCGGCAGTGCGCGAGGCGCGAGGCGGCGCGCGGGCGCCTGTTTCTTGGCTACGACGACCGGTGCCGGCATCGGGACGCGTGTCGCCGACAACGCGATGGCGATGAGCCACCACGGCAGCACGTCGCCCGTCACGAAGCTGGCGTTGTGAAACTGCGCGTTGATCAGGTAGCCGGCCAGACCGAAGATGCTGCCGATGGCCAGCCAGTCGTGCCGGCGGCGTGCGGTGCGCCAGACGCTGACGAAGACGAGCCCCAGCGTCACGAGGAACAGCAGGATCAGCATCAGTCCCGGAAAGCCGAGAAAGACGGCCGCATTCAGGAAGAGGTTGTGCGGCGCAATGACGTCATAAACGGCATCGGAGCGAAGTCTCGACTGATAGAAATGGACGTACTCGATCGCGCCGCCGGTGAATGGATGATCGACGATGAACGCCAGCGCGGTGTCAGCCACCTGCAGGCGGCCGCGGTCCATGAAGTGACTGTAACGACCGAGCGATGATGGATCGTCATCGGTCGGCGCGTTGCGTGAAATGAAAAGGCCGCCGGCGATCAGCAGGAGCAGCATGCCCATGATCACGCGGCGCAGTCGATGGCTTTCGGCGCCGTGCATCAACAGCAGCACCGGCAGGCAGATCGCCGTGGCCAGCAGCGCGGAACGCTGTTGCACCGCGATCACGCCAAGAACCGCCGTCAACGCGATCAGCGCATTGCGAAGATTGCGACGGACGAGATACATGCTCACTGCGACCGGCACGAGCGCGGCGAGGTAGTAGCCGAACGTGAAAGCCGCGGCGAACAGACCCGGAGGCGGCATTCGCACCGGGCCGTCGCCCGTGTCGACGAAGCCCGGCTGGTCGCCGATCATTTGCGCGAGCGGGCGCAGGCGCGACCAGATCGTCCACGGTGCCGAGATATAGAAGATCTGCGCGATCGCCACGGCGCTGGAGAGCGCCGTCAGCAGGACGATGCCGCGCGCGAAGAGCGTGGTCTGCTCGCGCGTGCGCAGCACGAACAGAAGAACGAGGAACAGCACCAGCGCCAGGCCGTGCGACTTCACGATCTCCACGATGACGCGTGCGACGGGCAGGTCTTGCAGCGTCAGCGCGACGAACGCCCAGAGAATGAAGAGGCTATAAACCGCCAGCAGCGGAATGGCGCGGCGATCGCGCACCAGCGGCTCGCGCATCAGGATGACGCGCAGCGCGAACCATCCGATCAGCCCAGCGTAGAGATAAACGCGCGGCGAAGCCGGACCGATGTCGATGTCGCCGAGAAACATCTCGCTGCCGAATGCGGCCAGCACGAGCAGGACCGGAAAGCGTCCGTTCTTCAGCATGCGAGCGAGGCGAGAAGCTCGCCCTCCCTCCGTGCGATTTCCGTCTGTGAATAGAAGCGCACGACGCGCTCGCGGGCAGCGGTGCCGAGCCGAGCGGCGAGCGCGCCGTCATCGCGCAGACGCGTGATGGCGGCGGCGATCGAAGCCGCATCTTTTTCGCAGAGCAAGCCGGTCACGCCATCGTCGATCGCGTCGCGGATTCCCTGCACGTTCGTGCCGATCACGGCCACTCCACAGGCCATCGCCTCCAGCAACGCCTTGGGCGACCCTTCGTAGTCCGAGGCCATGATGAAAATCGAGGCGCGGGCGAGATGGGCGGGAAGTTGGTCGTTGGAGACGGTGCCGAGGAACGAGACGCGGCCGGAGGCGGCGCGCTGCTTCAGCGAAGCTTCGAGAGCGCCGCTGCCGATGATCTCCAGCTTCACGCCGGTGCGCAGCGCCGCGTCGATGATGAGGTCGATGTTCTTTTCGGGCGAGAGGCGGCCGACGTAGAGAACGAGCTCGGGATCGCGCACGGTACTCACGGGAGCGAAGCGCTCCACATCGATCGGCGTGGGGATGACGTGCAGCTTCCCGGCTGCGACGTAGCGTTGTTCGAGGACGTACTGGCGGTCGGCTTCGGTCGCCACGAAGACGAGATTCGCAGCGCGCATAACAAAGCGCTCGATCGCGCGCGCAACGCGGAGCCGGCGTGCGGAAGCGCCGGCGCGCAGCAGATTGCGCGTGGGGACGTAGCCGCAGCGCACGACCAGCGGGCGGCGCGTCAGCCACTTGGCGATGACGGCTGTCCATGCGCCGCTGATCTGATTCGTCTTCAGCACGCACTGCTGCCGCAGCCGGCGCCAATGCAGCAGCGGCGCGAGGAATCCGAAGAGTTGATACGGCAGCTTGAGCGTGTTCCAGAGCGCGGTGAATGGCGCGATCGTGGCGAGATCGCCGGCCAGCTCCGCCGAGGCGGTGTCGTACGTGACGAACGTGACCGGCCCGGCGTAACGGGAGAGCTCGCGGTAGTAGCCGACTTCGCGCGCCATCAGCCCGCCGGCGCGCCAGCGCGCGAGCGAGATTCCGTGCGAGAAGAAAACGGCCAGCGAGCGCATCGTCAGACTTTCCGGCAGACCACCATGAGCATGTGTCCGGCGAACGACGTCACCGGACGCGTATAGACGAGCCGCGCCGCCGCACGACGCACCGCGCCGAGCCACGAACGACGCCGCGGTTTGGCCGAGCCTGCGACAACGGAGACTGAAGGTGCGGCGGCCGCATTGAGCTTGCGGCGCATGCGGCCGAAGAGCGCGATTTCGTCTTTCAGTCCCTTGACGGGACTGATGCCGCGCGTGGTTTCGATGCGAAGGCCCGCAGCGCGCAAACGCTCCACGATCTCTTCGCGATCGAAGCCGAATTGATAGAACGCTGACGGCTCGTTCGCCTCAACGACGTGGCGATGCTTCAGTTTGCGGAGGGCACTGAGATACGGCACCGACAGCAGCATCGTGCCGCCCGACCGGAGCACGCGCACCATCTCCGCGATGAATGCGTCGGGTCCATTCCAGAAATGTTCGACGACGCCGAACGAACAGATCATGTCGAACGTGGCGTCAGGAAACGGAAGCCGCGCCACGTCGGCGCAGGCCATGACGCTACCGCCGCTCTGGTAGCGATTGGATGTGCGCAGTGCGTCGACGACGTAATCGATGCCGGTGATGCGATAGCCCTGGCGGCGCAGCACGATGATCCACTGGCCGAGGCCGCAGCCGGCTTCGAGAATGCGTCCGCCAGGTTTGAGATAGCGATCGAGCAGCGGCCGCGTTTCGAGATCGTTTGCGGTCGCGGCGATCATCGCGGCGATGTCGCTGTCGTCCCAGTTCGCCTGCCAATGATCCGGCGATGCGGGCACGCCGTTCCAGACCAGCCGCGTGTAGCGGCCGAAGCGCATGCGCGTGCGCGTGATGTGGCTAACCACGCAAACTCCTGATGATTTCGAATTCGCGCAGATACGCGGTGGCCGCCGCTTCGATCAGAAAGCGTGATCGCTCCGCCCGCACGCGCTCGCGCAGCGCGTCATACGAAGCGCGCAACGCATCGACGTTCGCGGCCAGATCGCTTCCGATGGCCACGCCGTAATCGCCGGCGATCTCGCGCGTGCCGCCGGAATCGAGATAGAGCACCGGCAGTCCGCACGCCAGCGCTTCGAGCACCGCGTTGGAGCATGGTTCGTTCTGCGCCGCATGCACCATCGCGTCCGCGTCACGCAATGCGTCGGCGAGATCGTGCGAGCTCTTCGCGCCGAGAAGCACCACGTTGCGCGAGTCGATGGCTTCGGGCCAGCGTCCGGCGAAGCGCACTTCCACGTCCGGCACTTCGGAAAGCGCAGCCAGCGTAGCGAAGCCTTTCCGCGGATTCGACGACCACGACGAGCCGATGAAGACGAGCTTCTTCCCCAGCGGTCGCGGCGCGGCAGAAGGATAGAAAATCGAGCCGTCGACGCCGTTCGGGATGATCGTGTAATGCGCCGGCGTGACGCCATGCGCCGCGAATGACGTGAGGCAATACTCGGTCTGAAAAATCGTGGCGTCGGTGAGTGCGTTCACCGCCGACTGCACGTCATCGGCCTTCGTCGCCACGCCGCGAACCGCGATGCCGACGCCATCGAGCCGGTGCACGATGGCCGGACCGCGCCGGCGCCGTGCGCGCGACAGCGCCACAGGCGTGTACGGACTGAGCGCGGTCCACTTGCCGCTGCGCCGCACGTCCGCCACTTCCCGCGCGTTGAGCCGGCGATTCGCGCCCGCGTTGAAGGCGTTGATGAGAAGGAGATCCTCGCCGCCCGAAGGCCAATCGGTGATGGCGTGGCCGCGCGCGGAAAGCTCGCGGCCGAGAGCCTTGAGGAACTGATTGCCTCCGCCCCAGGGGCCATCCACGGTGCGGAACCAGAGGCAGATCTTCATCCCTTCACCGCAATGCAAAAGTAGCCGGTCGTGAATTCGGCACGCGCCGCAACGCCGCGCGCATCGAGACGACAAAGAAACGCTCCAACCGCGCGCAAGACTTTGCGCACGATCGCGAAGTGCAAACCGCCCGAAATGCGGCGCGCGCCAAAGTCGGTGAACATGCCCAGCACGCCGAGCCACGAGCCCATCGGCTGGACGTCGACCGACGCGAAGGCGCGGCACATGTTGCGCACGCCGTCTGCGGTGAAGCGCAGGTAATCCGACGGATCCGCGTGCACGGGATACATGAACGGCACCGTGAAAATGAACCGCCCCCCCGGCTTCAGCACGTCATAAGCCTCGGCACAACAAACCCGAGGATCGCGCACATGCTCGAGCGTTTCGCAGCAGAGCACTGTGTCGAACGACTGCGCGCGCAGCGGCAAGCGATGCGCGTCGCCGAGGAGATCCGGGCGCGTGCTTTCGTCGATGTTGATGTAGAAAACTTTCGCCGCTTCATCGGGACGAAAGTCGCCGCGCTTCACGGCGCGCCGCCCACCGACGTCGAGCATCGTGCCGCGCAAGAGCGAGCGATGGCGCTCCAGGAACTGGTCGACGAGCGTTCGCCGGTAGCTGTGCCGTGCGAGACTCACCGCTGCTGAGCCGCCAGACGCGCGCGCGAAGCGGCGGTGGATTGAGCGAGGCTGCCGGGAAACCGCTGGCGCCAGCGCTCCGGATGTTTCGACGCCACACAGAACGTGTAGATCGGGTAGACGTCGTTGTCGTTGCGCGTGCAGTACAGCATCTCGAAGCCGTTCTCTTCGAGCATCGTCGCCAGCGCGAACGGCGTGGGGCGCCAGAAGTCGAGGAACGAGCCTTCGTCGAAATGCACCTGCTGCGCGAAGGGCACGACGATGATCACCACGTCACGGGACATGGCGCAAAGATTCGCGGTGGCCTTGCCGATTTCGTAAATGTGCTCGAGCGTCGTGTGATTGAAGACGACGTCGAAGCGCTCGCGCATGTCGGCGGGCAGATCCTTCGTCAGGTCGAGGAAAAATTCGTTTTCGAGACCGCTCTCGCCACGCTCGCCGGCGATGTTGGAGATCGCGTACGAGGTGCGGCCGGTGAAGTAATTCTGATAGCGGCCGCCTTCCTTATCGCGATCGTCCCAGCCGGAGACATTGATCACGTCGCCGCGAAACAACGGCGCGAAGCGGCGCAACTCCATGTTCGACCAGAGGCGGTTGTTCAGATCGCGACGGCAGCGCCGCAGAAGCGCGGATGAAAAGCGGTGCAGGCGAATCGCCACTGGCGCGATGAGACGCGTCAAACCGGACATCAAAGATTTCCCTCCTGGCGGCGGCGCCGCACGCCGACAGCGGCGAGCGCATGGCCGATGCGGGACGCGAGCATCGCGCGCATCGATGCGTCGAGACCTACGAAAGCAGTGACGAGCAATGCTGCGACGCTGAGCACCGCCGATACGCCGATCAATTGCAGCCAGCCGCTGACGTGCACGTACGGCTCGGCGATGGCGGCGACGGTGAAGAGCGCCACCGCCGTCATCAGCGGACGCGCGAGCGACATTGCGTGCAGCGCCAGCGACGAGCCGGTGCGCTTCGCGATGAGATTGCCGATGTAAATGATGATCACGATGTGGCTGACGATCAGCCAGAACACGATCGCCGCAGGCCCGATGAACTTCGCGGAGATCGCGCCGCAGACGAGCGTGATCGAACCAGACAAAGTCATGGCCACGGTTTGTGCGCGAAACTCCATCATGCTCGCGGCGATGATGCGATCCGCGCGAT
Organism: Thermoanaerobaculia bacterium; assembly: GCA_035688915.1. GTDB lineage: Bacteria > Acidobacteriota > Thermoanaerobaculia > Gp7-AA8 > Gp7-AA8 > DASSMK01. The sequence goes on from DASSMK010000230.1 coordinate 18,811, forward strand.
AGAGCAGCGTTACGAGTCCGAGGCCGGCCAGCAGCACTGTCACAGCGGTGCCCGCGTAGATCTCGCGTTTCATCCAGATGCGGATGAAGTCGCGGTTGACGATCGTGATCACGAAACCCGCCACGCTCATCAGAGCAATGGAGACGGTGTGCATTTCGGTGCGAAGGCGCCGCACACGCGGCCAATCCTGCTGTCCGCACAGCGCGGAGATGCCGGCGCTGCCGGAACCAAGAATCTCGCCGAGCGGATTCTGGAGCACGCGGTACGCGGCGCCCGTGGTCGCGTAGACGGCGGCGACGGCAGGACCGAGCAGCACGCCGAGCAGAAAGATGTCCATGCCCGTAACGAGACCGCTCGCAATCGCGGCCAGGCTGATCCAGCCGCTCAGAATCGTGAACTCCTTCATCTCCCCCGGCGCGGGACGTTCGTAACCGAACCAATGCACCGCACGGCGGGCAATGAAGAACTGCACGACGCTGAACAAAAACGGGCCGGTGATGGTCGCCAGTGCCAGACCGGGAAGGCCGTAGCCGAGGCGAAGCGCGATGACGGTGAGAACGCCGGAGAGGATCGACGACGCGGCGTTCACGCCCATCGCGCGGTACTCGATGTTCATCCCCACCAGTACGTTCGAAGGCACAGCGAGCACGCGGTCAATGGCCAGGTTGACCACGGCCACTGTCATCGCCACGCGCACGGCAGTGATCGCGGCAGGAGAAACGTGGATGAACGACGGCACCTGCCAAACCAGCACGGCGCCGATCAGCAGCAGCACGGGAAAGGTGTAGGCCCACAGGCGCAACGCGGCGCCGAGGAGGCGGCGTTTCTCGGCGGGATCTTCAACGTGCTGGCGCACGGCGATCGAGAACTTCAGCGTCGACATCGGACGGAGATCGCCGATGGAGAGGTAGCCGATGGTCTGCTGGATCATCAGCCACGCGCCATAAAGCGTGAGGCCGAGGTTGCGGATGATGATCGGCGTGACGATGAACATCGTCGCCACGGCCGCGACCTGCGTGAAGAGGCTGTTCACGAACGACAGCGACGCGCGGCGCGTGAGCGTCGGCGCAGCCGGTTCGGTGCTCGTCATGGCAGGGTTGGCCACGGTCACGCCTTCACCACCCGTCCGCCGGGCAACGCCTCCGGCGCGATGACGTTGCGCGTGTCGATGACCAGCTGTGCGTTCGTGTAGAGCGTCTGATCCTTGAATGCCGCGTGCGCGGTGGAGACCACGAGGGCATCGAATTGCGCGAATGATTCGGCGGTGCACGGCACGGATTCGCGTTCGAAGTTGTGCTTGCGGCCGGCGTGCGAGCGCGGGATGTGCGGGTCGCAATACTCGACCTCCGCGCCGCGCTCCTGCAGGAGCTCGATCAATTCGAAGGACGGCGATTCGCGATCGTCGTCGATGTCTGCTTTGTACGAGAGGCCGAGCACGCACACTTTTGCGCCGCGGATCGACTTGCCGCGATCGTTCAGCGCGCGCACCGTCTTTTCGATCACGTAGCGCGGCATCGACGCATTCACTTCGCCGGAGAGCTCGATGAAGCGCGCCCAGACGCCGTGCTCCGCCGCTTTCCAGGAGAGGTAAAACGGATCGAGCGGGATGCAGTGACCGCCCAATCCTGGGCCCGGATAGAACGGCATGAAGCCGAACGGTTTCGTCTTTGCCGCTTCGATCACTTCCCAGACGTCGATGCCCATGCGATCGAGCACGACCTTCATCTCGTTCGCCAGCGCGATGTTCACCGCGCGGAAGATGTTCTCGAGCAGCTTGGCCGACTCCGCCACTTCGGGAGAGCTGACGGGCACGACGTGATCGATCGACGCCGAATAGAGCGCCACTGCCGCGCGCGTCGACGGCTCATCGAGTCCGCCGACGACTTTCGGGATCGTGCGCGTGTTGTGTTTCTCGTTGCCCGGATCTTCGCGTTCCGGCGAGAAGGCGACGAAGAAATCGACGCCCGCTTTCAAGCCGCTTTTTTCGAGACGTGGCACGACGATCTCGCGCGTCGTGCCGGGATAGGTCGTCGATTCGAGCACGATCAACTGGCCCGCGCGCACGCGCTTGCCGATCTCCTCCGCCGTGATGCGGATGTACGAAAGATCGGGCTCGCGGTGTTTGCCGAGCGGCGTGGGGACGCAGATCAGAACCGCATCACATTCGGCGAGGCGATCGAAGTCTGTCGTGGCGTCGGTGCGTCCGCTGGTGAACACCGCGGCCACGCGGTCGGCGCCGATGTGTTTGATGTACGACTGGCCGGCGCGCAGCATCTCCGGCTTCTTCGCATCCACTTCGAAGCCAAGCACCGGAAAGCCGGCTTCGTGAAACACGAGCGCGAGCGGCAGGCCGACGTAGCCGAGGCCGATGATGCCGACGCGCGCTTCGCGGCGCTCGATCTTTTGCAGCAGGTTGTCGATTTCAGACATCTTCCGTTCCCAACTCCCGATGCGCCGCAGCCAGGTCGCCGGACGAGCTGACCTCCGCGCGCAGTGCTTCGATTTCGTTCGCGAGCGCCGCGTATTCGGCGATCTTCCGCTGCAGGAATTGCAGCGTCAGCCGGACTTTCTGCTCCGCCCCGGTCGGGGTGAGGTAGTAGGCGTACGCGACTTTGTTCTCGCTGTTCCTGAAATTCTCGACTTTGACCAGGCCTCGCTGCACGAGCGCGCGCACGCAGTAATTCACTTTGCCGAGCGAGACGCCGAGGTGGATGGCCAGGTCGCGCTGCGTGGCATCCGGATGCTCCGCCAGATAGCGCAGGAGCCGGTAACGAACCTCGTCACGAGGCTGCGGAGCCGGTGCGTTCAACAATTGAACGCGGATTAGAACATAGCGGCTGGGATGCGACAACCGCCGCTAAACGCCGGTCTCGATCGTCTTTGCCCAATCGCGATTGTCCATGTACCACTCCACGATGCGGCGGATGCCTTCGCGCGTCGAGATCTGCGGCCGCCAGCCCAGCAGCGACTCCGCCTTGCCGATATTTGCCCAGGTGGCCGGCACGTCCGACTTATGCATTTGCAGCCAGTTGATGTCTGCCTTCTTGCCGACGAATTCTTCGACCGTGTGGAGCGCGTCCATCAACACCACCGGCGCGTCGGAGCCGAGATTGACGATCTCATAGCCCACCGGACGCAGCGCGGCAATCGCACCGCGGGCAATGTCTTCGACGTAGGTGAAGTCTCGCGACTGTTTGCCGTCGCCGAAGATCGGCACCTTCTTCCCTTCCGCCACCGCTTGCACGAAACGGAAGAGACTCATGTCCGGACGACCTGCTGGTCCATACACCGTGAAGAAGCGCAGCACAGTGACGTCGATGCCGAAGAGATAGTGATAGGTGTAGCAAAGAGTCTCGGCCGCTTTCTTCGAGGCCGCATAGGGCGAGAGCGGACGGTTCGTGTCGGCCGTTTCAGTGAACGGCATTTCGTTGTGCGCGCCGTAGAGGCTGGAGGTGGAGGCGAGAATGAACTTCTTCACGCCCGCTTCTTTGCACTCTTCGAGGAGATTGAGCGTGCCGGTGCAGTTCGCGTCGTAGTAGACCCACGGATTCTCGACCGACTGACGGACGCCCGCGCGCGCGGCGAGATTGATGACTGCTTCGATGCCCTTGCCGCGCGATTCGGCGAAGAGCTTCGTCACCGCGGCGCGGTCGCTGATGTCGATGCGATGGAACGTGAAGCGCTCCTCTTTCTGCAGCCGCGCCAACCGCCAATCCTTCAGGCGGACGTCGTACGCATCATTGAGATTGTCGACGCCGATGATGGAGTGACCATCGGCGAGGAGGAGCGAGCAAACGGTGGAGCCGATGAAACCGGCCGCGCCCGTGACGAGGAAAGTACTCATTACGGCGGCGGATTCTATGCGAAGCGCCCCGCGTTTGGTTCGCGCTCCCCTTTCTGGTTTAATCACCCGGAAGGAGTCCCATCGGAACCCCATGCCGCACACTGACTTGCTCGAAGAGGAGACGACGTTCTCCCACGTCGCCTCTCGCCCCACGGATGAGACGGGCTCGCCCGATTTTCAGATGTTCGACCGCTTCCTCAACGTGCTCACCCTCTATCGCGGCGTCATCTTCGTTTCGCTGATTGCGGTGATCTGCGCTTTCATCCTTGGTGCCACCGTCTATGTCCTGAACACGCCCCGGCAGATGACGACGACGCTGCCGTTCCGGCTCGACTTCGAAGGCGCCGAGAGCGGCTCCTATCCGAACGGCATCCCCTTCTCGCAGAGCGAGATCATCGACTCCGGCACGCTCCGCACCACGTACGACCAGAATCGGCTCGATCGCTTCGTGCCGTTCGGCGAGTTCTCCCACTCCGTTTCCGTCCTGGCGTCGAACGCCACGCTCGACGCGCTGCAGCGTGAATATCAGGCGAAGCTCTCCGAGCCGCGCCTCACCGCCGTGGAGCGCGATCGCATCGAGACCGAATTCCGTCAGAAGCGCGAAGGGTTGAACAAGAACGACTACGCGCTGATCCTCACCACCCCCAGCAATCTTCGTCACCTGCCCACCACGCTCGCCGCGAAGGCGCTGCAAGACACGCTCACGAACTGGGCCGATCACGCCATCCGCACGCGCCGCGTTCTGCAGTACGACGTGCCGGTGCTGAGCGAGAACGTGCTGCGCATGGATGGCGATCCGAACATCGATCTCATCACGTCGCTGCTCATGCTGCGCGCGCGTACCGTGGAGCTGCGCCGCAACATCACGGCGTTGCGCACGCTGCCCGGCGCGGAACTGATTCGCGCGAACAACACGTCGCTGCCGGAGCTCGACCTCAACCTCACCTATCTGCAGAAAACGCTCGTCGAGCCGCTCATCGCCACCGCGGTGCACGATGGCGTGACGCAGGACAAGGCGACCACCGTCTCGCGACTCGAAGCGCAGCTGGCGTGGGATCGCCGCGCGCTGGCCACCGCTGAAGACCGTGTGACCGTGCTGCGCGGCGCGCTGAATGATTACGTGCGCGACTCCAGCAGCGAAACGGCGCGCGCGCTGGGCACGAGCCAGCAGAGCAACGACTCCACGAAGTCGTCGGGCCAGAACAACCCGACGGAGATCGTGCCGCAGCTGAGCGACACGTTCCTCGACCGCCTGGTGAAGATGGCCAACGACGAGTCGGACCGCCATTACCGCCAAAAGTACGTCGACGAGATCCGCTCGGCGTCGCTCGACGTCGGCCCGCTCCGCGCGGCCGTCGCGTACAGCGAAGACCTGCTCAATCAGGTGAAGGCCGCTCCCGCCGCTCCGTCGGCCGAGAAAATCGCGCACTACCGAGCGGAGATGGACCGGCTGCAGAACGAGTTCCGCCGCACCATCTCCGACATCAACACGATCCACCGCCTCCTCTCCCGCGGCCTCAGCCCGACGCGCAATCTCTTCACGCAGACCGGCGCGCCGAGCACGACGATCGACAGCGGCATCTCCGCCGGACGGCTCGTGCTGGTGGGCGTGGCCGTGACGCTGATCGCGCTGCCGCTGATCATCGCCGCCGCGCTCATGCACTGGTTCGTCACCACGCGCCGCAGAACGGCCTAAACCTCTCCTGCGGCGGGCGTTTCGCGCTCGCCGCAGCTCCGAATCAGTCGCTGGCCGTCCGCTTGCAAACCGGCGGGGTGCATGAAGCGGTTCCGCCCCTGGTGCCTGGCTCTCCTCCTCGTTGCAGCTGCCGCAAACGCTTCCGCCGCCGTTTTCGTCGTTCCTGACGATGACGACCTCATCGATGATGCAGACGCGATCGTGATCGCCTCCATCGATGACTTTCACGGTCAGTTCCTCTGGGGCGGCGACATCGAAACCGTCTTCCGCCTCCGCATCCACGAAGTGCTGAAAGGCGATCTGTCCGCCGGCGAGCTGCAGATGCACGAGACGGGCGGCGAAGTGGGCCGCTTCCTCATGGCCACGAGCGATGCGCCGGTGTACTGGAAGAACAACCGCGCGCTGATCTTCCTGCAGAAGACTCCCGACGGCCAATGGCGCACCTACGGCGCCGCCCTCGGCAAATTCGATTTCGTCCACGACAACGCCAACCGCAATCTCGCCGTCCGCTGGGCCACGTCGAAGGACGACGAGCTCTGGACGCAGGACGGCCATCCCTACGAAGAGAAGCTCCGCAGCTCCGAAGCCTTCATCCGCTACATCCGCCGCCGCATCTACCTCGGCGAACGCGGCGCGCACCTCCGCATCGCGACCGACGACGCGCACGCAACGAAGGACTACTTCGTCGCGCCGGTGGCGAATGAAACGCTGACGGCGCCGTACGGCTGGACGCCGGAGACCGATGCGACGTATCCGCCGTCCGCGTACACGCAGGGCAACTTCAGGTGGGAAGATTTCGACAACGGCGGCTCAGTCACTTTCACGGTGAGCGGCTCGCAGCCGGGCTACGACTCCATCGGCGCGGCACAGCGTGCGCTCGCCGCGTGGACGAACGATGCCGGCTCCAACGTCGATTACCGCTACGGCGGCACGCGTACCGCGACCTTCGTCGAAGACGGCATCAACAGCATCGTCTACAACTCCGCCACCGACGTTCCCGCAGGCGCGCTCGCGTACTCGAAGTGGTACGCCAACGCCACGCATACCTACAAAGGCGAGACGTTCTACAGCATCGCAGAAGGCGACGTGGTGGTGAAGTCGAACATCTCCGTCTCGCAGAAAGTATTCGAGGAAGCGGTGACGCACGAGCTGGGGCACACCCTCGGCTTCCGCCACTCCGATCAGGGCACGCCGAGCTCCACCGAGGCCGTGATGAAAGCGGTGTTGACGGGCAATTACGGCGCGACGCTCGGCCCGTGGGACGTCGAAGCGGTGCGCACCGTGTACACCAGCGGCACCACGCAGACGCCACCGCCGACCACGCTTCTCGCGCCCGCGAATCTCGTCGCCACGGCATCGACGACGACCAGCGTGACGATCACCTGGGGCGCTGTCTCCGGCGCGACGTCATACATCCTCGAGCGCAGCACCAACAACGTGAACTGGACGCCGATCGCGACCACCAGCAGCACCGCGTTCGTCGACAACGGCCGCTCGCCCGGCGTGACATATCTCTATCGCGTGCGCGCCACGAACGGCACCGTCAATTCGCTGTACAGCAACATCGATCACGCCACGACCATCCTCTTCACCGACGATCCTCTCGTCGCCGGCCAGACCGAAATCAAGGCCGTGCATCTCACGCAGTTGCGGCAGGCTGTGAATGCCGTGCGCATCGCCACCGGACTTGCCGCCGTGACGTGGACGGATCCGAATCCGACCGGCGTGACGGTGAAAGCGATTCACATCATCGAGTTGCGCAACGCATTGACGGCAGCGCTGGTGCGGATCGGCAAGACGGCCACGTTCACCGATCCGACGCTGACCGCCGGCTCGACGGTGAAAGCGGTGCACATCCAACAGCTCAGAAACTACACAAAGTAGCGCTCGCCACTTTCCGGACCTCATTGTGACCTGGCGCACGGCGACGGGCGTCGTGACCGTTATACTGAAGCGCGGTCACCAATCCAGCGAGGTCCATCTTGAACAATCGATATCTGTCTGTTGCGGTGCTTTGCATTGCAGCATTTACTACGGCCGCATCGGCGGCCACGGTCTCGAAGTTGTCCGATGATGCGCTCGCCCCGCTGCGTGGCGCGAAGCTCGAACACACCGTCCATCTCGACCGGCTCATGCTGCGCGAGAAGAGCCCGTCCGTGATTGACCTCGAGGAGTTTCAACTCTGGGCGCCGAACGGAAAGGTGCTCATTCACGGCGACAACGGCGTGACGGCGGTCGATCCGCCGAACGTTCGTTACTACCGCGGCCTGGTCGACGGTGACGTCGATTCATTCGCGTACTTTGCGGTCGACATGAAGACCAAGCGCGTCGACGGCCTGGTGGTGAAAGGCGACGCGAAGTACTCCATCGCCGCGGATCGCCGGCCCGGCATTCATCCGCTGCGCGATGGCGAAGAAGAACCGGTCGACTACTTCCTGACCACGTTCGACGAGACGGACTCGCTGCCGACCCGCGCGGAAAACTGGAGCTGCCTGGCGCGCGTTCCGGATGCACCGCCTGAAGACACCGCGCCGCGTCCACTCACCGCTTCTCCCGATGCGAAGCTTGGCGCTCCCGAAACGCACGGCATCACCGGCACGCAGTCGTACGCAATCTCCGTGGAGCTGGAGAGCGACTACGAGATGTACGTGGCCGCCGGCAGCTCCGCCGACAACGTGACCACTTACCTCACGAATCTCAGCGGCCAGGTGGCCACGATTTACAAGCGCGATCTGAACATCGAGATGACGCTGAAGGCCGTTAACGTCTACTCGTCCGCGAGCGATCCCTGGTCGTCCACCGGTTTGAACGGCCTCTATCAGCTCGGCGACCTCTATCACAACGCCGTCTCCAAACCGTCCGGCCGCACCACCTCCGCCGTCGTCTTCCTCGGCGCCGTGAACTATCCGGGCGGCATCGCGTGGGAAGGCGTGATCGGCGAAAGCGACTTCTCGCAGAGCGGCCATTACGGCGGCCCGTACGCATGGTGCGGTCTCGTCGGCACCGGCGGTCTGGGCACCGTCCCGAATCCCGACACCACCGTCAACGGCACGCTCTACGGCCTGCCCACCGGCCAGCAGAACTACTGGCCGCTCATCGAGTACGCTCACGAGCTCGGTCACGTCCTGGCCGGTCATCACACGCACTGCGTGGAGCTCACCGCCGGCGAGGCTTCCTCGACGGGCCGCAGCTTCGTGGACCAGTGCTACAGCGGCGAATACGCCGGCACCGGCAACGTGCTCACGAACTGCTTCGGCGGTACGTCCGCGCGCAACGTCGGCAGCGAAACCGTCCCCACCGAAAAAGGGACGATCATGAGCTACTGCCACAACAAGTTCGTGGCTTCTGTCCCGCAGAGCCGCTACACGTTTGGCTTGTCGTCCGAGGTGTCGAAGCATCAGTACGACGACTACATGCTGCGGAGTCCGCGGCCGGTGCAGTACACCTATCCGGATGGACGCGGTGGCGGTTACGACAACATCGTCAGCAGCGTCAGCTCCTTCTCCATGTCCGCCATCACCGCGCCGGCGTCGGTCGCGGCAAACTCCACCGGCAATGCCGCGTCCGCGACGGCTGCGGGCGGAACGTTCACCTGGGCCATCACCAACGGCACGATCACCGGCGGCCAGGGCACTAGCGCGATCACGTTCACTGCCGGTGCGACGGGCACCGTCACGCTGCGCGCAACCGCCGTCAATGGCCAGCGCGTCGGCTTCACCGATACGAAGAACGTCACCATCAACTCGGTCAGCTTCGATCCGCCGGCTTCGGTCGTCGCCACGGCGACGGGATCCACGAGCGTGGAAGTGTCGTGGGCGAGCGTTCCGTCCGCGACGGAGTACCGCGTTTACCGCGCGTCGACGATGGGCTCCTTCGTCACGCTGGTCGGTTCGACCGCGAGCACGACACTTACCGACAACACGGCCGTCGCGAACACGTCGTATCAGTACGTGGTGACCGCGGGTGACGGTGTGACGTTCTCGACGAACAGCGTCGCCGACATCGCCACCACCGTCGTCTTCACCGATTCAGTTCTCACTGCTGCGTCGGTGAAGCTCACGCATGTCGACGAGCTGCTCACCGCCGTCAATGCACTGCGGACGCTCACTGGCCTCACCGCCATCTCGTTCACCGCTCCGGCGCCTGCCGGCGGCGTCACCGTGCGCAAGACGCACGTCGACGATCTCCGCACCGGCGTCACCGCCGCGCGCAGTGCCCTCGGCCTCTCCACGTCATTCGCCGAGACCATCACTGCGGCATCGACGACGGTGAAAACGTCGCATGTCACGGAATTGCGCGACACGGTGAAATAACCGCGAACCCACCACTCGCGGCAATAGGTTGAGACGCGGGCGCGTTTCACCAATCTGTCCAATATCGGGAGCACCAGACGGCGTATGCCGCTGGTGCTCTCTCTTTTTTTCAGCCACAGGAGATCCGATTGTTCCGTCACAGTTTCCGTCTCTTCGCACTGACGATCGCATTCACTGCCACTGCTACCGCCGCGCTTGCTGCACCCGCTCGCGGCTTCGACAGCGCGGCGCTCCGCCGGCTGGAAGGACCGCTCGCCGAAAACGGCCGCGTCCGCATCGAAAACGTTCCGCTCGTCGATGACCGCCTGGAGACGCTCGTGCTCGAGCGCTTCGACGTGCTCGCGCCGAACGCCACCATTGAAGTCTTCGACCGTGAAGGAAAAGCGACGCGCGTCGAGCCGCAGGCGATGCGCCAGTTCCGCGGCCATGTGGAAGGCGATCCCGCTTCCGTCGTCTTCATCACGATGGGCAAAGAAGTCGGCGGCCTGATCGTGACGCGCGAGCACAAGTTCACGCTTTCTTCCGCGAAAGCAGTGCGCGGCGCCGTCCGCGCGGAGCGCGCGAATGAAGAGACGAGCGAGCACAGCGACGTCGCGATCGAAGAAGTGCCGCTCGAAGATGACTTTGCGGTCGGCACCGGATTCGTGTGTGGCGTCGAAGGCGCGCCGGTCCATGCACTGAAGGGCATGGTGCCGCAGTCGCTGGCGATGAACGTCGCCGCCGATGCGTACACCTGGCCGACCGCGAGCGCCGTGACGGTGCTGAACATGGCCATCGAAAGCGACAGCGCGCTGTACGCGAACTTCGGCAACAATGCGGCGTCGGTCGAAACGTTTCTGCGCAACCTGCTCGCGGCGGCGTCAACGATCTATCACCGCGACCTCCGCACCGACCTCCGCATCTCCTACCTCGGCATCCGCACGAACAGCGATCCGTGGAGCGTCAACCCCGGCCAGACCGGCAGTTGGAACGGAAAAACGGTCGGATACAGCACGACGCACGCGCTGCTCGAGTACGGCGATTACTGGCACAACACGCCGCCCACGACGAACAAGCGCTCCGCCGCGATGCTCGTCAGCGGCCAGTCGCAGCTCGCCGGCGTGGCGTGGATCGAAACCGCGTGCGACACCGAGTTCTACGCCAATGCGGCGCAGGGCTATCCCGATCCGTACGCCGGCCACTACGGCGGTCCGTTTGCGTATTGCGGCGGCGTCGGCGTCTACTCCAGCGAACGCGTCGTTCCCGATCCGAACGCGCTGGCGAACTTCGCCACCCCTTCGAACTACTGGCCGCTGATGGAAGTGGCGCACGAGCTCGGACACAACGTGCAGTCCGATCACACGCACTGCACGCAGCTCTCCGTCGCGGATCAGGCCACGTACGGCCGGCAGTTCGTCGACAGCTGCAACGCCAGCCAGGGCGGCTGCTACAGCGGCGTCACGTCGCTGCCGCTCGACGGCGCCGGCGGCCGCGGCACGATCATGAGCTACTGCCACCTCATCGCCGGCGCGTCGGGCAGCCGCTTCACGTTCGGCCAGCCGGGCGAAGCGAGCCATCTCATCACCGATCTGATGCGCGCGCACCTCGACGCCGTCACGCCCACCGGACTCTCCGCGATCACCGCGCCCACCACGCTCGCCACCGGCGCGAACGGCAACGCCTCAGTGACCAACAACGGCGCGCTGAACTACGCCTGGTCGATCACGAACGGCACGATCAACTCCGGCGCGAACACCGCCTCCATCAACTTCACCGCCACCGCCAATCCGGTGACGCTGACCGTCGTCGCCACGAACACGAACACCGGCTGCGGCGTCAGCGACAGCAAGACCGTCTCCGTGACCTCCGCCACCGCGCCCGCTGCGCCCGCGAATCTCGTCGCCACCACGAACGGCGCGACGTCGATCGTCGTGGCGTGGAGCTCGGTCTCCGGCGCCACCAGCTACGAGCTCTATCGCAGCACCGGCGGCGCGTACTCGTACCTGGCCACGACCACCAATCCGCTTTACACCGACAACGCCGCGGCGACGAACACCGCCTACCGCTACTACGCACGCGCGCTGAACGGCACGACGCCCGGTCCGTTCAGCCCGTCCGATTTCGCGGTGGCCATCGCCTTCACCGACGCCAGCCTGGTGAACGTGCACGCGAAAGCGCAGCACATCAACGAGCTACGCACCGGCGCGAATGCACTCCGCGCTCTCGCCGGCCTGGGCGCCTACAGCTTCACCGGCACGATCACCAGCGGCACGCAGATCACGACCACGCACATCACGCAACTGCGCACCGCCATCGATCAGGCGCGCACCGCCATCGGCGGCGTGGGCCTGGTCGGCTACGAAACGCTCACCGCCGGCTCGACGAAGATCAAGGCGCAGCACATCCTCGATCTGCGAGTCGGCCTGCAGTAGCCACTCGCACTGAGTGTTGGAGCGGCGGGCGCCCTCGCCCGCCG
>DASSMK010000231.1:0-12802 GCA_035688915.1 Thermoanaerobaculia bacterium
GCAGCGCGCCGGTGATCGCGAAGACGTTCATGTGCGGGATGCCGGGCGTCAGGGCGGCGCGCAAACCTTCCGACACGTACACCAGCGGATCGATCAGCACGAGCCATTTCATCAGCGGCACCGCATCCAGTCCGCGCCACGGGTAATACGCGCAGCCGAACATGATCATCGGCGCGACGATCACGCTGAACATCAGCCCGATCTGCTGCGGCGAGATGGCGGTGCCGAGGTAGAGGCCGAGGCCGGAGAAAGTTGCGCCGCCGAGAATCATCATCATCACGAGGAGGCCGAGGTGATCGAAGGAGAGCCAGGGGATCGGGCCCATGATGAGGCGCGCGATCGGCAGCACGAATGCGGCCGCGACGACGCCTTGCATCACACCGGCGACCATCTTCTCCAGCGCCACGAATTGATTCGGCACCGGCGCGAGCAGACGATCTTCGATCTCTTTCGTGAAGCCGAACTCCGACACCATCGGTAGCGCCACGGATTGCACGGCGGAAAGCGTGAGGCTCAGCGCGAGCACGCCCGGCAGGATCATGCCGCCGTAGCTGCGCGGCATGAGGCCCATCTTCGGCAGCACGAAGCCGAAGATCACCACGAAGAGCAGCGGCTGCATGACGGTGCGCAGCAGAAAGTACGGCAGTTCGCGGCGCGCGACGGTGACGTCGCGCATCAGCAGCGCGGCGAAGATTTTCATGTTCATGCGAGCTTCCTTCCGGTCAGCGAGACGAAGAGCGTTTCCAGGCTGGGGCGCGAGAGATGGATGTCGCGGACGGTCAGCGCGTGCGCGTCGCCGAGGGCGATGAGGGGCGGGATCACTTCACCGGCGCGGTGGGAGTAGACGCGCAGAAGCGGGCCGCGCGCTTCCGCATTCGAGACGCCGTTCACGAGTACTGCATCTTGTGTGAGCACGGAGGCGTCGCCGTCGAACATCACTTCCACGAGCGTGTCGCCGGGCGCCTGCGATTTCAGTTTTGACGGCGTGTCGAGCGCGAGGAGCTTGCCGCGATCGATGATGGCGATGCGATCGCACAGCTGATCCGCTTCTTCCATGTAGTGCGTGGTCATCACGATCGTGCGTCCCTGCGCGTGCATCTCGCGCAGGATTTCCCACAGCGCCAGGCGCGCCTGCGGATCGAGGCCGACCGTCGGCTCGTCGAGGAAGATCACGCGCGGCTCGTGGATCAGCGCGCGCGCGATCATCAGGCGCTGCTGCTGACCTCCGGAGAGCGCATCCACTTTGGCGTCTTTCTTTTCGGCGATGCCGAGACGCTCCAGCAGCGCGTGCGCGCGTTTCGTCGCTTCGCCTCGCGCGATACCGAAGTAGCCGGCGTGATAGACGAGATTCTCGATGGCCGTCAGACCTCGATCGGGATTCGGACGCTGCGGCACCACGCCGATGCGGCGGCGCACGCCGACCGGATCGCGCGTGACGCTGGCGCCGGCGATCGTGGCGTCGCCGCCGGTGGCGCGGACGCGCGTCGTGAGAATGCCGATGGTGGTGGTCTTGCCGGCGCCGTTCGGACCGAGCAAGCCGAACATCTCCCCTTCATTGATGGTGAGGTCGAGCGATTCGAGCGCGACGACGTTCGCCGGCGAGTAGACCTTGCGCAATGCGGTGGTGGTGATCATGCGAACGTGAATTTACATTCACATATTGGCTGTGTCAACATGGAATCGTGGGCGCGAAACGAAAAGTGGTCGCCGCGACGCGCGATCAGGCTCTGGAGATGTGGGACGAGCTGTTCCAGCCGAAACAGGACCGCAGCCGCGAAACGGTGGGCCGCCTGCTCGATGCGACGGAAGCGCTGCTGTCCGAGGGCGGATTGGATGCGGCGACGGTGCCGGCCATCGCGGAGCGCGCAGGCGTCTCGGTAGGCGTCGTCTATCGCCGCTTTCCCGACAAAGACGTCCTGCTGCGCGCCGTGTACGAACGTTTCTTTGCCCAGCTCCGCGAGAAGAACCAAAACAACCTCGAGCTCCTCGGCCACGCCAGACCGCTGAAGCTGCGCACGTTCGTGAAACGCCTCATCAGCGGCATGGCCATGGGCTTCCGCGCGAAGCAGCAACTGCTGCGCGCGCTGTTCGAATACTCGCGCACGCATCGCGACCCAACCTTCCGCGCGATCGCGCAGCGCGCGAATCTCGATTCCATCTCCGCAATCGCCAACGTGCTGATGACGTACAAGGAGGAGATGTCGCATCCGCGCCCGCGCGTGGCGATCGAACTGGGGATGCTCGCCGTCGCCTCGATGCTGCAGTCGGTGATTCTGTACGAGCACCCGATGCCGGGCGTGGCGGATGCGGAGGAGTTGGCGGAGGAGATGTCGCGGATGTTTTTGGCGTACGTCGGCGCGGGTTGAGAGCTCAGTACACGATGCGCATCGGCAGACCGGTGGAATCGCTGTGCGCGTCGCCGAGGACGGCGTGGGCGCCTCGCGCGATTCGCTCGGCGGTCCAGAGCGCGGCGTAGGCGTCGAGGGCGTCATCTTCTTTGACTCCGCGCGGCCGCTGAAACTCCTTGAAGTGATCCTCGACGAGCCGTCGCCTTGCCGCGCGTCCTTCCGGCTTGTGCTTCGAGACGGGCAGCGGTTCGCCATTCCAATGCGCGAACGTCACCTCCGGATGGACTTCGTAGACGCGCGCCCGCAGTTCGGGATGGCGTTGCAATAACGCATCGACCTGTCTGATCTTCGCCACGATTGCCCACGCCTGCTGCGACATCCCCTTCTTCTGCACGAGCCGCGAGATCTTGTTGGCATCGACGTAATCATGCGCGTTGAGAACGGCGCGCACCGGAGCGGGAAAGACGCTGGCGCCACGGTGACGCAGCGAGCGGCGCGCGTGATGATCGCAACAGCGTGGGCCAGAGTCCGTCAGTCCGATCGGAATGTCGATCGCTACGACCACGCATTCGCGAAAGAGAGCGAGCAATTCATCGTCACCGGTGCATACGCGCGGAGTGATGACGTCGCCGTCCTTCACCATCGCGATCCACCTGTCCGGTCCGCAACCGTCCACCCCCGCGAGGCGCGTTTGCGGCTCCGCGAGGCGGCGCGGATGCGTGTCGGTGAAGTGCTTGTCGCCGAGGGAGAAGATTTGCAGTTCGGCGGAGCCGTCGTTGCGGACGGCGTGGGCGCAGAGCGGATCGGCTTCCATCAGCACGGCGCCGCTGCCGGTGAACGTCTGCGACTGCACCGGCGTGCCTTCGCCTTCGTCCCACAGCAGCGTCCAGGGCGCGGTGTAGAGCACGACCAGAATTTCGCGGCGTTGCTCGTGGAAGTGGTTGCCGCGCACCGCACCCGGGCGGATCGTGGCGACGTGACAATCGCCGATGGACGCGAACGGCACATCGATCGAGAAACTGTTGCCGCGCGCGTCGCCGCGAGGCGTGAGCGGTGTGACGCGGACGCCCATCAGACCATCGCCGCCGAGCCGACTTCCGGATGCGCGCGCACGAAGCTGATGAGCGCCGGCAGGTAATCGCGCAGGTGCGGCGCGCTGACGCCGGAGCCGGCGAGATCGCGCGTGGCGTTCGACGTGTCGTAGAGCGTCGGATGAACGAAGTAATCGACGGCGGCGGACGGAATGCGCATCACGCGATAGACGCCGGGCACGTAGTCGATCGCACCTTTGGCCACAGACAGCGGCAACGGGATGCGCACCACCGTGTGATCGATCGACTTCGCGATCGCATCGATCGTCTCGTCGACCGTGGCCGGCGCGGGATCGGCGAGCGCGTACGTTTTGCCGAGCGAATTCGGATGACTGCTCAGGCGCTCGATGGCGTCGATGATGAAGTCGCGCGGCACGACGTTCAGCCGGTAATCGCGCGGACGCCCCACCACCGGCAGCACCGCAACTTTCGGCTGGCGCAGCAGCCACTGGATGACGAAATACGGGCCGTCGTACTTTTGCGTGACGCCGGTGCGGCTGTCGCCGACCACGATGGACGGGCGGTAAATCGTGGCAGGCATGCCCTTCGACATCCGCGTGCGCACGTCCACTTCCGCGAGCTTTTTCGTCTCCTCGTAGAAATTGTTGTAAGTCTGCCCTTTTTCCAGATCGTTTTCGGTGAAGCGTCCTTCGTAGCGGCCGCTGACGTAGCAGGTGCTGACGTAGTGCACGCGCTCGAGTTTCGGCGCGCGCTCCGCGAGATCGAGCACGTGGCGCGTGCCGTCGACATTGACGCGCATGCCGAGGTCGCGTTTGACGGCGAGATCGTAAACGGCGGCGAGATGCCACACCTCGCGCACGTCGCTCGCATCGATCGAAGTGAGCGGCGCGGTGATGTCGCCCTCCACGAGCTCGATGCGATTCTTCAGCTGCGGATGCGCGGCGACAATCGTGCGTGCGCGCTCTTCGGCCAGCGCGCGGAACTTCGGCTGGATGAGGCAGAGCGCGCGATCGTCCGTGCGGCCGAGAATGCGCGGCAGGAGCTCGGAGCCGAGAAATCCGGGGAAGCCGGTGAAGAAGATCGACGCCATCGCGAACGATTCTAGTCTTCAGCGCGCGAGCGCACGCATCGGCAGCGCAAGGCGACGCGCGGTTCCGGCTCACCCATTCGCGGTTCGCCTACCCGGCGGCCCCAGGCCGTAGACTCTCGCGATGCCCAGAAAACGCGAGCGCGTGGTCGTGACCGCGAAGAACGTCTGGACTCTCACGAAGGCGGCGGCGTCGTCGTGGGTCGATGACTACGCGCAGAGCATGGGGGCGGCGCTGGCGTATTACACGATGCTCTCCATCGCGCCGTTCCTCTGGATCGTCATCTCGCTGGCCGGGATGATCTTCGGGGTTGAGGCAGCGCGCGGCGAGATCGCGGCGCAGCTGCAAGGTCTCATGGGGCGGCAGGGCGCCGAGGCGGTGGAGAAACTGCTCGAGAGCGCGAGCAAGCCGGCCGAAGGCACCGCCGCAGCGGTGGCGGGCCTGGTGCTGCTGCTCGTGGCCGCGACCTCGGTCTTCGCCGAATTGCAGGATTCGCTCGATCGCATCTGGCGCGCCCCGAAACGATCCCGACCGGCAATCTGGACCCTGCTGCGTTCCCGCCTGCTGTCGTTCGGCACGATCGCCGGGATCAGCTTTCTGATGATGGTTTCGCTAGTGGTCAGCGCCGCGCTGGCGGCGTTCGGAAAAATATGGGGACCGCGGTTTGCCGATTGGCAGACCGTGGCCGCCGTCGTCAACGTTCTCTTCAGCTACGTCCTGACGACGACAGTCTTCGCGATGATCTACAAGGTGATGCCGCGGGTGAGCGTGGCGTGGAGGGACGTCATCATCGGCGCGAGCGTGACGGCGCTGCTGTTCACGGTCGGCAAATCGTTGATCGGCCTCTACATCGGCAGAAGCGGCGTGACCTCGGGGTTCGGCGCTGCCGGCTCGCTGGTCATGGCCATGGTCTGGGTCTATTACTCCGCCCAAATCTTTCTCCTCGGAGCGGAATTCACCTGGGCCTATGCCGTGACCTTCGGCTCGCGGAAAGATTACAAACTGCCCGGCGCCGCACCAGCGATTCCGAGCAAGACCGCCGACAAGAAGCCGGACCCGAACATGCTCGAGGCGAAGGAGGCGGCCATCGTGGCCACCGAATCCGCCGCGGCAGAAGATGCGTCCACGACGCGAGCGTCGTAGCGAGCGACCGTCCGGCATCGCAAACGATTCTCGTCTTCAGCGCGCGAGCGCACGCACCACTTCGTGCAAGCCTTCGATGACGCGCGCCATGCGTTCGTAATCGAGCGTGTCCGGCATGTCGGTGGGCAGGTGGTAGTGCGGGTTGCGGAAGAGCGCCGTGTCCGTGACCATCACGCCGGGCCAGCCGAATTGCCAGAAGGACCACTGATCGCTCCAGCCGATCTGCGGGATTGCTTCCGGCAGCGCTGCGCCTTCGCTCGGGAATTGCGCGTGGTCGCGAAACGCGCGCACGCATTGGCGCATCAGCTTGCGCGAGGCGGTATTACCGGCGAAGGCGATGAAGTTGCCGCGATCGGGATAGAACGCGCGCAGCGCGGGCGGGTACTGCTGCGAGCCGGCTTCGTCGGCGTAGCAGCCGAGCATCTCCAGGCTCAGCATGGCCACGATTTTTTCGTGATGTTCGTGCGCGCGGCGCGCGTGGTTCCAGCTGCCCATGCGCGGCGTTTGAAAGCTAGGCGGCTCTTCGTTCACGAACGCGACGAAGCGGATCGTGCGGCGCGGCTGCGTGCCGTGCAGGCGGCGCGCGAGCGCGAGCAGCGCCGCCACGCCGCTGGCGTTGTCGTCCGCGCCGGGCGAGCCTTCCACGCTGTCGTAATGCGCGCCGATCACGACGATTTCATTCGAGGTGCCGCGGATCTCCGCGATCAGATTCGGCGCATCGACTTCCGGCACCGCTTCGCGCACCACGTCATAGCCGGCGCTGCGCAACGCGCGTTCGATGTGCGATGCCGCATTCGCGAGCGCTTGCGGCTCGGTCTCGTTGCGTGGGCCGTGCGCGCAGAGTGCTTCCACATCGGCGCGCAGCTCTGCCGCAAGTGCACGTTGCGAAGCCGTGAGCGCCGGCAGCGCGCCGCGATACGAGCGGCCGAATTGCACGCGCGCCACGATCGCCACTGCCACGGCAATCACGATCAGCACGAGCAGAATGAGAAGCGCGATCTTCATGGCTTGCCGAGGCGCGCGTCGAGACGCGCGGTCTCTTCGTCGAAGCCGTTGCGCGCGCAGAAATCGCGCAGCCGCTGGTAGCGCTCGCGCGGATCGAACTTCACCGCCGTCTCGAGTTTCCGCAGATCGATCGGACAGAGATGCAGCGGCCGGCTATCCGCTTCCGCCAGACTGTTCGATCCGTTCAGCACGCACTTGTAGAAGATGCAGTGCGGCATGCCGAACATGTGCAGCGTCTCGTGCGCCAGCACCTTGCAACTGCGCCGCAGGATGACCGTCTGCACGTCCGCGCCCGCCAGCTTGCCGTAGAAGCGCGGGTCGTAGCGCGCGAAGCTGTACACGCCCACGCGATCTTCCAGCGACGCCACGCCGAAGACGAAGTTCCACTGAGGATTCGGATAGAGATCGGACATGGTGACGCCGAGGATGCAGTAGGCGTCGGGAGGGAGACGCTTGCGGAGCATGGCCAGGAGATCGGGGCCGTACAGCTGGTGCACGCCGCCGTTGTCGCGCGATGTGATGGACGGATCGATGGCGATTCCTTCGAGCACTGTCACATCCAGCATGAAGAACGCGCTGGTGAACTCGCGCAGGCGCTCCAGCGATGGCGCGTTGTCGCCGAACGTGCCGAGCGGAAGGATGTAGATGGTGTGGCGCGTGGCGTCGGGGCGATTGGCGCCGGAGAGCAGATACTGCGAGTACGTCTGCCCCGCTTCCGTATGCGTGGCCAGCCAATCGAGCGGCCCCGGCTTCGGCAGCTTTTCGAAGCCTGCGTCTTCGGCGAGCGGCGGCGGAGTCTGCGCGGACATCGGTTCAGCGGCGCGGCCGCAGGCGGCGAGCGTCGCGGAGATCGCGGCGAGTATCGCGAAGATCGCGCCGAGCGCGGGGCGGTTCACGCGGTCGCCATTATCGCGCGCGGCAGAGAACGCTCAGTGCGCGAGTGGCACACGTCCTGATGGTCTCCACCCGCATGACCAGTTTCGTGATTGGAGCGGTGATCATTCTCGTCGCGGTCTGCGCGTTGATGATCGTGCTCTTGCGGATGCGGCGGCAGGTCGGCGGCGGCTGGGGTCCCACGGAGTTCAGCGACGGCCATATGACCACCACGCCCACCGGCTATCCGGAAGAGATGAAAGGCAACGCCAAGACCATCGGCCCGACCGACAACGCCGGCGGCTGAAAAGCCACTCGCGCTGCGTGTTGGAGCGGCGGGGCTTGCCCCGCCGGGTTCCTGCTGAACGTGCTGATAAAAAACGGCGGGGCAAGCCCCGCCGCTCCAACGTTGAGCGTGAGTAAGTACGTTTACGGCACCGGATCGACCGGCGCGGGGAACGCCATCATCGACCAGGCGTCACCGGTGACGTTGTCGATCGATGACGCCCACGACTGCCACGCCAGCGAGCGCGTGCCGTTCGTGATGTTCTCCACCACCAGCTGCAGCGCGCCGCCCGTCGTGCCGGGCATGGCCACCTGCTGCATCGACATCGGCAGCAATTCGATCTCCGTCGATTCGACGATCTGACCACCGGCGATCACGCTGACGCGATAGCGCTGCGTCAGGTCCGACGCATTCGCCACGCCCGCGTTCATGCGATAGCGCGCATCGCGGCGCACGCCGAAGATCCAGCGGCGCGAGCTCGCCGCCTGCGAAAGCGTATCGATGGTGAAGAACGACTGCGACACGTTGCCCGTCGTGCCCGGCTGCGGCGTCCAGATGCGCGCCGTGGCGTACAGCTTTCCGTTCGGATCGAACGCGCCCGTCGGCGTGATCGCGCGGATCAGAATGGCGCCGATGCCGCTCTGCTGCATGATGTTCGTGACGAAGTCTTCGGACGAGTAGCCGCTGCGCGCGGCGATGGGAAGATCGCGCGGTGCGACCGTGGCGCCGCTCGCGCCCTGCGGCAGCCAGTAGAGCCGCACGATCTGATCGGTGTCGGAGAAGTTGACGATGTTGATGTCGCTGCGGAAGAACGTGCCGTTCTGCCCGGCAGCGGAACCGGCCACGGGGATCAGAATCTCGCTGGCCGAGGTCTCGAGGGTGACGAGGCTGTTGGAGTGCTGCTGAGGCTGCGCGACGGCGACCGCTGCGCAGAGAAATGCCGATAACACCAAGGATGTGAGTCTCATGAGGCCAGCCAAAGCAACGAGCGCGCCTCCGGGACTACACTGATGAGCATGCAAAAGATTCGAGTGGGCGTTCTCGGCTCCGGTGATGTCGGCCGTGTGCGCGCCACCGGGTTCCTCAACCTCGGCCACGACGTGAAGATCGGCACGCGCGAGCCGGCCAAGCTCGCGGAGTGGGCGTCCGCCGCGGGTGCACGCGCATCGGTCGGCTCGTTCGAAGAAGCCGCGCGCTTCGGCGACATCATCGTGCTGGCCACGCTCGGCACCGGCACCGAAAGCGCGATCGGCCTTGCAGGCACGGCGAACTTCGACGGCAAAGTGTTGATCGACGCGACCAATCCGCTCGACTTCAGCACCGGCGCCCCGAAGCTCTCCATCGCCGGCAACGACTCCCTCGGCGAGCACGTGCAGCGCCTCGTGCCGAAGGCGCGCGTGGTGAAGGCATTCAACACCGTCGGCAACGCGCTGATGATCAACCCGCAGCTGCCGGGCGGCCCGCCGGACATGTTCCTCTGCGGCAACGATGCGGACGCGAAGAAGATCGTGTCGCAGATTTGCGAACATTTCGGCTGGGGCGTGATCGATCTCGGTGGAATCGAGTCGTCGCGCTACCTCGAGCCGATGTGCATGGTGTGGGTGCTGCACGGCGTGGCGTCGAAGTCGTGGACGCACGCGTTCAAGATGCTGAGGGCAAAGTGATTAGCGGTTAGTGGTTAGTGATTAGAGGGCGAGCGGCGCGGCTCTCGCCTGTGGGTCGATGCTCGCGGGGAAGCGGCCGCGCGGTCTCGCACGTCTCGTGGCGCTCGCGCTGCCTCGCCTAATCACTAATCACTGACAACTAATCACTAAACCGGGCTTCCCTCTTGCAGCCGCGGCCCCTTCGGCGTTTCACTTAATGATCGAGGTGTCTTCGATGCGAACTGCTGTTCGGGTTGTCTTCGCAACGTTCTTTCTTTCCTTCTTCTCCGTCGCTGCGCAGGCCCAGTACTTTGGGCAGAACAAGGTGCAGTGGGAGAACTTTCACTTCAAGACGCTCCAGACGGAGCACTTCGACATCTACTACTACGATCAGGAAGCCGACGTCGTGAACGACATCGGCCGCCAGGCGGAGCGGTGGTACGCGCGCCTCTCGCGCGTCTTCAACCACTCCTTCTCGCGCAAGCCGATCGTCCTTTACGCCAACCCCGCCGACTTCCACCAGACCACCACCACCGGCGGTCAGATCGGCGAAGGAACGGGCGGCTTCACGGACGCGTTCATGAATCGCGTCGTCCTTCCGCTCACCGGTGATTACGCCGAAAACGATCACGTCCTCGGCCACGAGATCGTGCACGTCTTCCAGTACGACATCGCGGCGCGCGCGTCGAACTCCAACAACCGGCGGCGCTTCGCGCTCGAGCAGATGCCGCTGTGGCTCGTGGAAGGCATGGCCGAATACTTTTCGAAAGGCCGCGTCGATCCGCTCACCGCGATGTGGATCCGCGACGCCACGATCAACGATCGCCTTCCCGATCTGCGCACGCTGACGCGCGATCCGCGCTACTTCCCGTATCGCTACGGCGAAGCGCTCATGGCGTACATCGGCGCACGCTTCGGCGATGACGCGGTCGTGCGCTACTTCCTCGCGTCCGGCGTGGTCGGCGTCGAGGACGGCGTCGAGCGCGCGCTCGGCATCAACTCCAAGCAGCTCTTCACCGACTGGCAGGAAGCGGCGCGCGAGCTGTACAACCCGGTGCTGCAGGCGCGCCCGTCTACGTTCCCGCAGCCGCTCATCGGCCGCAAAGCGAAGCCCGGCAAGAAAGCGCGCGATGCAGGCCAGGAACTGAACGTCGGACCGGCCATCAGCCCCGACGGCCAGTACCTCGCGTTCATCTCCGCGCGCGAGCTCTTCTCGATCGACATCTTCCTCGCCGACGCGCACACCGGCAAAGTGATCCGCCGCCTCGTTTCGTCCGATCGCGATGCGCACTTTGAATCGCTGCGCTTCATCGAATCAGCCGGCGCGTGGTCGCCGGACAGCAAGCGTCTCGCGTTCGTCACGTTCGCCAAAGGCGACAACTTCCTCTCGATCGTCGACGTCGATTCGCGCAAGACGCAGCACATTCACGTGCCGGGCGTCGAAGCGATTTCGAACGTGGCGTGGTCGCCGGACGGCCACACCATCGCGCTCTCCGGCCAGACCACCGGCACGAGCGATCTCTTTCTCTACGACCTCGATTCGAATCAGGTGCGCCGCCTGACGGCCGACAAGTTCGGCGATTTCCAGCCGGCCTGGTCGCCCGACGGCAAGACCATCGCCTTCACCAGCGATCGCGGTGAAACGACGGTGCTCGAGCAGCTCTCGTTCTCCGAAATGCGCATCGCCACGATCGACGTAGCCAGCGGCTCGGTGAAAGTGCTGCCGCTCTTCCCGCGCGCGAAGCACATCAACCCGCAGTGGGGACCGGACGGCAACAGCATCTACTTCATCGCCAATCCGGAAGGCATCCCGGACATCTATCGCTACACGCTGTCGACGAACGCCATCGCGCGCATCACCGCGGTGCAGACCGGCGTCTCCGGCATCACCGAGCTCGCACCCGCGCTGTCCGTCGCCACGCGCACCGGTGACATCGCTTTCTCGCTGTACGAAGGCGACAACTACAACCTCTACACACTTCCCGCCGGCCAGACCGGATCGCTGATCGCCGGAACGCAGCCGGAAGGCACGCCGCGCGCCGCGATTCTGCCGCCGCTGCGCGCCGCGGGCTCGGAGATCACCGGCTACCTGATGCGTCCGGAAGAAGGGCTGCCGCCCGCCGGTACGACGTACGCGCAGAAGGCCTACAACCCGTCGCTGCACCTCGCCTACCTCGGACCTCCGACGCTCGGCGTGGGCGTGAACGAAGTCGGCTTCGCCGCCGGCGGCAGCGTCAGCGCCTACTTCTCCGACATCCTCGGCCAGCACAATGTCGGCTTCACGTTCCAGGGCGGCGGCAGCAGCACGCAGTCGATCGCCGATCAGCTGGGCGGCGAGCTGTTCTACCTCAACCAGACGCATCGCCTGAACTGGGGCGCCGATCTCACGCACGTGCCGTACACCTCGGCCGGCACCGCATACGGTCAGGAAGTGATCGACGTCGGCGGCCAGCCGGTGCTCGCCGACATCTACCAGCAGTATCGCGAAGTGCAGACCATCACCGATGCGAGCGGCCTCGCGCAGTATCCGTTCAGCCGCACGCGCCGCCTGGAAGGCGCGATCGGTTTCGAGCGCTACGCGTACAAAGCGGAAGTGGAGACGTGGGTGATCGTCGGCAACGACATCATCGATCGCTCCACCGAACGCCTGCCCGGCTCGTTCTCGCTGACGCTGAACAAAGCGTCGACCGCGTTCGTCGGCGACAGCTCGAATTTCGGCTTCATCTCGCCGGTCAGCGGCACGCGCTATCGCTACGAAGTGGAAGCGCTGCGCGGCGACCTCAATTTCGAAACCGGTCTCGCCGACTGGCGCCGTTACTTCTTCCATCGTCCCGTGACTCTGGCCGTGCGCGGTCTGCACTACGGCCGCTACGGCCAGGACGCGGAAAGCGATCAGCTCACGCCGCTCTACCTCGGCCGCGGCTCGCTCGTGCGCGGCTACGATCCATACTCGATCGATCCGAGCGAATGCGGCCAGGGCGGCGCCTGCCCGGTCTTCGATCGTCTGGTCGGCTCCAAGATCGTGGCCGGCAGCGTGGAAGTGCGCGCGCCGCTCCTCGGCATCCGCGGCTACGGTTTGATCAACGCGTCGGCGGTGCCGACGGAAGTGTTCGCGTTCGCGGATGCAGGCGCGGCGTGGACGAAGAATGATTCGGTGACGTGGAAGTACGCCACGAAGACCGACGAGCGCGTGCCGGTGTTCAGCGTCGGCGCGGGACTGCGCATCCTGCTCGCGTACATCCCCATCGAGGTCTACGCCGCGAAGCCTTTCCAGCGTCCCGGCGAAGATGTGGTGTACGGCTTCAACATCATCCCGGGCTGGTAACGAAATTCACTGCGATTCAATTTGGAGCGGCGGCGCCAA
>DASSMK010000232.1:0-3042 GCA_035688915.1 Thermoanaerobaculia bacterium
CGGCGGCCGGGGCCATTGGCCCCGGACCCCATTGGTTGGCCTAGCCCTCCGCCGAAAGAGTCGCGCAAATTGGCAGTGCGGGTCGGCGGAGGGCTAGGCCAACCAACGGGTCCGGGCCCGTGGCCCGGCCGCCGGAGGCCCCCGGTCGTTCCCCGATCACCCGCTACAATGCCGCCCGTGTCCTGTGATGTCGCCGTGATTGGTGCTGGTGCGAGTGGTGTGTTGACCGCACTGCATCTTCGTCATGCCGCTCCTGAATTGCGCGTGGCGCTGCTTGATTCTGGTGCTCGTGCGGCGCGAGGGCTTGCGTATGGGACGCCATATGGCGCGCATTTGTTGAACGTTCCCGCGGCGCGGATGAGCGCATTTGTCGATGCGCCGGATCATTTTACGGAATGGCTGGCGCGGCGACTGCCGGGAGCGAGTGGGAAGACGTACGCGCCGCGGCCGGTGTATGGCGAGTATCTGGCGGAGGTGCTCGACGAAGTGGACGGCATCACGCGTGTGGCCGGCACGGCCGTCGGCATCATGCGGGAGCACGATCGGTGGCGTGTGCATCTGCACGACGGACGAATTGTTGATAGCGGCGCCGTCATCCTCGCCCTTGGCAATTTGCCGCCCGCCGATCCGCTGCACCTCGGCGACACCATTCCGCAGAACTACCTGCGCGATCCGTGGGCTCCCGGCGCGGCGCAAGGTCTCGCCGCGGATGCGCCGATCGCCATCATCGGCACGGGATTGACGATGATCGATCTCGTGCTCGCGCTGCGCGATGAAGGCCATCGCGGGCGCGTGCACGCGATCTCGCGGCGCGGCCTCGTCCCGCGTGCGCACGCACCGCATCTGCCGCGGCCGTTCGCCGCGCCGCCGTCCGGCTCGCCGCGCGAATTGCTGCGCTTCGTGCGCAGCGAGATTGCGGAAGGACACGAATGGCGCGCGGTGATTGATGCGTTGCGGCCGCACACGCAGCGCATCTGGCAATCGTGGTCGCTCGCGCAGCGGCGCATGTTCTTCCGGCATCTGCGCGTCTTGTGGGACGTGCATCGCCATCGCGCGGCGCCGGAAGTGGCGGCGCAGATCGAAGCGTTGCGCGCCGATGGAACGCTGACCATGCATCGCGGTCGCATCGTCTCCATTCGCGATGCAGGCCACGGCGCGGAAGTGCGCTGGAGCAGCGCGGATGGCGCGATCCATGAGCTGCAGGTCGCGCGCGTGATCAACTGCACCGGTCCCGCGTCCGACTACGCGACGCTCGATCTGCCGCTCGTCGCGCAGTTGCGCCGCGCCGGCTGGCTCGTTCCCGACGCGCTCCGCCTCGGCGTCGAAACGGACGCGGAGGGCCGCATGCTCGGCAGCGACGGTGAGCCGGTGCCGGGACTCTTCACGATCGGTCCGCTGCGGCGTCCCGCGCTGTGGGAATCGACCGCGATTCCGGAGATTCGCGCGCAGGCGGCCGCGCTGGCGGAGCTGATCGGCGGCGCGAACCGCGGCGCTACTTCTTGTGCGCGGATCTGAGGTCTTCCAGGATGTCTTCGGCGTGCCGCGCCGTGTCGACCTTCTTGTAGACCTTCTTCACGCGGCCGTCCGCGCCGATCCAGTACGTCGTGCGCGCCACGCCCCAAGTGCGGCGGCCGTACATGTTCTTCTCTTTCCACACGCCATACATCTTTGCGACGTCCGCGGTCTGATCCGAGAGCAGCGGGAAGTTCAGATCGTGCTTGCCGCGAAACTTCTCGTGGCTCTCCAGTGAATCGATGGAGACGCCGAGAACCACCGCGTGCTCTTTCGTCAGATCCGCTTCGTGATCGCGAAACGAGCACGCCTCGGCCGTGCAGCCCGGAGTGTCATCTTTCGGATAGAAGTAGAGGATCACGTCCTTGCCGCGAAACTCCTTCAGCGTGATTTCCTTGCCGCGCGTCGACGGCAGACGAAAATCGGGAGCGACGTCGCCCGCCTTCGGTTCGAAGTAGTCCTGCATTGAATGTCCTCTCGTGCTTAGTTCGTGAGACCGGCGCCGAAGAGCACCTTCTCGGCGATCAGCACTGCGTTGAGTGCCGAGGCGCGGCGGAGATTATCGCAGACGGCCCAGATCCAGAGACCGTTGCGAACGGAGGGATCGCGCCGCACTTCGGCGATCAGCACTTCATCCTTGCCGGCCGCGTCGATCGTGCCGAACTGCTGGTCGCCTTCCTGAAACGCGAACACCGGATTCTCGCGCAGCGCATCGGCGATCGCATCGACGTTCGCTTCCTCGCGCAGCTTCACGAAGAGCGCGAACGTGTGGCCGTGGAAGATCGTGCCTTGCGTGATCATCAGCGCCACTTCCGTGCGCGCATCGATCAGCGAGCGCACCTGCGTCACGATGAACGCTTCGTTGTGCTCGAGCGCGGGGTAAAGGTTGAAGGCGAGCTGGCGGTCGAAGACCTCGTGCGGCACCGTTTGGATATTCAGCACGGCGATGGTCTGTTGCGCCAGCTCTTCCACGCCTTTCGTGTCGAACTCCGACGCGGGCTGCACGACCGTGGCCGTGACGAGATCGATCGGCGCGACGCGTTGCACTTCGCGGAGGATCAGCGCGAGCGGCACCGCCACGGGATGCGGCGAAATGAGGATCGGATCGTCGCCGAGGAGCTCGTCGAGATTGATGCCGGCGACGGCGAGCTTGCCGTCTTCGGAAGAAGAGGGCTGCGAAAGATCGATGGCGATGAAGCCGTCCTGCGCGGCGCGCGCGATCCACTCGGCGTTGCCCGCGGCGGGGCCGCAGAAGAAGGCCAGATCGAGATCGCTCAGTTCTTCGGCGGAGATGGCGGTGACGATCGCGGCTTCGTCGCCGATGTCGGTGAGCGCGCCGGACGCTTCGCCCGTCGAATCGAGCAGTACGACTTTGGCGAACGGAAACGAGCGCTCGCGAAGGATGGTCTTGATCTCGTTGCCGACCAGCGTCATCGGATTGATGATGCCGATGCGGTAGCCGGCGGAGGATTTGGGCTGAGGCATGGTGGCGCGCGTTGTATCACACGGCGCGCGGACCGAGTGTTGGGG
>DASSMK010000233.1:0-4431 GCA_035688915.1 Thermoanaerobaculia bacterium
GATCGCCGCAGCATCACCATCGCCGCGGCCTCCATCGTGGCGAAGGTCTATCGCGATCTGTTGATGGAGTCGTATGATGCGCGTTACCCCGTTTACGATTTCAAAAATAACCGGGGATATGCCACGGAAAGTCACCAGGCATCCGACGAAGCGATATGCGCATGACCTCCTAACCGATACCTTTGAGCAGAAGGTTGCGCGTCCGCGCCCGTGCAGTATGCGGAGGCGCGAATCGCCACATGGGAAGCGGACCTCTACGAGAGTTCGTCGGCAGTTCCACCCCGCCGGGTGGCGTCGTAAAAGGCCCACAGCGAGGAGCGCGGCCGATGAATACGACTTCGCGCTATCGGCTCGCGCTGCTCTACGTCCTTCGCAAGTCCCGCCTACCTCATTGTGTTCCTCCGCAAAGCCATGAAGTTCTCGCCGGGCGCGACGGTCATGCGGAAAGGCTACATCGACTGCTCACACTGCGTCGAACGAACGCCCTGATCAATCTTCGCGACTTGCCCAATTGCCGTGCGACGAAGTACGACAATCGGCTGCGGTCTACGCCTGCAGCCGCCGGCTTCGACGGCGACGCCTCCGGCATGACGATCAAGGTGCTGTAGACGGTGGCGATCATAAAAGCACCGCATTCTCCGGTGCGGTATCAACGCGTTCGTGCTCGGTCGCTTCCGCATGTTCGTCAGGTCGTCTGCCTGCTGCTCGAACTCGAATCACCCGCCGGCTGCGCGACATCTCGGGCAACGGCTGCGCAAATGACGTCTCGATCGTGTCGCTGCCGCCGTGCAGGCGGATGAGCGGATTCGCCTCGCGGTGGTCGAGGTGAAGGTCATTGACGGGCGCGAGGTCATGCATCGTCGTGAATGGACGCCGGCACATGCCCGAACGACTTCCCCGCCATGCGAGTTCGTCGGAGCGTTACAACTGTCCCGGCAACGTCCCCGGATCGATGCTAGTGTCGGTCCACGACCGCATCATCACCCTCAGGTCATCGCGATCGACGTGGCCGTCGCCATCGAAATCACACTCGTCGAACTTCTGATCGGCCGCCGAGAGGTGGAAGGACCGTTTGAAGATCGCGAAATCCAGCATATCAACGTTGCCATCGCCGTTGCGGTCGGCGAGGTCCCGGTCAGGTGTCTTGCTGCTCGCGAGCAGCGCCTTGTACGCATCGAGCGTTCCGGCGGGCACGCCGAGATTCCGCTTGATGTCGGCGATCGGGAGTTTCGGGTCGATCTCCAGCATCATCGCGACGGTCGCCGACACGAGCGGTGCGGCCGCCGATGTGGAGGGGGCCATGGTGCCCGACGAGGCGTTGCTGAAGATCGTCTGCAAACCTTCTCCGATCGCGCCCATCATTGGACTGACGTTCGACAGCGACAGACGCTTCATTTTGCCGTCGAGCGCCTGCACGACGATCACGTTCTCGGAGGGCGGAAGGTCGGCGGACGGCCCCAGCGCGGCCCAGTTGAATGGGCTCGCGTACGTCGCGGGATCGGCGCAACCTTTACGGTGATCGCAGTCATTGCCCGCCGACGACACCAGCACAACGTTGGAATGCCCCTGCATCGCAGCGCGGACGATCGCGCCGTGATCCGCGGCGACATCCTGCTCTACCTGCGATGTCGCCTTGCGCCAGTTGTAGCCGAGGCTGGCGTTGATCACGCGCAGGTTCGAGGAGTTCGTGAAGAGCGTCTCCAGCGCAGCCGGCATCTCGGCGGTGGTCGCCGATACGCAGCCGACGAGATTCACGTGCGGCGCCGCGCCGTCGGTCGCTATCCCATTCCCCCACGTCGCACCGATGACTCCCGCGACTTGGGTGCCGTGGTTCGATCCGCCGCCGAAGCACGGTCCCGGAAAGGTCATCGGCAGATCATTCACCGGTGTTGCCGCATTCGTATTCGCGAAGCCTTCGTCGAGCACGCCGACGTCGACGATGTCACTTCCCGGATCCATCACTTTCTTGAAGTTCCAGGCCTGCGGGAAGCGGATGAGGACGAGCGATGGATTCGCCGCCGCCCATTGCTGCGATGGAATTGTCATCCCGTACAGTGGCAGATTGACCACCGCGACCTGCAGGACGCTCTCTTCCTCTTTGAGCTCGTCGATGCGCGCCCAGAGCAGTGACGACTCCCGCTCGATCGATCCACTCTCGCTTTCGTCGTCGACGTTGTCCTCAACGTCGACGACCAGGAACGAGATCGCCTGAACGCGTGAACGCTCGTGCAGCCTGTGGTTGAGCAGAACGTTCGTGATCTGCGCCTGCGTCGCCGTCCTGTCGAAGAGGAGCAGCAGCGTCCGTGTTTCGATAAGAGGCGCACTCCACTCGTAGGGCCGCGCGGCAATGGCTCTCGCTTCCGCAGTCCGCATATCAGTGCGCAACTTATCGATGTCGACGAACCTCCGGACGCCTCGCGGCGCGCGCGCTTGCGACAAGCGTTTCTGCGCCGCAATCAACGCGTTGATTGCAGCCTCGTAGCGGGCTTCTGCGTCCTTTTCGCCGTTCCGGGGCCGCAGCCGCGGATCGACGATCATCCGCCGCGCGCGTTTTCGACTGTGATACGCGAGCTCGGGAAAGCGCGGGGGTGGCACCAGCGTTCCCAGGCTGCCGATGACGACGGCCGCGATCGCCGCGGCCCCGAGTGTCGTGCGGATGCTCATCAGTCGCAGCAGGGGCAGCAGTTCGTGATTGAGCAGCCGGGGAGCGGAATGTGTCCGGTCCCGTGGCGAAGACGCTCGATGTAAGGATTCGCGGACGGGAGCTCTTCGAAGCCTTTGCTCGTCGCGAGCTCCTTGAGCTTCGAGTCATCGCGCTTGACGTCGAGTTGCGCGTAGAGACAGAAGTGACTGACCTCACCCGGCACGTGCGGATCGTCGATCTTCGACGTATTGGAGATGACGATCTCCGCCCCGTCTTTGAGAATCAGCGATTTCTTGGCGGATCCGTCGTCGGGCGTCGCGGTGATCGTCAGCGCATTATCAAACTTCACCGTGAGCTGCGCTACGACCGCTTCCTCGGCTAACACGAACGGTTTCAGCTTGCCGCGATTGATTGGGATCTGCGCGATCGTGTTTGCCTTGCTGGGAACGATGTTCACCATATTCGCCAGCCGGTGGACGAGCTTGTCCTCTTTTGCGATGTTCAGCTTTCCCTTACCCTTGCGCTCCTGGCCGTCAATGTTGATCGTCGACGGCTTCTCGATCGCGTACCGCGAGACCTTCAGCGGATCGGTGATGGTATCGGGCGTCGGCGTCCAGTGCGTATCTGACAGGACCTGCGACTTACTCACGAAAATGTTAGCGAAGTGATCCGGGATATGCGGGTTGCGCGGACACGGATTGTTCGGAAGCAACAGCAGTTTTGCGTGGGATGTGTCGCCGAAGAAGTTGATGAGGCCTACGAAATTGATGATGTAACCCATGGCTCTCTCCTTGCCCGCGTCAGCTCCCGATGTCCTGAATTGCAGCCCACAATGACGCGGGAACGTCGCCGCGGCGAATCGATTCGAGTTGTGCTTCGCGCACCGCCTCGGCGGGAGGCAGTCCTTCCGCCAGCCGCTGATGGATGCGCGGGAAGAACGTCGCCGCGGCTGTGTCATCGATCGGCCATAGTGTGGCGATGACCGACGGAGCTCCGCCGGCGAGGAATCCGTGGGCGACGCTGATGACGCCTTCCATTCCGCGATGCGCGCCCCGCGCGGTACTGCAGCCGGCGAGCACGACGACGGATGTGCGCCGCAGCGGCAGTCGCGCGATCTCCGCCGCTTCAACACGCCGCTCAAGGGCAATCGAGGCAGGGACGAAGCCGCTGTCGTCACCGATCGCGTGGCCGGCGAAATGAATGACGTCGGCGTTCGCGACGTCATTCGTCAGCGCATCGAACCGCGCATGCTCATTCTTCAACACCACCGACTTCTGATACTCCCGCGCCACCCTCTCCCCCTCCGCACTTGCGTAGTGCAGCTGCTCGCCGGCGGCGATGACGAGCACGGAGCGCGGAGGGGGGGCGCCGGCGCGCCGTGCCGATGCAGCCTGGAGCACCGCGGCGCTCGGTGCGTTCAGAACGGTGTATTGCACGAGGAGATAATCGCCGTTGCGGTCGATCAGCGCCCCGAACGGCACAACAGACGTGACCGTATCCGGCACGAACGCGATCGTCGTCGCACCAATGAGATGCGAAGCGACCGGCTCAATCAGCCGGCGGTAGAGCGCGGACGCCGCACTCTTCGCCTTCATGATTTCACCCGACTCGAGCACCTTCGCAAAGTCCGTTGCTTCCGCAGCCAACGCTTCGCGATCGCAGGCCACCACCTCCGCCGTCAGCCCGTCGGCGCTGGCCGCGAAGATCACGAGGCGCGACGGCAGGGCGAGGTACTCGACGACCGTCGTGCGCGCCGGAAGTCTTCGCCAATCGGCGGCGGGCGAACG
>DASSMK010000234.1:0-28350 GCA_035688915.1 Thermoanaerobaculia bacterium
GCCGCGCCTCGCCGCCGCGATTCTTCGCGCGCGCCGCAACCTGCTCCAGAAAATCGTCGAGGATCGCCGCTTCCGGTTCGACCGCCCCGTCCACCCACTGCAGTTCCTCCCCCGCCAAACGGAAATGGCCCTGGCAGAGGCGGACGATGAACGGCTCGAAGAAGAAGCTGATCTCGCTGATCAGCGGTTCGCCGTCTTTGCGCAGCAGCATGTCCACCGCAGCGGTGCGCATGTTCAGCGTGCGCGCCGCGCGCAACGCCAAGCGAATGGCGGCGCGATCGATCAGTGGCGGCTCGAGCTTCTGGCGATTCGCGCCGCTCGCGCGGAAATCGTTCGGCGCGTTTTCGCGGCGCCAGGCGAAGGCGCGGTCGCCGATGACGTTGACGCGCGTATCGAAATCATTTCCCGCCACGAACTCCTGCAGGAGCAGCGCGTTTCGCTGCGCATCCGGCAACGGTTTCGGTGCGCGGCCGGCGCGGCGGCGTAGCACATCGCGAAGCGGCCGCAGGCTGCTGCGCAGCAGCGCGAGCGGCGATTCGCGCAGGCGAAAGACGCCTTCGCCGAACACACGATGCGCCAGCGATTCGGCTTCCGCGCGATCGCGCACCAGACCTACGTTCAATCCGCGAAAGCCGAAGCTCAACTTCGCCACCAGCGGATACGTCGCGTCGCGCAGAAACGCCAGCGCCTCTTCGTAGCTCCAGAAAATCCACGTGCGCGGCGTCGGAAGATCCGCGGCGCGCAGCAGATATGCCTGCGCGATCTTGTCGTCGAAATGCCAGCAGCTGCGCCAATCAGGATGCACGACCACGTCCGTGCCGTGATCGAGCGCCGCCATCACGCGTTTGGCCAGCTCGCGCGGAAACGGCAGCGGCGCAAACCACCAGAGGAAGCCGTCGCACGCTTTCACGCGCTCCATGAAATCGGCATCGCGCACGCTGACCAGCTCCGCCGTGTGCCCGAGCTCGCGCAGCCGCTCCACCCAATGCGCAGAGAACGACTCACCCTGCAGGAGGTCCGGCTCAATCGCGATTCTCATGGTGAGACCGCTATTGTGCCCGAACAAACTCCTTCCAGTGTGCTTCGAGCTGCGCGCGCTCCGCCTCGCTCTTCTCACTCACCGCGCGCCGCAGATCCTCGGCATTGAGATTCGGATCCAGCTCGTGATCGATCAGGAACTGCCGGTACTTGGCCTTGTCCTCGGGCGCATCCGCAGGGGGAAACTTTTCGTCGCTCATCTCATTCATTGTTCCATTACATTGCGCCGGTGAAACCGGGCAATCCGCATCTGCAGATCCATTTCTGCGTCGTGCTGTGGGGCTTCACGGCGGTGTTCGGCCGCCTGATCTCGTTCCCCGCGCTGCCGCTGGTGTGGTGGCGGATGATGCTCGTCGCCGCGATCCTGGCCATGCTGCCGCGCGTGCATCGCGAGGTGCGCCGGCTGCCGCGCAAACTGCTCGCGGCGTACGCCGCCATCGGCATGATCATCGCGCTGCACTGGCTGACGTTTTACGGCGCGATCAAAGTCGCGAACGCCTCCGTCGGCGCCACGTGCATGGCTCTCGGACCGGTCTTCCTCGCCTTCATCGAACCGCTGATCGTGAAGCGCCGCTTCGATTACCGCGAGCTTCTCCTCGGCGCCGCCATGATTCCCGGAGTGATTCTCGTGGTCGGCGGCGTGCCCGCGGGCATGCGCCTCGGCATCGCCATCGGCGCGCTCTCCGCGTTCCTCGTGGCGATCTTCGGCACGCTCAACAAACTGCTCGTGCATCACGCCGATCCGCTGGCCGTGACGGCGATCGAGCTCACGTCCGGCGCGGTGCTGCTAACGATCGTGACCGCAGTGATGCCGGGAAGCGGCTCGTCATTCGTGTTGCCCGGCCCGCGCGACGCGATCTATCTGCTGATCCTCGCGGTCGGCTGCACGATCGTGCCGTTCACGATTGCGCTCGTCGCGCTGCGTCAGCTCACCGCCTTCGCTGCGCAGCTCGCGGTGAATCTCGAGCCGGTCTACGCCATCCTCCTCGCCATCTTCCTCCTCGGCGAGCACCGCGACCTCGGCCCGCAGTTCTACGCCGGCGTCGCCATCATCCTCACGCTCGTTCTCGCCTACCCGCTCGTGGTGCGCCGCGCGCCCGCCGCCGCTCATCCGGAAGAGCTGACCGCGGTGAGCGAGACGCGCGATTAAGATGCGCGCGGTGACCGAAAAGACCAAACAACCGCTGCGGCTCGACACGGCGTGGCGCGAAGCGAAAGAGCTGATCAGCGAACGGCGCGGCCGCCTGGCCGGCGGACTGGCGTTGATGCTCGTGAGCCGCGCATCCGCAGTGGTGCTGCCGGCGACGTCGAAGTACCTCATCGATGATGTGATCGGCAAAGGCCATCGCGAGTTGCTGCCGTGGCTCGCCATCGCGGCCGTGATCGCCGGTCTCGTGCAAGCCGCCGCCGGATTCGCCGTCTCGCAGATTCTCGGCGTGGCCGCGCATCGCGCCATCACCGACGCGCGCAAGCGGCTGCAGCGGCATGTGCTCCGACTGCCGACGTCGTACTTTGAGAGCACGAAATCGGGCGTGCTGATCTCGCGCGTCATGAGCGATCCGGAAGGCATCCGCAACATCGTCGGCACCGGCATCGTGCAGCTCACCGGGAGCGTCATCACGGCAAGCGTGGCGGTGTTCGTGCTGCTGTACCTGAACTGGTCGCTCACGCTGATCACCGTCACCGCGCTGGCGCTGTTCGGCGGCATCACGGCGCTCTCGTTCCGCAAAGCGCGGCCGCTCTTTCGCGAGCGCTCGAAGATCAACGCGGAAATCACCGGCCGCCTGACGGAAGCCTTCGGCGGCATTCGCGTGGTGAAGGCGTACACGGCCGAAAAGCGCGAAGACCTCGTCTTCGCCAAAGGCGTCCATCGCAATCTGCGCAACGTCGCGGAAACCATCACCGCCGTCTCCAGCGTCGCGTCACTCACAGCGATCACGGCGGCGGTGGTCGGCGTGACGATCATGGTCGTCGGCGGGCGCGCCATTCTCGCGGGCAGCATGACGGTCGGCGATCTGGTGATGTACACGTTCTTCACCGGCCTCCTCGTCGCGCCGATGGCCACCATCGCTTCGATCGGCCCGCAGCTCTCCGAAGCATTCGCCGGACTCGATCGCATTCGCGAGCTGCTCCGCGAAGAGACGGAAGATGTCCTCGACGCAGACAAAGAGCCGGTGGGCGAAGTGCGCGGCGGCGTGGCATTCGAAGACGTTTCGTTCGCGTACAAGCCAGGCGTTCCGGTGCTCGAATCGATTTCCTTTCGCGCCGCTGCCGGAACCACCACGGCGCTCGTCGGCCCGAGCGGATCGGGCAAGAGCACGCTGGCCAGTCTCGTCCTCGCCTTCATGCAGCCTGCGACGGGACGCGTGCTCATCGACGGCCGCGATCTGGCCACGCTGCGCCTGCACGAATACCGCAGCCACGTCGGCGTCGTGCTGCAAGACAACTTTCTCTTCGACGGCACGGTCGCCGAGAACCTCCTGTACGGCAGTCCCGGCGCGACGCGCGAAGAGATGCTCGAAGCGGCGCGCATCGCGTACGTCGACGAATTCGTCGCGCCGATGGAGCTGCAATACGACACGATCATCGGCGAGCGCGGCATCAAGCTCTCCGGCGGCCAGCGGCAGCGCATCGCCATCGCGCGCGCCATCCTCGCCAACCCCGCGATCCTCGTGCTCGATGAAGCGACGTCCAGCCTCGACAGCGAAAGCGAAGCGAAGATTCAGGACGCACTGCGCACGCTGCGCGGCGGCCGCACGACGTTCGTCATCGCGCACCGCCTCTCCACCATCCGCAGCGCCGATCAGATTCTCGTGCTCGAGCGCGGCCACATCGTGGAGCGCGGCACGCATCCCGAGCTGCTCGCGAAAAACGGCCGCTATCGCCAGCTGCACGATCAGCAATACCGCTTCGAAAGCGATCGCTTCATCAATCCTGGCGAAGACTTTTCGCCTGTCCCCGTCGCAGCCAAAGATGACGCCGAGAAGCCGGTGGAGCGGCTGTGACGCGCGCGCATCCACCCGGTCCGCGGCGCGTCTTCTTCCTGCGCCGCCAGCCCGAAACGTTCCTGAAGCTCGCGCGAACGTACGGCGATCTCGTCTACTTCAAGGTCGGTCCGCGCGACGTCTTTCTCGTCTCGCGGCCGGATCTCATCCAGCAGATGTTCCGCGATTCGTATTCGCACTTTGAGAAGGACTGGGGACCGCGCCGCGGCGCGTCGCCGCTCGGCAACGGTCTGCTCACCAGCGAAGGTGCGGAGCACCGCGCGCAGCGGATGGACTTCAGCCGCATCTTCGCGCGGCCCGCGGTCGAAGCGCGACGCAGCGAAGTGGCCGAAGAAATCGACGCATGGAGTGCGCGGCAGCGCGACGGTGCGGAGATCGATCTCTTCCGCGAGATGTCCGCCATCGGCACCTCCATCGCTGCGCGCGTGCTCTTCGGCGTCCCCATCGATCCCGATGTCGCCCACGACGCCATGCACCTCCTCGGCAGCGGCTTCGGCCGCGTCATGTTTCCGCACGCGCACCGCTTCCGCGTGCGTCGCGATCGCGGCGCGCCGCTGTTCGATCTCGTGCGCCACGTGCGCGAGCATGCGACCGGCGGCGGATTGCTCGCGCCGGCGGATCTCGATGACGACCAGCTGGCCACGTTCCTCGTCACCAGCCAGGAGACGATCCGCATCGCCACGACGTGGTCCTGGCTGATGCTCAGCGCGAATCCGAGCGCGCGCGACGCGGATGCGCAATCGGTGCTCCAGGAATCGATGCGCCTTCACCCGCCGCAATGGATGATCGGGCGGCGCACCATCGCGCCATATGCGTTCGCTGGCTACGACGTGCCGCGCGGCGCGCTCGTGCTCGCGTCGCCGTACGTCGTGCATCGCGATCCGCGCTACTTCGAGGAGCCGTTGCGTTTCGATCCATCGCGCTGGCAGAAGCCGCTCGCCGATCGCGCCGCGTACTTTCCGTTCGGCGGCGGCGCGCGGCGATGCATCGGCGAAGCGTTCGCCATGATGGCCGGGACGATGGTGCTGTCGCAGCTCTCACGTGACTGGACGTTCGAGTGCCTGTCGCGCGACGTCCGCTACGACGCGCGACTCACGCTGCAGCCGCGCGCCGCGCGAGCGCGCTTATCGCGCCGCTGACGACACGCTGCTCCGAGTTTCGCGCATGGCGTGCTGTTGCAGCGCGGCTTCGATCGGCGCGAGATGGCGGTCGTGGCGAATCGCTTCGCGGTAACGGCCGGCGGCGACCATCATCTCGCCGTACAGCTCGTACACGCGCGGACCGTCCGACATCTCCGCCGCGCCCGCCGGCCGCAGCAACTCGACGCGATACGAATCGCCATTCAAGCCGCCCAGGCGGCGATCGAGCTCCGCGCTTAACGTCGGCGAAGCGACGATCGAGGAGGTCGTTCCGTTGATCGCGGCTGCCACTTCCGCGTGCAACTCGCTGTACGCAGAGCTGCTCGCGAGCTTGCGTTCGTACGCCGCTTCATCGAGCCGCATCACGATCGCATCGGACGAACAGCTGGACGCCGCCGCGGCGTGCGAGCCGAAGAGGAGGAATTCGAGGTTTCTCACGGGACGGCCGAGGCGGTCGGAGGTGAGGGCGACGGCGGTGTTGAGGACGGTGCGCCAGATGTCGTGGATTGGGTTCCAGCCTTCGCTCGCGTCGCCGGCCACCATCTCGATGCGCGATGCCACGAGCACGTCCGCGAGCGACTCCGCCATGCCGATGAAGAGATCAGCGTCACCGGAGAGCAGCGCGGCGTAGCACTGCGCGTCGGTGAAGCCGCCATAGAAGCTCGTGGGCTGCGCGTGCGCGGCTTCGAGAACGCGCGTGGTGGAGTCGAGACGCGACTCGCCGGTGTTGCCGGAACCGTCGGTGAGAACGGCCACGAGAGGATGGGAGCGCGAGACGAACTCGTGGATGACGAGCTCGTGGCCGGGGTGCGCGACGAGGACGGCGCAGCGCGGCACGGAGGGAATGGGCATCGGGTGACGTTATAGCAGGTGGGAAGGCGAATTGAGAATTGAGAATGGAGAATTGAGAATTGGTGGCCGCACGGTCGCTCTCGGCCATTCTCAATTCTCAATTCTCAATTCTCAATTCGGTCTTGTCACCATTCGCTCGCCCGCACCTCTAATCGATCATGCAGGGCATTCACAGTGTGGAGCGAACGAGTACGAGCGAAGCGGAGAGCGCGGTCGAGGCGCTGCTCCGGCACATCGGCGAAGATCCGGATCGCGACGGTCTGTGCGAGACGCCGAAGCGTGTGGTGAAAGCGTTGCTGGAAATGACGGCGGGCTACGACGAATCGCCGGCCGAGATTCTTTCGAAAACGTTCGCCGAGCATTCCGATGAGCTGATCATCCTGCGCGGCATCGACTTTCATTCGATCTGCGAGCACCACCTGCTGCCGTACCAGGGCGTGGCGCACGTCGGCTATCTGCCGGGCAAAGTGGTCGGCATCAGCAAGCTCGCGCGCCTCGTCCACTGCTTCGCCAAACGGCTGCAGATCCAGGAGCGGATGACGCAGCAGATCGCGCAGGCGGTGGAGACGCATCTCGAAGCGCGCGGCGTCGGCGTGATCGTTTCGGCGCATCATCTCTGCATGGGCTGCCGCGGCGTGCGCCTGCCGGCCACGCAGCTGGTCACGTCCTCGATGCTCGGGACTTTGCGCCACAGTCCCGAGACACGCGGCGAATTCTTGCGGCTCTGCGGCGCGTGAGGAGAAGCAGATGACGAACGAAGCGCCGGCCGGTCCCGATCTCGAGCAAGGCATCTCCGTGAGCGAACTGGCCGACGGCGCGATGATCGCCGGCCACGTCGGCGACGACGCAGTGCTGCTGGCGCGCCGCGGGGACGAGTGGTTTGCGCTGGATGCGTTTTGCACGCATTACCACGGTCCGCTCGCGGAAGGAACGATGGTCGGCGAAACGCTTCGCTGCCCGTGGCATCACGCCTGTTTCGATCTGCGCACCGGCAGCGCCGCCGGCGCGCCGGCCATGCGTCCGCTGCGTACGTATGCGGTGCAGCGTGACGGCGACGTCGTGCGCGTGCTCGCGCAGCCGCGCACGATTCCCGCGCCGGTCGCGAACTCCGACGTGCAACACGTGGTGATCCTCGGCGCCGGCGCCGCCGGCTCGTACGCCGCGTCGGAGCTGCGTCGCATCGGCTACGGCGGCCGCGTCACGCTGCTGACGCGCGAGAGCCGCCTCCCCTACGACAAGCCGAATCTCTCCAAGGACTACCTGGCCGGCCGCGCGCACGAAGAATGGATTCCGCTGCGCAGCGCCGCCGAATACGCGGACGATCGCGTCCATCTGCGCCTCGACACGACCGTCGAGCGAATCGATGTCGCGCGCAGCGAGATCGCATTGCAAGGCGGCGAAACGCTCCCCTTCGATCGCCTCATCCTCGCGCCCGGCGCCGTGGCGCTCCGCCTCGATGTGCCGACTGCACCAGAAGCGCGCGTGCACTATCTCCGCACCTGGAGCGACGCCGACGCGATCATCGCCACGTTCGATTCGATCAAGAACGTGGTGGTGATCGGCGCGAGCTTCATCGGACTCGAAACCGCCGCCTCGCTGCGCGAACGCGGTCTCGACGTCACCGTCATCGGCATGGAAGAGCGCCCGCTCGAACGTGTCCTCGGCCGCGAAGCCTCCGACTTCATCCGCCGCGTCCATGAAGCGCACGGCGTCCGCTTCCGCCTCGGCCGCCGCCCCGTCGAGATCCGCGCCGATCGCGTGATGCTCGACGACGGTAGCAGTGAAACGTGCGATCTCGTGATCGCGGGCGTGGGCGTCGAGCCGGACCTCGCGCTTGCACAAGCGGCTGGACTGCGCGTCGATCGCGGCATCGTGGTCGACGAACATCTGCAGACCAGCGCGCCGAACATCTTCGCCGCCGGTGACGCCGCGCGCTTCCCCGATCGTCATGGGCGCGCGCTCCGCGTCGAGCATTGGGTCGTGGCGGGACGGCAGGGACAAACCGCCGCGCGCAATGCCATCGGCCGCAACGAGCGATTCGCCTCCATCCCCTTCTTTTGGAGCCAGCATTACGATCTCGTCTTCGCGTACGTCGGCCACGCCGAAAAAAGCGACGACGTGCAGCTCTTCGGATCGCTCGACGAGCACAACGCCGCTCTCGTTTACTGCGAGCAGGGACGCCTGACCGCGGTGGCGACGCTCTTCCGCGACGACGTCAGTCTCGCCGTCGAAGTGGCCATGGAGCGCGAGGAAAGCGACGCGGCCATTCTCGATCTCGTGCGCCGCGCGTTCTGACGCGTAGGAAAAACGTGACGCCCCGCACTGGCCCGCGCAAGCGGCGCGCTACACTAGCGCCACTTTCCAGGTCAGTTCGGGAGTTTCCATGTCATCGGTCACGATCGGCAAATACAGGTTGCTCGACCAGATCGGCGCGGGCGCCATGGGCGAGGTTTTTCGCGCGCATGATTCAGTGCTCGACCGGCCGGTCGCGCTGAAGATCATCATCGGCGGTGATGAAGAGAAGCGGCAGCGTTTCCGCCGCGAAGCGCAATCCGCCGCACGCCTCACCCATCCGAACATTGTGGTCGTGCACGATTTCGGCGAAGACTCCGGCCGCTTCTTCATGGCCATGGAGCTGCTCGACGGCGTCGATCTGAAGCGCGCCATCGCGCACAACCACATCCCCGACCTCCGCTCCCGCCTCACCGTGATGGAGCAGATCGCCGACGCGCTCGCATTCGCGCACGCGATGAACATCGTCCATCGCGATCTCAAGCCCGCCAACATCTTCCTGCTCCCGAACGGGCAGGTGAAGATTCTCGACTTCGGTCTCGCGCGCGTCGGCCACTCCAGCATGACCGGCACCGGCACCGTTCTCGGCACGCCGAATTACATGTCGCCCGAGCAGATCAAAGGCCTCAAGGTCGATCCCCGCTGCGACATCTTCTCCCTCGGTACCGTCTTCTACGAACTGCTCTCCAGCCGCCGCGCCTTCGAAGGCGAATCGCTGCACTCCGTGCTCTACAAAGTGCTGCAACACGAGCCCGAAGCGCTGCACGCGATCGTTCCGGGAATCCCGCGCGGCGTTTCCGATCTCGTGGCGCGTGCGATGGCGAAGGATCCGGCGCTGCGCTTCCAGCGCGCGACCGATTTGCGCGACGCCATCCGCCTCGCGCGCGACGGCGGCATGAGCACGCAGGCCGGTGTGCCGCTGACGAGCATGTCGGCGACCTACGTGCCGATCAGCGACAAGCCGCTGCGCTCCGCCGACGCCACGATGATCGCGGAAAGTGTGATCGCCGAAGCGGCGGTCGTGCCGATCACGTTTACCGGCGAAATCGGCG
This sequence comes from Thermoanaerobaculia bacterium, assembly GCA_035688915.1. Taxonomy (GTDB): domain Bacteria; phylum Acidobacteriota; class Thermoanaerobaculia; order Gp7-AA8; family Gp7-AA8; genus DASSMK01. Next base: position 9,379 of record DASSMK010000234.1, read on the forward strand.
GCGACATCGTCATCGAAGCGCCGCTCGGCAAAACGATCCTCGACGTCTCGCTCGAGAACGGCATTCCGCACGCGCATGCGTGCGGCGGCAACGCGCGCTGTTCGACGTGCCGCGTTGCGGTGAGCGCCGGTTTGCAGAATCTTTCGCCGCGGAACGCCGAGGAAACGAAACTCGCGCGACGTCTCGGCTTCACCGACGACGTGCGCCTGGCCTGTCAGACGCGCATTGGCGGCGCGGTGCGGATGCGCCGGCTCATTCGCGACGATGAGGACGTGAGCATCGTCCGCTCCGACAGCGGCAACCGCACCATCTCCACGACCGGCAGCGAAATGCCGCTCGCGATTCTGCACGCCAGCGTGCGCGAAGGCGGCACGCTGACGCGCGGCCATCTCGCGCATGACGTCGTGCACATCCTCAATCGCTATTACATGCAGGTCGGCGACGCCATCCTCGCCAACGGCGGCAGCATCGGCCGCTACGACGGCACGACCATCGTCGCGTTCTTCGGATTGGAAAGCGGCGACGCGAAGACGAAATGCACGAACGCCGTGCGCGCCGCGCTGCGCATGCAGAAGCGCATGGGCGTCTTCGATCAATACCTCAGCGAACATTTCGGATTGACGCTCACGCTCGACGTCGGTCTGCATTACGGCCGGATGATCGTCGGCCAGCTCGGCCATCCAGAGCACGCCAAGCTCACCGCGATCGGCGAAGCGGCGAACGTCGCCGCGGCCGTCGCGGCGCTCAACGAGAGCCATGGCGCTCACGTACTGGCGACCGAGGAGCTGGTGAATGTGGTGGAGGCGGAGCTGCGGCTGGGGCATGTGTCGCACGACACCATCCGCCAACGTGAATTTTCGATTTACGAGATCGTCGATTTCGCCAAGCCCGACGTGCACGACCTCGTGCAGACTTCGTTCGAGCTCGTGTACGCGCGGAAGCAGGAAGCGGCGACGATCTTCTACGGAAAGCTGTTCGAGATCGCGCCCGACGTGCGGCCTTTGTTCTCGAAGACCGACATGCGCGCGCAGGGCGACATGCTGATGAACATGCTCGGCGCGGCGGTGCGCGGCCTCGATCGCCTCGATGAGCTCAAGCCCGCCCTCGAAGACCTCGGCCGCCGCCACATCGCGTACGGCGTGCAGATCCCGCACTACGCGATGGTCGAAGCGTGCCTGCTCTACACCGTCGAAACGATCGCGGGCCCGGCGTTCAATCTCGATGTGAAACTGGCGTGGACGGCGATCTATAACTTCATCGCGCAGACGATGATCGAAGCGACGGCGTAGATGGTGTGGGTGTGAAGAGCGGCGAGCTATGATCGCCGCATGCTTCGCTGGTGGTCGCTCGCTCTCGGCATCGCCGTCGCGATTCTGCTGATCTTCTTCGCGGCGAACGCGGCGCATGTCGAGATCCTCACCGACGCCTCGCGCGTCATGCGCGCGGCGAAACCGGTGGCGGCCATTGCGGGAGTAGCGCTGCTCATCGCGGACGTCTTTCTGCCGGTGCCTTCCATTCCGATCATGGTCGCGAACGGCGCGCTGTTCGGCATCGCCGGCGGCACTGCGCTTTCGATGCTCGGAACGATCGGCGCGACGCTGGTGGGATTCGCCGTCGGCCGCGCGGGCAACGACGCCATCAAACGCTTCGTCACGCCGCGCGAGCATGCGCGCGCGGGTGCGTTGCTGGAGCGCTGGGGCGTGATCGCCATCGTGATCAGCAGACCGATTCCGATCGTCGCGGAGACGGTGGCCATTCTCGCGGGCAGCTCGCCGGTGACGTGGATGCAGGCGTTCGTGGCGAGCGTGGCGGGATCGATCGTGCCGTGCGTGGCGTACGCGTGGGCGGGCGCGTCGGCGCAATCGATCGGCGTGCAGACGATCGTCTTCGCGGGCGTGATGGCCATGGCCGTGCTGCTGTTCGTGATTGGGCGTCGCATCGCGCCGGGAAAACAGCGCGTCCGCTGAAACGATCGGCGCGCCGCGATCACTAACTCCTTCGAGGGGCTGGCCCCCGAACAACGAAGGAGGACGTGGCATGACGCCAAAGAAAGAAAGAATCGCACTCACTGTGCCGATCGACATCGGCAATGCAGCAGACGCCGCGGAGGCTGTGAAAGTCGCGCTGGTCGACGGAAGCGGCAAGGTCATTCAGTCGCAGGTCGTCAAGACGGGCGACAAAGCGGCGGCAACGTTCGAGCTCGACGCGGTGCCGCGCGGCGCGCGCGTCGTGATCGGACCGCAGGATGCGGACGACGAATCGCTGCCGAAGCTGCAAACCGTTTCCGCGGCCATCTCGCCGCGCGCGTTCACCGACGCGACGCGCGTGACGCTGCCGGCAGTCAGGATTCCGTCGTATTACTGGCCGTGGTGGCTGCGCTGGTGTCGCACGTTCACCATCACCGGCACGGTGCTCTGTCCGGACGGCAAGCCGGTGCCGGGCGCGCAGGTCTGCGCGTTCGACGTCGACTGGTTCTGGTTCTGGCAGAGCAAGCAGCAGATCGGCTGCGCCGTCACGGACGTGAACGGCTTCTTCAAGATCACGTTCCGCTGGTGCTGCGGCTGGTATCCGTGGTGGTGGTGGCAGTTGCGCTCGTGGCAGATCGATACGAAGCTCGCCGCCGAGCTGTATCAGACGCTGCCTCCCGAGCTGCGCATCAAGCCCATTCCGCTCCCCGATCCGGCGCCGGATCTCGGCTCGATCGAAGCGCTGATTCCGCAGAGCCGCAAACCGGCCGGCCTGCGACCCGCGGCGCCGATCTCCGCGCGCGCTGCATCCGCTGACGACGCCGTTGCGCAAACGCAATCGCTGCGCGTGCTCAAAGACACGACCAGCGATTTCCTGACGCGCGCCGAAGCGCTGCGGCCGACGTTCGCGGAGCTGCTGCCGAACCGCAACGCGCTGCGCATCTGGCCGTGGTACCCGTGGTATCCGTGGAACGACTGCAATCCCGACGTGCTGTTCCAGGTCACGCAGGCCTGCGGCGGCAAGACGAACGTCATCGTCGATCAGGGTTACGCGCAGACGCAGTGGGACATCCCCACCTCGTACAACGTCACGCTGATTGCGAACGGTGACGCGTGCTGCGCGGAAGACACGACCGATTGCGGCGATCCCTGCCTCTCCATCACGCACGTCTGCGATCTCTATCGCTCGCACATCGACCAGACCACCGGCAGCGCGACGGCCGGCCTGGCCTATCCCGGCACTGCATCGGCCGGCAACAAGGTCAACGCCGATCGTCCGTTCGCGGAGAGCATCGCCGTGCGCGGCCTGCCGTCGTGCATGGGCGATGACGTCGATTACTACGGCGTCGAATACGCGCAATACAACGGCAGCAGCTGGAACGCCTACGCACCGATGCCGCTCTCCGGCCTCGGCGCGTTCACGCGCGGCTACTACGTCTTCGGCAGCGGCAGCAATACCGCCGTGGCGTACGTGCCGACGATCATCGGCGGCCACGCCGTCTATCCGTCGCGGCGCAAGCTCGAAGCGTCGCTGGCGACGCCGTGGGTCTGTCTCGACAACTGCCAGCTGCTCTTCATCTGGCTCACCAACTCTGCGGCGTGGGCCGACGGCACGTACCGCCTGCGCGTGCAGCCGTACAAGGAGACGTCGCCCGGCGTGCTCACGCCGCAGCAACTCCCCGAGTGTGCGGACGGCGAGCCGAACGAGATCGTCATCACCATCGACAATCGCCCGTCGCCCGACCCCGCGCATCTGCCTCCCGGCACGCCCGATCATCCATGCGGCGCCGGCACGGTGCACATTTGCACGAAGGAGCCGGACTGCGATGTCGAAGCGGTTCGCTTGCGCCGCGCCGACGGAACCGTCGTCGACATCGTGCCGTGCGGCATCTACACGCGCCAGCCGGGTGACTCGCTGGAGATCGATTTCGCGGTCGACGATCGCGACGATCACCTGGCCTGGTACACGTTCGATGCGACGTATGGCGAGAATCAGGTCAGCGATCTTCTGACCGGAACGACGCTCACGCCGATCACCGCGGACGCGGTCGGCCCGCAGTACTACGACGCGCTGACGCAAGGGGCCACGGCGCCGAAGTGGCACGGCGGCAGGATCACGGTCACGATTCCGGCGGCGCAGATCGCGCTGAAGCTGCCCGACCCGTGCTGCTACCAGCTGGAGCTGCGCGCGTACAAGCGGACGATCGCGAACTGCGACTACAACTTCACGCACTACAACCTCGCGGAGTACAGCTTCTTCTACTGAGTGATGGGAGCGGCTCGCTGCCGGTTGCGGCGAGCCGCTCTTTCACCGCAACCAACAATGATCGACATCAACCTCGTCGCTGCTGCGCTGGCGGTGCTCGCCGTCTGGCGCGTGACTCATCTCATCGTGGCGGAGGACGGTCCGTGGGACGTCTTCCGCCTTCTGCGTCGCGCCACGGCCGCAGTCCGGCTGGAGCGCCTCGCTTCCTGTTTCTACTGCGCCAGCGTCTGGATCGCCGTCCCTTTCGCACTGCTCCTCGGACGCGACTGGCGCTCGCTCGTCATCACCATTCCCGCGCTCTCCGGCGGCGCCATCCTCGCGGAGCGGCTGACCGCTCGCGAGCCCGCCGCGGCGTGGTTCGAAGAACAACAACCATTCGATGCGAAGGAGAAGATGCCATGAGTTGCTGTGGTAGCCGTTCCCACCTTTCGCTGTCGATGCCGAGCGTTAGCGGCAAGGGCGGCACCGCCGTGACCACCACGACCGCGCGTCCGACGCACGCGGTCTTTCGCTACGAAGCCGATGCGCCGATCGTGGTGGTCGGCGCCGTGACGAAAGCGAGGTACCGCTTCGCCGGCCGCGATGCGGAAGTGGCGGTGGACATCCGCGATCGCCCGTCGGTGCGGCAGGTGCCGCGGCTGCGCGAGATGCGTCTCGTGTGAAACGTCAGGTAGGGATTTGTTGCGGGCGGACTCTCCTGAGAAAGAGGATCCGCTCGCATGCCCATCGTTTCCGCCGCGCTGGTGTGGCTCTGTGCCACGGCTGCCATCGCGCCGCCCGCGGTCAAACAGGAAATCGTCGTCACGGCGGCGCGTGAAGAGCAGCCGCGCGATCAGGCTTCGGCCGCGCTCACGGTCTTCGACAAGCGCGATCTGCAGCAGTTGCCGGCGATGTCGCTGGCCGAGGTGCTGGCGGCGGTGCCGGGCGTGACGATGATGTTCGATGGCGGGGCGAGCGGCATTCCGATGCTCACCTCGCGCGGATTCTTTGGCGGCGGCGAAGTGGAGTACGTGAAGCTGCTTGTCGACGGCGTTCCGGCCGGCGATGCGGAATCGGGAAACGTGGATTGGCAGCGCTTCCGCGCGAGTGAGATCGAGCGTGTGGAAGTGCTGCACGGTCCCGGCTCCGCCCTCTACGGCGACACCGCCCTCGGCGGCGTGATTCAGGTGTTCACGTCGCATGACGATGATTCCGACGGCGAGCTGCGCGCCGCCGGTGGAAGCTTCGGCGCGCTCGATCTCGGCGCGACCTATCGCGCGGAACTGGCGAACGGCTTTCGTCTCGATGCAAACGCAGGCAGCTGGAACACGGACGGCTTTCGCGAAAACGCGGACGCGAACGGACGCGATGCGCACGTGGCGCTGGAGCATCTTGCCGACGCGGCGCGCTGGCGCGTCGACGGCGAGTATGGCCGCACGCATCGCCAGCAGCCGGGCGCGTTGACGCGCGCGGAGATCGCGGAGAATCGCGAGCAATCGAGCGAGCTGTTTCGTTTCGATGGACAAACCACGTCGCGCGAGCGCATCGGCGCCGCGTTCGATTCCTTCGGCAGCACGCCGTTGCACGCGACGCTCTACGCGCTGCGCCGCGATGACGACAATCTGCGCACGCTCCTCCTCGCGCCGGGCTTCGGCACGAGCGCGTTTCGCGCGCTGCGCACGAACGTCGCCGGCGGCACGTTCGAAGCGTCGCGCGAGTGGGCGCACGGCATCGTGCGCGGCGGCGCGGATCTGGAGCACGCATCGATCGACGGCAGCTACGCGGCGGTGGAAGAAGAAGGACGCATCGGCGAGATGGTGGCGTCGTCGAACGGCACGCGCGATCGCATCGGCCTCTTCGTCACCGGCGCGTGGAGCTTCGCGCAGCGCTACCACTTCACCGCCGGCGTGCGACGGGACGACATTCGCGATGAGATGAGCGACAGCGCCGACGCGAATGCGTCAGCGTGGTCGCCGCGTCTGGGGCTGAACGTCACCGTAGGCGCCGGCGCGTCGCTATTCGTGCAGGTGTCGAGCGCGTTCAAAGCAGCGACGCTCGATCAGCTCTTCGATCGCCGTCCCTACCCCGACGGCAGCGGCGGCACGTTCACCATCAGCAATCCGAATCTCCGTCCGCAGCGCGCGCGGAATGTCGAAGCGGGGCTGTCGCGCACGACGTTATCGAGCGACTGGTCCGTCGTCGCGTACCGGATGAACGTGCGCGACGAGATCGACTTCGATCCGCAGACGTTCACGTACAAAAACATCGGCACGTCGCAGCATCGCGGCGTCGAAGCGAGTGCTGCGTTCGCAAAAAACGCGCGCGTGTCGCCGCGGTTCACTTACGCGTGGACGCACGTCGCGGACGGCGCCTCGCCGGACGTGCAGCTGAAAGCGATTCCGGAGCACACCGCGCAGCTGATGCTGCACTGGCGCGCCACGTCCACCACCAGTGCGGACGCGCTCTATCGCTGGCGCGATCGCGTCGCGCTCGATGACGCGCATCTCTTCTCCACGCCGTCCGTCTCGCGCGTCGACCTCCGCGTCACGCACGACCTGCGCGGCGTGACATTGCACGCCGATGTGCTGAACGCGCTCGCCGCGCGCTACAGCGAGCTCGGATACGTGCTCGCCGATTTCACCGGACAGCCCACGCCACTCGAATTTCCGGCGCCCGGCCGCACCCTGCGCCTCGGCGTCACCTGGACGTTTGCAAGAAAGGGGAAATGAAATGAGCAGCAGTTCCGAAACGATCGTAGGTTGCTGGCAGATGGTCGAAGCGTGGGACGTGAACGACCCCAACAAGCCCAACGACAAGACGTACACCTGGGGCCAGCCACCCCTCGGCTACTGGGTCTATGACCCGGCCGGCAACGTCTCCGTGCAGATCTCGATCAATCCGCCGTTGCCTGACGTGAATCAGAACTGGTGGACGCTCACGACAGAAGTTGTGAACCAGTCGATGATCGCGTCGTTCAACAACTACTACGCGTACTTTGGGACGTACACCGTCGACTACGACAGCGGTATGGTCACGCACAACGTCACCACCGACGTGCTGCGCGTCTACACTGGCACCGCGCAACCGCGGCCGTTCAAGATCGTCGCGGGCGAGCTGCTGATCGGCGACGAAGTGACGTACCTGCGGCGCTTCAAGCGCGTGGCGTCATTCGGCGCGGCGTGAAACGCCGAATCTCACGGCGGATAGCCTTCCTGGATCCACTGCTGGAACGTGGCGATCTGCTGCGCGGAAAGCGGCGGTCCGTAGTTCGGCGGCGGCATGCGGCCGTCGGGCGACGCAGTGATGAAGACCTGGATGATCGCGGCGTTGGCCTTGACCTGATCGTAATCGGTCAGGTCGAGGCGCCAGAGCATGTTGCCGCGGAAGGGGCCGAAGATCGGGGCGATGTCGCTGGCGAATGACGTAGGCATGTCTTCCTCCGAATTCCGCTAACTGCGAATCCACATGGCGGCGGCGATGATGATGAGCGCGGAGCCGCTGACGAGCTCCGCGCGCTGCGGGATGAGCCGCGAGATGCGCGCGCCGGTCAGCACGCCCAGCACGCACATGCTCGCGCTGGTGGCGCCAATCACGAGCGCGGCGAGCAGCGGTGGATGACCGAGCGTCGCGGCGCTCACGCCGATGAGCAGGTTGTCGAGCGAGAGCGTGACCGGCAGTCCGACGATCGTCCAGCGGCTCTCCAGCAGCGAGCGCTCCTCGTCCTCCCGCTCGTGCAGTGCGTACGCGATGATGGCGAAGCCGCACGCGATGACCACGAACGGCGCGATGGCCGGGATGGCGATGTCGAAGCGCGTGCGCAGCACGTACGTGATCGCGACGCCGAGGAGCGGTGAAGCAATCTCGCACGTCGCGAACGACGCCATCAGCAGCATGCGACGCGCGCGTGCCATCGGTGCGACGCTCACGGCCGCCGCGACCTGCAGGTTGTCCAGCCCGGCTAGCACGCCGAGGAGAAGGAGTTGCGCCATCGCGTCAGCCGAGCTTGTAGATGTTCAGCACACCGCCGCCGGTGCCGCCGGAAACGAGCGCGCCCGCCACGATGTATTCGTTCCAGATGGCGGGGCCGAGGCAGTAGCCGTAGCCGCCCATGAAGCCGCCGGTTTGCTGGCCGAAATTCACCATGTCGTTCCAGAGCAGCGTGCCGTCCGTCGCGCTGAATGCGTAGAGCGCGACCTGCGTCGTGGCCATGAAGACGACGTCGTTCACCACCGCGGGAACGCTGATGCCGCTCTCCCCTGCGTTGCGATACATCGCGCTCGCCGCTTTCGTGTACTTCATCGGATCGCCGGCCATCGGCCACGCGTCGTCGAGCGTCTCCCAATCCATCGCACGCATGAATGGCGTCGATTGAGAGTCGATGCCGGATGAGACGAAGTGATAGTTGTTGCCGCCGACGCCGATGAACAGTTTCTTCTGCGGCGTGCAGAGCGCGGCGGTGCTGTAGGTGCCGTGAAAATTCTCGGCCTGCGTTTTGTTCGAGATGTCGTTCGGCACGAACGGATTGGGATCGATCGATGAATCGAGGGCGTTGCCGTTCGCGTCTGCGGCGTGCGGATCGACCGTGGGGATCTGCGTGCCGTCATTCATCTTCGGCAGCATCTGCCGCCACTTCAGAATGTCGATCGTCTGCGCGTCGCAGATCATGTAGCTGCCGTTCTTGCAGCCGAGGCCGACCACTTTGCGGCCGTTGATGCTGTAGAGCGTGGGCGCGCCGCCGACGTCCACGTCGATGTCGGAAACGCGATAGCTCGACTCAGGAGGGAACTGCGCGAAGCCGACGAACTCGCCCGTCGAGCCCTTCAATGCGAGGAGACCGACGGAGTAGCCGAGGCTGGGAAGCTCGCCGTCGGGAACGGGATTGCCGGTGGTGCAGTAGAGGATGTCGAGCTCGGGATCGTACGCGGGCGAAGACCAGACCGAGCATCCCAGCGTGATCGGCTGCGTGGGCGTGCTCGAGAACGGCGGCTTCAGCGGCCCGATCACGACGCCGGACGGCAGCACGTTCGGCTGATTGGGCATGCCGGAGACGTACTGATTCGTGCAGAAGATCCAGATCACATTGCCTGTCGCCGCGTCGAGGCAATAGACGAACGAATAGAGATTCGGATTCTCCCCTTCGCCGATACCGACCCACACTTTGCCGTCGTAGATACAGGGCGACGACCAGCCGGCCGCCTGCGGCGTGGGCGGCTCCTGGCCGTAATTGGCGACGTTGTTGACCGGCTGATTCTTCGGCAGATCGGCCCAGCGCAAGTTCGTTTGCCACGCGAGCGAGAGGTCCGCTGCGTTGAGGCAGAAGAGCACGCCGTTGAAGGCGATGAAGTAGACCTTGCCATTCACGACGGCGGGCGTGCAGCCCATGCCGGTGAAGCCGTGCGAATCGCGTTCGTTCTTGTCGATCGACCAGCTGTAGCTCGCTTCGGTCACGCCGGTCTGGATGTTCACTTTGAGCATCGTGCCGCCAATGCCGGTGGGCACCGCTTTCGAGGCGCTGGCGTTGGCGAGGCCGACGTAGATGTAGCCGTCGGCGACGGCGGGCGTCGAGAGAATGGAGCCCGGCACGTCGAGCGAGAACGTGTTCTTCAGCTGCGCGACGTTGCTGCTGTTGATCGGGCTGTCGGTGACTTCGCCGGTATGCGCGGTGTCGCCGTGAAACATCCACCAGTTCGTGGTCGTGGGCATCGTCGTTCCTTTCGAATCAATGCGGGCGGCGCTTCAGACCCCAGCTGAAGTCGGTGTACGCGGCGCCGAAGTGGCAGGCCATGCAGCTGTTGCCGGAGCCTTGTCCGGAATTGGCGGATTGGAAGTACGTCTCCATCGTCAGATTGACCGCGCCGGTGACGGGGAACGGCAGGCCGGACGTGCACGGATAGCTGCCGCGCTGCTCGGGCGGTTTGTATTGCGTGGGGTTGTTCGCCGCGAGCGGCCACTGCGTCACGACGAGCTGATAGTTCGCCCACGGCGTTCCGGCGAGCGCCGTTTGGAATGCCTGGTTCGCGTCGACGGTCGATGCGCCGGCGGGCGTCGTCGGGATGGCGTTGACGCGCAGCGCCTGCACCGGCACGCGCGCGCTTTGATTCGGATCGAGATTCGTCGACTGCGGACGATTTTTGAAGCCGTTCTGCTGACATGCCGGATCGTTGGCCGGGCATTCGGGGAGCAGCGTGTTCTGCTGATTCGCGGCGAGCACGTCCACTTGTTCGAACGTGGACCAGACCCATTCCGGGAACTGATCGAGCTTCTGCACGATGTGCATGCCCACCAGGCCGACGCTCGTGTCAGCGCACTTTTGCGTGGAAGGATCGAACACTTCCGCTTCGACGACGTAATAGCGCGACCACTGATCCTTCGGCACCGCGGCCATGTCGCGCCACGCCGCCTTGATCATGATCGAACCGAGCTTGTCGACTTTCGACACGCCGCTCTTGATCGACTGCGTGGGCGGCATCGTCACCTGCGCGGGCGGGATGAGGTTCTTGGCGAGATACAGCCACGACTTCGGATCGTTGTCGCTGCCGCGCATGAAGTCGTACGGCTGCCGCGCGTACCGCACCTCGTACATCACGTACTCTTTGGTGTTGTCGACGAGCGGGAACGAGAAGGCCTGCACGCCGTCGTTGAGCACCGAGTTGCCCTTCGACGTCATGACGAGCGTTTTCTTCTTCGCGCCGTCGGGCACGGTGCCGCTGCCGCACGTCGCCTGCACCGGCGTGACGTACGAATCGAAATCCGTCGGCCGTGCGTTGCCTTGATCGAACAGCTCCCAGTTCGCTTTGTACGTGCTCCACACGGTCGGCGTTCCGGCCGCCGCGTTCTTGAAGACGCTCGGATCGTTCGGCGATTGCGGATTGCCGCGTCCCTGCGTGGATGCAGGCCAGTTCAGCGCGATGAATTCTTCCCACGAGAACCAGTCGAAGGACGGCCGCACCTGCACAGGCGAATGCGTACCGGCCGGCAGCGGAACGTACAGCGGGATGTTGCCGCTGATCGTGGCCGCCGGAAGCGACGTCGCCGAACCTGCCGGCAGCGGTGGATAACACGCGGGCAGCGGCTCGTCGGCAACGGTGGTCGTGGACGACGTCGTGGCCGACGCCGTGGTCTGCGTGGCGGTGTCAGTGGTGTTCGTCGGCGGCTGCGTGAACTCGCGCCGGCAGGCGAAAACGAAGGCAAGGGACACGAGCAGCGTTTGCTTCAGACGCATCGCGACTCCTTCTCGGAATGAACGGGGACCCTGCCATGGGAGTGACGGTGGCAGCCAAATCCCTACCTCGGCATCGTCGAAACGAGAAGGAGACAGAGGCGCGATCGCTGACTTGCGTGCGCGTTGTGGATCGCAGCTACGCCCAATCTGCGGCAGGAGGCGGCGTCACCACCGCTCCTGCCGCAAGGACTGCCGAGATCAGTTGCCGCCGCCGCGGTTGGCGCCGCGATTGGCGTCGATGGCCGCATGCGTGTGGCCTTCGGTCATCGGCGGAGCGTCGCAGGGCTCGCACTTGCCGTGCTTCGGTTCGGGACAGTGTTTGACGATGAGGTCGCGCTCTTTTTCCAACGATTCGCGCGTGGGCGGCTTCGTCGACGTGTCGCAGCTGCGATCGGCGACACACGGATCCTTCGGCGGCTCCGGTTCCTTCGGGCAGAGAACGAACGGCCCGACGTTGCGACCGGTGACGGAGCCCATGTCCTGCAACTGCTCGATGACCATGCGTCCGACGGTGCGGCCGAGTTTCATCCCGGCCTCGTGGTCACTCCGCCAGTGAATGCCGGCCCAGAGACGGCCCATGCCGATGTTGTCGGCCATGTAGTCGAGCTCCGTCTTGAGGGTCGTGCCGAGGTGGGAGCCGAGACGTTCGTCGTGGGGAAGCTCATCGGGCGTGCGCTGCTTGCCGAAGAAGTACTCGAGGATCTCGCTGGCCGCACCGGAATAGGTGCTATGGCCGGACGGATACGCCGGATGTCGCGGCGTGCCCGAGAGGTTCGGCTCGCAAGGGCCGTTCTTCTTCTTCGGACGACCATCGGGGCAGATGTTGTAGGCCGGATTGAGCTCGTCCGGGCAATCGAAAAGAACGTTCAGCTTCTTGTATTCGATCGGCCGCTGCCGCCGTGAAACCTGCGGGCGAGGACTGAGCCACTTGTAGTACCACGCGGCCTGCAGCGCACTGGCGATGGCGATGTCGAGCGCTGCCCAAACGAGCGCCTGGCGCGGCGGTGACCAGTGCCGCATGGTGATGAGGTAGTTGAGAGCGTTGCGATGGTAGAGGCCGGGCGTTTCCGCCTCGACCGCTCGCGCCAATCCGCGTCCGGTTCGGATGATCTGCTGGCCGATCAAGCGATGAACGAGTGGTGCGCCGATCGGCGGCTCGAGATTGAGCAGGCGGCTGATCGGACGCCGGCAGTAGTACGCCTTCGGCACTTCGACCTTCAGGCTCGACTTGCACGTGTCCGGCAGGCGGTCTTTGCAGCGGTCATTGTCGACGAGGGCGCAGGGATCGTCGCGGTGTTCGGAGAGCCAGACCAGCTCTTCGAACTCCTTCTCGACCTGGCTTTCCTCCCACGGCGGGAAGTAGTCGGCGGAGCGCTCATCATCGGTCCGTTCCAACAGCTCAGGAATCGACACGATGCACAACTTCGGGCAGAAACCCCAATAGCTCGCATCGGGTTGGACTTGCGGTCCCTTCAATGCATAGTCAGCCATGCAGTCCTCCTTCTTGAGTAGGAGGGCCGCACGGCCGTAATTCCCGAATCGAGCAAAAGAAATACTTAAAGACTCAGTTGGAGCGGCGAGACTTACCCCGACCGGGTTCTGGCGTGACCGTTCACCGCCCGGCATGGTGAGAGCTTCCGCGCCGTGCGACCCGTTCACGTGTACGGCGGGGCAAGCCCCGCCGCTCCAACTTTTCGTGTATGCCGCTACTTTAACCCAGCTCGGAGGTCGGCGATATGAACGGCACGCGTTTTTGTCGTGCCGGCGGTGAGACTGGCATCGGTGAACGTCACTACGGGAAGGCCGAGCGGTGTTCGCGCCTGATTGAGCGCGGTGCGTAGTTCCTGCAGGTGAACGGCTTTGATTTGTGTGGCCGACGTGATGCTCGCGTCCGTGAATGTGGCCGCGGCGAGACCGGCCGTGGAGCGCAGCGCGTTCACCGCTTGACGCAGCTCCGTGAGATGCAGCGCTTTCACGCGCGTCGTGGAGAGAACGAGAGGATCGTCGGTGAAGACGAACGTCAAGGCGGTATCCGGAGTTGAGTACGCCGAGGTGCCGAGCGTGGCGTCGACTGCGCGCACTTTGTAGACATACGCTTGATTGGCCGAAACGGCGTTGACGAAGTTCGTCGCAGCGGTGGTCTGGATCGTGACGAACGAACCACCCGCCGACGCGCGCGCGATCTCGTATTGCGTGCCCGCACCGGCTCCGGCGGAAGCGCTCCACGTCAGATTGATGGATGTCGTACTGGTGGCCGTGGCGGTGAAGTTCGCCGGAGCGGACGGTGCGCCGGCCTGCGTGCTCTTCCAGGCCTGCAGCAGGGCGGTCAATGCCGACGGCGTGTTCGTCGGCGCGTCCTGATCGACTTGCGTCTTCGTGTTCGCGCCGTGGCAGGAACCGCACACCCTCACCTCGCCCGGCTGGAACGTGATCCAGTAACGCTCGCGCAGCACGCCCACATGATTCGGATCGTTGACCTGCCAGCTCATGGCGCGGCGCGCCGGAACGAACGCGGCGATCGAGCCGTCGAGCGCGACTTGCACGCTGCCGTCGCTGGTCACGGTCGCAGCAGGATTCGCAGCGACGGCTGCGGGATCGTGCAGCTTGCGCGCGAGCACGCGGCGTCCCTGACGGCCGCCGGTGACGAGCGTGGGATTGCTCGGATCGGGGGTGCCGCCGAGGCCGCGGACCTGGTCGGCTTGGAAGAGTTGGAGATGGGCGACGTCGTATGCCTTCTGGCCCGCGTTCACGATGTGGCTCACGCCGCCCGGCACACGCAGATTGAACGGCTGCTGCTTGTCGGCTTTATCGCGCGTCGTCACGTCGCGCGTGACCATCAGCGCGAGATTGTGGTCGAGCAGATATTGGCGAAACTCTGCGACGCTCACGTTGGCCTGCGTGAACGCATTCAGCTCCGGCTGTTCGAGCGGCGTGGAGAGCGTGGCCGGAACCGGACGCGCGCGGATCTCGACCGGCGATAGCTCCCAGAGCATGCCGGTCCATTGCACGAGCTGATCGGGATCCCAATACGAGACGGTGGCGGCGATACCCGAGGTGAGCGGCGCGCCGGGCGTGTAGAAGCCGTCCGGCTGCACCGTCATCGGCTTGATGCGAAAGTCGAAGCGCGAGATGGGATTCGTGCCGGTGCCGGCGTTCTGATCGCCGCGCGTTTCCGCCGTGTGCACGGCGAGCAGCGTGCCGTTCGAGAGCGGCAGCGGATCGCGATAGTGACCGGTGGCATCGGCAGGCGCGGGAGGATCGTTGAAGAACTTCGTTTCGCGCGGCGTGATCCAGTTCACCGTGACCTGATCGGCGTGCTTGGTGGGCGGCGCGAGGAAGCTGATGATCTGCCCCGCGGCGTGCGCACCGAATTCCGGCGAATCGATCGCGTAGTACAGGCCCGCGGTGAGCGGATCTTCGCGCAGCTGGAACGTGTTGTCCGCTTCCTTCGTGTTCACGCGAATGCCGTCGAAGTAGCCGAACTCCACGATCGCCGGATCGTCGTTGAACGAACGGTTGAAGTAGTTGTGGAGCTCGTGGCGGCCGATGTGATTGAGCGTCTCTTCCGACGTGCCGTCTTCGTTGATGGCCCACGGGAAGAAGTGATTGATGTTGTTGCCGGTGAGATTGCTGCCCGCCGGAAGATTGCCCGCGCGCGGCTCGGGGAAGACCTCCACGCGCTGATTGAGCTTCGCCGCGTTCGCCGATTCATCGGCGAAATCGAACGTCCCGTATTCGCCCGGATTATCGGCGTCAGCGTCCGCCTGCTGATCGCGCTGCAGGTGATCCCAGCGCGTGAAGATCAGGCGGCCGAAGCTGTCGATGGAAGGAGTGAACGCGCCGGACGGCGTGTGATTGAGAAGGCGGAGATCGCCGGTGGTGCGGTTGAGACTCCAGATGCCGGTGACGGTCGGCGCTTCTTCGTATTCGTCGAGCTGCGGGTAGAGATGCGATTCGCCGCCGCGCGGACGATCGGAGGTGAAGATGATGCGATCGTCGGTGCCGTAAAGCGGCGACACGTTATTGAAGTTCGCCGGCTGGTTCGGCACTTTGGTGATGACGGGCGTCTGGTTTTCGCCGAGGTTGGTGACCTCGTAGATTTGCCAGTGATAGGTGGCCTGCTGGAACTGTTGCGTCGGCGCGCCGA
Organism: Thermoanaerobaculia bacterium; assembly: GCA_035688915.1. GTDB lineage: Bacteria > Acidobacteriota > Thermoanaerobaculia > Gp7-AA8 > Gp7-AA8 > DASSMK01. The sequence continues at coordinate 24,960 of DASSMK010000234.1, forward strand.
TGACCATGCTGAAGAGCGCCTTGGTGCCCGACCAGTGCACGCTCGGCTCGCGCACGGCGATCGAGTTCGCGCCCTGGAAGCCGCTGTTCCCGAAGCCGGCGGTGCGCGTCACGTTCTTCAGCGTGCCGCTCGGATAGAGGATGAAAAGATCGCCGCCGCGCGGTGCGGACGACTGATCGCCCTTCTGGTTGACGAAAGTGGAGGCGACGGTGGTGAAGTCGTCGGGGAGCGGCACCTGGCCCACGAACATGACGGGATTGGGAAGGGCGACGGCGTCGGGCCGCGGCTTAGCGCCGTTGAGCGGCGCCTGAACGACGCCGTTGGTACCCGGCAGTTCCGCGGCGGCTGCAGATCCCGCGGTGATGGCGGCCAGGGCGAGGGCTAACACGAGCTTATGCAATGATTCACTCCTCACCCGACACGATAGGGAGCGCGGCCGCGGCGATCTTGGAGAAAACGTGGAGAATCTCTGGAGATCGCTGCCACAATGCCTGCCGCCTTGCTCCAACTCGCCGTCGTGGTGCCGACGTTCAACGAGCGCGCGAACGTCATTGAACTGATCGCACGACTTCACGCGCTTCTGCGTGACATCGATCACGAAATCATCGTGGTCGATGACGATTCACCGGACGGCACGGCGGAAGCGGTGCGCGAAGTGGCGCGTGAAGATCGTCGCGTGCGCGTGCTGCAGCGCGTCGGACGGCGCGGACTTTCCTCGGCGTGCATCGAGGGGATGATGACTACCGCGGCGCCGGCCATCGCCGTGATCGACGCCGATCTGCAGCACGACGAAACGCTGCTGCCGCAGATGCTGGAGCGGCTCACGAGCGAGTCTCTCGATCTGGTGATCGGCACGCGCAACGCGGGCGGCGGTTCGATGGGATCGTTCGCGGAATCGCGCGTGCGCCTCAGCGAAGCGGGACGCACGCTGAGCAGGCTGGTGACGCACAGCGAGCTGTCGGATCCGATGAGCGGCTTCTTCATGCTCGATCGCCGCTTTCTCGAAGAGGTGATCGGATCGCTGTCCGGCGTCGGCTTCAAGATCCTGCTCGACCTGATCGCGTCGTCAGCGCGGCCGGTGCGCTTCGTGGAGATTCCGTATCACTTCCGCGAGCGGCTGCATGGCGAGAGCAAGCTCGATGTGGTGGTCGGCCTCGAGTACCTGCTGCTCCTGATCGACAAGAAGATCGGCGATCTGATCCCGCCGCGCTTCGTGGTGTTCGGTGCGGTCGGCGGCGCGGGCGTGGTGCTTCATCTGGCCATTCTTTGGGCGCTGCTGCGTCTCGGCGGGCAACGCTTCCTGGTGGCGCAGGCGGTGGCGGCGTTCGTGGTGATGACGGTGAATTTCTTCGTCAACAACGCGCTCACCTGGCGCGACCGTCGACTTCGCGGCCGTGCGGTGATGCTTGGCTTGCTCCAGTTCTACGCCGCGTGCGCGATTGGCGCGTTCGTGAACGTGCGTGTGGCGGCGTATGCGATTCAGCACGGCACGCCGTGGTATCTGGCAGGATTGGCGGGACTGCTGGTGGGATCGGTGTGGAACTTTGCGGTCACGGCGGCGACGACATGGCGCGTGCGTCGGCGTCGCCGAGCCAGACCAGCCGCCGCAGCATGAGGCCGAGGGCGCGCGCGTCGTTTGGGCCGGGCACGAAGGTCTTGCTCGTTTCCAGCGTCACTGTGGCGACGTGGCCATTCAATGAATAGGAGCGGATCAGCGAGCCGGTGGCCGCGACGCGATCGAGCACACGGCCGTCTGCCGAAACGGTGACGGTGGGGCTGCCTTGCGGCACGTTCATTTCGAGAACGAGCCGCGCGGTACCGTCGATGGGCGGCAGGATGATCACGCCGCGCGCGCCCATCCAGCGCCACGCGTCCGCGCCCCTCCCCTCCTCTGCGTACCACCCTTCGCCGAACGTGACCGGGCCGCTCGCGCGCACCAGTCCATCGAACGGCTGCGCCAGCCGTTGCATCACGCAGAGGTCTCCCGCCTCCGGCGTGATGCAGAAGAAATGCGCCTTCATCCAGGCGCGGTCGGCGTCCGGCAACTGCCAGTTGCCGCGCCAGCCGGCGATGACGTACGGCGTCGCCGCCAACCGCGCGCGCACCGCGGGTTGCGAGGCTGTTTCGCGAAAGGCGGCGTTCGTATCGGCGAAGTGTTTTCCGCTGCGCGTCGCTTCGAGCAGCATCGCGCCGTAGCTGTCGACGATGACCGGCGCGCCGTCCCCGTGCGGCGGGAGATGTCCGGCGACGAGTCCCCACGACGGATCGAACGCGAAGAGCGGCGCGGTGATGGCGCGACTGACGCGACGCAAGGCGATGGCGTCGTTCGCGCGTTGCTGTGACGCGGCCACGATCCAGCGCGCCGGCGCGACGAGCAGCGCGGCGGTGACGACGATGGCCACTGCCGTGAGCGCAGGCCGCCACTGCACGAGCGCGGCGATGCCGAGTCCCGCCAGCACGCATTCGCTCGCGGCGAGGTACGAGTTGTATTGAATCCAATAGCTCGACGACGCAAAGAACGCCGCCACGGTGAGCAGCGTTGCGATGGCGAAGAAGCGCTGCGCGCGCGTGCGCTGCACGAACAGCGCGATGAGCGCGACGGCCGCTAACAACGCCGCCGCTGGTTGCGCGCCAAAGATGAGCGGCACGCGGAGCGCGGCGCCGAGCGTACCGTCCGGCGGACGCGTGAGCTGAAATCGGATTACGTCTTCGAAGAAGGAGCGCGGCGCGATGAGCGCGAGCGGCGCGAGCAAGACCACTCCCGCGATGATGCCGCCGATCAGAAAGCGCATGAACGAGCGTGCGCTGCGCGGCGTGGCCAGCGCGGCCACCACCCAGATGCCGCCCAACACCTTGATCGCGCACGCGGCGCCGGCGAGCAAGCCAGCGCGCATCGGGCGCTCTTCATCCGACAGCCAGACGAACGCTGACGCCAGGCACGCGAGATTCAGCAGCGGCTCGAGATACGTGCTCCGCTCGACATTCACCACGTCCGGATACAACGCATACATCGCCGCTGCGAGCAGCGCCGCCACCGCACTCCCGGAGCGCAGCACGATCCGCCCGACCAGCCACGTATTCACCGCACCGACGACGCACGCGAGTACGCGCGCAACCGCAAACGCGTGCGCCGGATCGCGCCACCACGAGACGAGCGCATAAACCCACGCCACACCCGGCGGATGCACGAACACGAAATCGCGATACGGCAACACGCCGCGCACGAGCAGCGCGGACGCGGCAAAGTAAACGCCGTCGTCGTAATCCGTCGGCGACGCCAGCGGCCCGCCATGCCCGACCAGAAACGCCACGCGCACGAGAAACGCGCAACACGCGATGGCGACGAGCGCGATGCGAGTGCGGGCGGCAGGCATGGGCGGGGGGAGACTAG
>DASSMK010000235.1:0-3506 GCA_035688915.1 Thermoanaerobaculia bacterium
TCCGGGCCCGTGGCCCGGCCGCCGGAGGCCCCTCGTCGTCTCCCCCGCTCAGTCCACAACTTTCCCATCATGCTCCGTGATCAGCCGCGCGCCGCGTTGGTAGGTGAGGTAGGCCCATGCCCATTGCGTGATCACGAGGAAGCGGTTGCGGAAGCCGATCAGGAAGAAGATGTGGATCGTCAGCCAGGCGATCCAGGCGATGAATCCGCTCATGTGGATCTTGCCGAAATCGGCGACGGCGGCGGCGCGGCCTAACGTGGCGAGCGAGCCTTTGTCGCGACAGCGGAACGGGCGGAGCGGTTGTCCTGCCAGTGCGCGGAGCAGGTTGGTTGCGGTGTGCTGGCCGGCTTGAATCGCGGCGGGGGCGACGCCGGGGACGAATGAGCCGTCGCGCTGCTGTGATGCGGCGAGATCGCCGAGGACGAAGACGTCTTTGTGGCCGGGGATGGTGAGATCGGGCTCGACCAGCACGCGTCCGGCGCGATCGAGCGGCACGTTCAACGTTTTCGCGAGAGGCGAGGCTTGCACGCCTGCGCCCCACAGCACTGTGCGGGTCGGAATCGTTTTGTCGCCGATGCACACCTCGTGATCGCTCACTGCCGTGACGATCGCGCTGGTGATCACTTCGACGCCGAGGCGTTCGAGCTGGCGCTGTGCTTTTTTGGAGAGATCGGCGGGGTAGGTTGGCAGCACGCGATCTTTTCCTTCGATCAGGATCACGCGCGCGGCGTCGGGGCGGATGCGGCGGAAGTCGCGCACCATCGTCTGCCGTGCGATCTCGGAGAGAGCGCCGGCCAGTTCCGCACCTGTGGGACCGGCGCCGATCACGGCGAACGTCAGCCAAGCTTGCTGCTTCGCTTCGTCCGTCTCGCGCTCGGCGGCTTCGAAGGCGAGCAGCACGCGGCGGCGGATTTCGAGCGCGTCGTCGATTGATTTCAGTCCCGGCGCGGCCGGTTCCCATTCGGGATGGCCAAAGTACGAATGCGTGGCACCGGTGGCGATGACGAGATAGTCGTACGACAGCTCGCCGTCGACGAGTTGCACGCGCTTCGCGGCGGTATCGATGGCTGTCACTTCGCCGAGGAGGACGGAGATGTTGCGCTGGCGGCTGAGGATGCCGCGGATGGGGGCGGCGATGTCGCTCGGATTCAGCGCCGCGGTGGCCACCTGATAGAGCAGCGGCTGGAAGAGGTGATAGTTGTGCCGATCGATCAGCGTGATGCGCGCGTCGGCGTGGGCGAGGCCGCGCGCGGTGTACAAACCGGCGAAGCCGCCGCCGACGATGACGATGTGAGGTTGAGTTGCAGCAGCCATTCGGCCGCGATTCTATGACGTGGCGGGAACGGGGCCGACGGAGTCGGTGAATTCGCGCACCAGGCGGCGGAGATCGGCGATGAAGTCGGGATTCTGCGCGATGCGCTGCTCCATCATCTCCAGGAACGGCACGTCGCCAACTTCGGCGTCATTGCCTTCGCGGTCGATGAAATCCAGCCACTTGCGCGGCTCGCCGTCGAAGACGGTCAGGAGGATGTGCACGCGCGCGAAATTCTCGGCCACGCCCCAGAAACTCCAGCGCGGCGGCCACTCGTATGTCTCGACGGCTTCCACTTCCACTGCGGCAATACGCGACGGCACACTGATCTCCTTCAACAGCACTCATTCAAGGAGTGACGTAGGGAGGGATTTCCCTACCCTCCGATCTTCGCCCACTCCGGCCGCCCCACCCAGCGCCCCCACGAAAAGCAGCGAACGCAGGTGAAGGTGAAGTCGGTCACCCCGGTGTCGGCGTTCGGTTTTGCGTCGGTTTCGAGGATGGATTGGCAGCGGTAGCAGCGGATCGCGTCGCCGCGCTGCATGCTTTCGACGAGCCCTTCGACTTGCTGGTCGTAGAACTCCATCTGCTTCGGCCGTTGCGGGATGGTGATGGTGTCGCCGCGAGGGCAGGTGAGGAAGATGTGATCGGCGAAGGTGGTCTGCACGAAGCTGCCGGTCAGCTTGGCGCCGGGATGTTTCGGACACGCCGACTCCTTCCCGGCCCAATACGCACGCGCAAGCTCGCGAAGCACTTCCACTTCAGTCGGCATGGGCGTGATTGTAGCGGCAGTTCGAGACGAGGGGCCTCCGGCGGCTGGGGCCACGGGCCCCAGACCCCGTTGGTTGGCCTAGCCTCCGCCGGGACGTACTCCCAACTTGCGCGATAGTTCGGCGGAGGCTAGGCCAACCAATTGGGTCCGGGGCCAATGGCCCCGGCGGCCGGAGGCCCCTCGTCGATCCGCCGAAAACTCCACGCACTCCAGTGGCGCGACCCGCGATCCTGAGACGTCCAGCCCAGCGCGCGCAGCTCGCGGGCGACGAGGCCGCGGAAGACGTGATGCGTGAACGCCGCGATGCGCTCGTGCTCGGCGGTCAGCTGCGTGAGCCACGCGGCAGCCTCGCGTGCGCGTTGAAGCTCGGCCGGCGTGTGGTGCGCGCGGTGGCGCAGGTAGCGCACGCCATACGCGATGGCCCAGACGGCGAGCGAGTGGCGTCCGCGCAGTTGCGGCGGCTCGAGCGTGAGCTCGCGCAGCAGCGGCGAGACGATCACGTCGCCTCCAAATTTGCGCGCGGATTCGATCGCGCGCGGCGCATCGCTGGAGACGAGCGCGGCGTTTCCGATCAGCGCACGCAGTGCCGCGGGAGGCTCATCGTGGATGCCTGCGGCTTCGTACGCTTCGCGCCAGCGGCGGAAGCCGTCGCGGTCGATGCGGCCCGTCTGCTCGTGTGCGGAACGGCCGTGTCGGATGAGGATGATCTCGCGCAATGTCGAAACGGCTGAGTGCTCCGCTTTTGCACCTTCGTGAGGCAGGAGGTATCACGTGATGACACACGATCTCAAGGGAAAGCGCGTGGCCATTCTGCTCACCGATGGATTCGAGCAGATCGAGATGACCAGCCCGCGCGAGGCGCTCGAAAAAGCGGGCGCGACCTGCGTTCTGATCTCGCCGAAAGACGACAAGGTGCAGGGATTCAAGCACCACGACAAAGCTGATTCGTTCAAAGTGGAGATGCCGCTCAGCAAAGCGAACGCGGCGGAGTTTGACGCGGTGCTGCTGCCCGGCGGCGTGATCAATGGCGACGCGCTGCGCGTGGAGAAAGATGCGCAACGTTTCGTGCAGGAGCTCGATCGCGCCGGCAAGCCGGTCATGGTGATCTGCCACGGCGGCTGGATCCTCATTTCCGCCGGTGTGGCGCGCGGCCGCACCATCACCACGTGGCCGACGCTTCAGGACGACATGCGCAACGCCGGGGCGAACTGGAAGGATGAGGAGTGCGTCCGCGATCGCAATTGGATCAGCAGCCGCAAACCCGACGATCTCCCCGCCTTCAATCGCGAAATCGTCAAATCCCTGGGCGAAGTGCGAGCCGTGCGGGCAGGGATGGAGACGCGCGAAGAAACGCGCGCGTAAATCGCGCAAAACGTTGGAGCGGCGGGCGCCCTCGCCCGCCGATTTTCGCGCGACCCCGGC
>DASSMK010000236.1:0-5716 GCA_035688915.1 Thermoanaerobaculia bacterium
CCCCCCCCCGCCGCTCCAACGTTTGTGGCGATGGCGAAGGTGCTGCGTCGTGGCGACCGCACGCGGCGGCCGTCACGATCAGCAGCAGTGCGATGCGGCGAATCACTTCACGACGGTCAGTGCGTTTTCGGCCGCGTGCAGCAGCGCGGCCGGTCCGACCGGCGCGCCGGTGGCGTGCTTCATCCACGCGTCGGGCGTCACGCTGCCGTAGCGCGCCATGCGCTCGAACTCTGCGCCGAGGTTGCCGCTCTTCGAGATCTGCTCCTCGATCTGATGCGCGATGAGATGGCCGATCGGATAGTCGGGAAGGTAGAGGAACGAATCGACCATGTGCGCGTAGACGCCGAGGAGCGTGACGTCGCGCTTGCCGAAGACGGGCGCGTAGTAGCGATTCCAGACGTCTTTCGCGATCTGCACGGTCGCATCGCGCAGCTGCGCGGGTGTGGCGTTTGGATGGTCGTACATCCAGTGCCACATGGCGATGTCGACGAGCGCGACGCCCGCGATTTCGTACGTGCCCCAGAAATCATTCAGCGACTGCAGCGCGTGGCTTTCTTCGCTCGGCTTGGAAAGCCCGAGCAGCTCGAGATCTTTGTTCTGAAAGACGAACGCCAGCGCTTCCGTGAAGGCGGTGTTCGGCACGCCGCTGAGCGTGTAGTAATCGATGTTCTTGAGTGAGAAGACCTGCTCGACGTTGTGGCCGTTTTCGTGGATGGCGATGTTGAAGCCTTTGTAATCCATCCCTTCGCTGCCGACGCGCGTGCGCAGGTGCGGATTGTCGCCGCGCCGCGAGGCCTGCATGGCGTGGCCGGAGCCGCGAGCTGGATCGACTTCGATGTTGGCGGCGAGATACTCCGCGCGCTCCTTCGTGAAGCCGAGGCCCTGGAGGAGATTGGCCATTTCGGCTTTGTAGGCGGCGGCGGTGGGGAAGCGCTTGCGCGTGATGGCGTCGAGCTCCGCTTCGCTGTAGGCGCCGCGCGGGCGGAAGCCGTTGTACCAGACGTCGAACGGCTCGAGCTTGCGGCCGAGGCGCTTCTCGATCAGCTTGGCGACGCGCGGGACGAGCGGCGACGACAGCACTTCTTCGAGCATCGCTTTCACGCGCGCTTCCGGAATCTGACGGCCTTCATCGAAGCTGCGCTGGATGTGCGTCGGCGCGGTGGGGGAGTAGGGATCGACGAGGCGCGCGGCGCGGTATTCGGAGAGGATCGTGGCGTAACGCGAATCGGGCTGCTCTTTGTGCTCGGAAGTGTGCTCGGCGTCTTTCACTGCCGCGGGCTTCACTTCATTCGTCAGCGGATTCCAGTCGACGTTCGGGTTGTCGATCACCTTCTCGGGGATCGTGCTGTCGACGATGCGCTCCATGACGCGCTGGATGAGGCGCTGCTTCGGCAGGCCGACTTTCGGATCGAGGCTGTACTCCGCTTTGATCTCGTCGCGCAGATTCCAGTGCTCGAGCAGGCGCAGTTTCTCGGGGAAGAGGCGATTGCCTTTCTCGTCGAGCACGTGGTGCATCCAGACGTTGTAGGTGGCGACGTATTGCGCGGCTTCGCCCGCCGCTTGCGAGAACGCGAGATTCACTTCGGAGGGGATGCGTTTCGAGAAGCGCAGCGCGAGCTTCGCTTCGGCCCACTGCCGCCGCGTCCACGTTTCGCCTTGCGCGAGACGTTCGTCGAGCGTGGTGAGCGGGAAGTTCAGCAGCACGACGAAGGCGAGCTTGTTCGCGAAGAAGTCGTCGTTGAGATGCGCGGATGCGTCGTAGCCGGCGGTGATCTCGTCGAACGGCAGCGTGGGGCCGAGGTCGAGATCGGATTGCCAGCGCATGTCGCGCGTGATCTCGGTCATGTGGCCGTCGACCGATTCGAAGAGGAACTGCATGCGATTGAAGAGCGCGTCGAGCGTCGTCGCGTCGCCGGCGAAGTTCGTCTTCACGAACGACTCGAACGTCGCCGCGTCGCCGTCTTCGGCGCGCCAGAACTCCGCGACCTGTTTCAATCCGCGCGCGACGCGTGGGCGTTGCGGCTCGCCGTACTGCTGCACGAGCTCCGCTTCCAGACGGGTGATCGAGGGTTGCAGCGGCGAGGCGGCGGATTGCGAAGTCTGTGCAGTGGCGGACATGGTCATCAACGTCGCGAGAGCGGCGGCGGCAAGCGCTTTCATGCGCGGATTCTACTCATCGGGCCAGACAAAACGCGGTATATGCACGCCATGCAAGCGATCCGCGTGAGCCGTACCGGTGGTCCCGAAGTGTTGGACGTTGTGCAAGCGGATCGGCCGCAGCCGTCGCGCGGCCAGGCGCTCGTGCGCATCGAAGCGATCGGCGTCAACTTCATCGACGTCTATCACCGCACGGGTTTGTACAAGTTGCCGCTGCCGTTCACGCCGGGTTCCGAGGCGGCGGGCGTGGTGGAGGCGGTCGGCGAGGATGTGGACGAAGTGAAAGTGGGCGATCGCGTGGCATACGCGATGGTGCCGGGCGCGTACGCGTCGTACGCCGCCGTGCCTGCGGCGAAGCTCGTGCCGTTGCCCGATGAGATCGACGCGCGTACCGCCGCGGCGGCCATGCTGCAGGGAATGACCGCGCATTACCTCGCTATGAGCGTGCATCGCATCGCCGCGGAAGAGACGGTGCTCGTGCATGCCGCGGCGGGCGGCGTCGGCGCGCTGCTCGTGCAGATCGCGAAAGGGCGTGGCGCGCGCGTCATCGGCACCGCATCGACGAAGCATCTCGACGTCGCGCGCGAAGCGGGTTGCGACGTCGTCATCGATTACACGAAAGAAGATTTCGCGGCGGTCGTCGCCGAGGTGACGGAAGGGAAGGGCTGCGCCGCGGTGTACGACTCCGTCGGCCAGACGACGTTCGATCGCAGCGTCGACTCAGTCGGCTTGCGCGGGACGCTGGCGCTCTTCGGCCAATCGAGCGGCGCGGTGTTGCCGTTCGACGTTTCGCGTCTGGCGAAGAACGGCATCTACCTCACCCGCCCCAGCCTCGGCCATTACACCCACACCCGCGAAGAGCTCCTCGGCCGCGCCCGCGATCTCTTCGAATGGATGGGCGCCGGCACGTTGAAGTTGCGCATCGATCGCGCGGTGCCGCTGCGCGACGTGGCCGAAGCGCATCGTGCGCTGGAAGCGCGCGAGACAACGGGGAAAGTGCTGCTGGTTCCGTGAACCGTTGGAGCGGCGGGCGCCCTCGCCCGCCGTTCTTTCGCGAGGACCCGGCGGGCGATGGCGCCCGCCGCTCCAACGGAAGCGAAATAATTTGCGGCTGCGCGGCGATATCCGTACAATCACCGGCCCCCGCTCCGCGTGTGTCGGGGTAATTCTTTTGACAATCTGTCCAGCTCCTTGAACCACGCCCGAGGGCGGGTTCCGCTAGGCCAGAAGGAGGTTGCATGAGGACTTATGAAGTCCTGTTCATCCTTTCTCCGCAAGTGACGGAGGAAGAATCGACGACGCTCATCAATGATTTCAAGAGCGTCGCCGAGAAAAATGGCGCCACGCTCAAGAACGAAGAAGCGTGGGGCCGTCGTCGTCTCGCCTATCCCATCCATAAATCCAACGAGGGCATCTACCACCTCTTCGTGCTCGAGAGCGAGTCGTCGCTTTCGGAGCTCGATCGGCGCATGAAGAACGTCGACCGCGTGCTGCGTCACGTGATCGTCCGCACCGATCTCGAGCACAAGCGCGCCGAGAAGCTCGCCAAGCGCAATCCGAAGAAGGAACGCGTCCGCCCGGCCGCTCCCGCAGCTTCGATGTCTGCGCCTGCCGCGGCTCCGGCGAACGACGTGGCTGCGGAGATGACCGCCGGCGCTGACGAAGCGCCGCAGGCGTAAGGAGGAATCAAGATGGCAACGATGGCACCGAGAAAGTCGGGCGGCGAAGGCCGTCCGGGCGGAGACCGCGGCGGAGCCGGCGGTCCTCAGGGCGGCAAGAAGAAGTTCTTCTACCGCCGCAAGCGCGTCTGCAAGTTCTGCGTCGAGAAGATCGAGTACATCGACTTCAAAGACGTGAAGATGCTGCAGCAGTTCATTCCGGAACGCGGCAAGATTCTGCCGCGCCGCATCTCCGGCACCTGCGCGCTGCACCAGCGCAAACTGCAGAACGCGATCAAGCGCGCGCGCATCGCGGCGCTGCTTCCGTTCACCGCGGATTGATCTTCATCACCCGTAAGAAATGATCGATATGTCCACCATCCCGCCGCAGGCGGAGCTCCGGACCGGTAGTGGGGCGCGCACGGCGCGCAGCACGGCCGGCCACGCTCTGCTCACCGCGATGCTGATCGTGACGCAGTTCACGATCTTCATCCCGGCGGCGCTGCTCAATTGCGCATTGCGCAACGGGCGGCGTGCGGCGTGGGCGGCGTTCGCCATCGCAGCAGCGCTGGCCGGTCTCGCGAGTGCGGCCACGATCGGCACCGCGGATGCGAAGCTGTTCGCCTCGTACATCGCGGCGATCGTGCTCTCGCACGCGCTGCCGCCGATGCTCCTCCTGCCGCTCGTCGAACGACGCCAGTCGTACGGCGAACTGGTCGTGCTGATGCTCAGCGGCGCTGCCGCAGGCCTCGGCCTGACGGAGGTCGGCACGCGGCTATTCGCAGGCTTCTCGCTGTACGCGCTGCAGGTCGAGCAATCGAAGGCAGCGGCCAACGTGATGCTCGCGAAGTACCGCACGGCGGGAACTCCCGCCGAAGCGCTGCAAGGCCTGGAGCGGTGGTTCGGGTACTGCACCACGCATCTCGTCGCCAGCGGCCTGCTGCTCACCGCAGCGGTCGCGTTCATCCTCAGCATGCTGATGGTGGGCCGGCTCGAGGCGTGGCGCACGCGCCGCACCGGCACCGTGAGCGGGACGTACCTGTTCCGCAACTTCGCGCTGCCGGACTGGCTGCTCTTCGCGTTCGTGATCGGTGGTCTCACGCCGCTCGCGCATGGCTTTTTGCAGACGGTTGCCGCAAACGTGCTGGCGGTGGTGATCTTCCTCTTTATCGTGCAGGGATTCGCGCTCTTCCGGTTCCTTCTCGCCGCCATGGGAGTGGGATTCCTCGGAGCGCTGATCGCGTCAGTGTTCGTGCTCGCCTCGGGCGTCGGCGCGATCCTGCTCGGTATCGCTGGACTGTTCGATCCTTTTTTCGATTTCCGACACTTACAGAAGCGAAAGGACGACTCTCATGAAAGTCATTCTGACTGAGGAGATCCGCGGACTCGGGACGCGGGGCGAAGTCGTGACCGTCAAGGACGGCTACGCGCGCAACTACCTCATCCCGAAAAATCTCGCCCAGGAAGCGACGAACAGCAACCTCAAGGCGATCGAGCACCAGCGCCGCAAGTGGGCGCTGATGGCCCAGGAAGAGAAGAACACCGCCCAGAAAGCGGCCGATTCGATCAAGGGCATCAAGATTCAGGTCACCAAGCGCGTGGGCGACCACGGCCAGCTGTTCGGATCGGTGACGGCCAACGAAATCGCTGACGCGCTCGAAGCCAAGGGCGTTTCGGTCGACAAGCGCCGCATCGAGCTCGCGCAGCCGATCAAGAACATCGGCCTGCACGACGTCGAAGTGCGCCTGCACCGCGAAGTCACGGCGCACGTTCAGGTGGAAGTGCTCCCGCTCGGCGTCGAGTCGATCGAGGAGCCGGCCGCGGAAGCGGCGACCAGCGCGGCCGACGAGCAGTAAATTTTTGCGACAGACAGTTGGAGCGGCGGGCGCCTTCGCCCGCCG
>DASSMK010000237.1:0-14373 GCA_035688915.1 Thermoanaerobaculia bacterium
GGGCCCGTGGCCCGGCCGCCGGAGGCCTCCCGTCGTCTCTCTCTCCCGTTAGCCACCATTCCGTAACGACCCGTTCACTTCCCCAGCCGCGCTCGTCCGTATCATCGCGCGGCTTTATGAAACTTGCTTCCCTGGTTGCGATCCTTGGCGACGCGCCGCCGTTGCGCGACAACTTTTGTGCTTCGCGCGAAGAGCGGCTGCATGCCGTGTTGACGGAAGAGCGGGAGATCGTTGTGGAGAGTGACGACGTCAGGCTAGCGGCGACAGGTTCTGCTGGCTCGCTGGCGTGAGTTGCAGCGTGTAGACGCCGCTCGGCTTGCGGATCGTGGCCACGGCCTGAAAGCCCGGGAACTTCAGCACGCTTCCGATCACCTCGGCCTCATCGCTCTTCACGTAAAGGCGCAGCGCGTCGTCGACCGATTCCGCGTCGCAGGTGCGGAACTGCACCTGTTCGCGCTCGCCGACCGGACGTCCTGCGTCGTCGGTGAGATGGCGTTCCTCGATCGTGAATCGCATCAGCACGTGCGGGTCTCTCGCGTGCACCGCCTGCAATTCCGGTGCACTGCACCACGTTCTATACTCCACTTCGGAGGCGACATGAGCGACGAGCGTGTACTCAAAGAGAGCGTCCCGGTGATTGGCCGGGTCGAAATTCATGAAGTCGAATCTCCCGCTCCGCTCCCCTCGGAGCGCTTCGCGGAGGAGATTCCGATCGCGCTCACGTTCGACGACGTGCTGCTCAAGCCGTCGCGCTCGGACCTCCATCCGAACTTCGTCGACGTCTCCACGCGCCTCACGCGCAGCGACATCCGCCTGAACATCCCCATCGTCTCGTCAGCGATGGACACGGTCACCGAAGCGCGTCTCGCCATCGCCATGGCGCAGCACGGCGGCCTCGGCATCATCCACAAGAACATGCCCGTGGATCGTCAGGCGGAAGAAGTGGACAAGGTGAAGCGGTCGGAGGCCGGGATGATCGTCGATCCCGTCACCATGCGGCCGTGGCAGTCCATCTCCGAAGCGCTGCAGGTGATGGAGAAATACAAGATCTCCGGCGTGCCGGTCACTGACGCGAACGGAAAACTGGTCGGCATCCTCACCAACCGCGACCTCCGCTTCGAAACGCGTTTCGATCTGCCGATCTCCGAGCGGATGACGAAGGACAGCCTGATCACCGTGCCCGTCGGCACGACGCTGGAGCAGGCGCGCGAAGTGCTGCACCAGCACCGCATCGAAAAGCTCCTCGTCGTCGACGCGAACGGCGATCTCAAAGGCCTCATCACCGTCAAAGACATCCAGAAGGCGCGCCGCTATCCGCAGGCCGCGAAAGATCCGCTCGGACGGCTGCGTGTCGGCGCGGCAGTGGGCGCGGGCAAGGACGGCATCGAGCGCGCTCGCGCTCTGATCGATGCGAAGGTCGACGTCGTCGTCATCGACTCGTCGCACGCGCATTCGATCGGCGTGATGGACACCATCCGCCAGTTCAAGAAGCTCTTCCCCTCCACGCCTCTCATCGCGGGCAACGTGGCCACGTACGAAGCGGCGATGGATCTCTGCGAGCTCGGCGTCGACGCGATCAAGGTCGGCATCGGACCGGGCTCGATCTGCACGACGCGCGTGGTCGCCGGCGCCGGTGTGCCGCAGGTCACTGCCATTCTCGAGTGCGCGCGCGCGGCCGAAAAGTTCGACGTGCCGATCATCAGCGACGGCGGCATCAAGTTCTCCGGCGACATCACCAAAGCCATCGCCGCGGGCGCGTCGGTGGTGATGATCGGGTCGCTCTTCGCGGGCACCGATGAAGCGCCGGGCGAAACGATTCTTTATCAGGGCCGCACGTTCAAGGCGTATCGCGGCATGGGCTCCATCGGCGCGATGCAGCAGGGCTCGAAGGATCGTTACTTCCAGGAAGAGACCGACGACGTCACGAAGCTGGTGCCGGAAGGCATCGAAGGCAAAGTGCCGTACAAGGGCTCGATGGCGGCGATGATCCCGCAGCTCGTCGGCGGCCTCCGCTCCGGCATGGGGCTGACGGGCTCGCGCAACATCGAGGATCTCCGCACCAAAGCGCAGTTCGTGCGCATCACGGCCGCGGGCCTGCGCGAATCGCACGCGCACGACGTCGTGATCACGAAGGAAGCGCCGAACTACCGGATCGAGTCGACCGACTAGTGCACGCTGCTGACGACTCTCTCGACGAGCTGCCGTTCGACGGTTTCCCGGTCTACGACGACTTCGCCGTCGTCCTCGGCAACCCGAGCGATACCGGCCATCACATCGAGTTCGTCAGCGTGCGTCACGGACGGCTCGCACATTTCCCAGCGTGGGATCACGCAGAGCGCGACCTGCCGCACTTCACTCCCGGCGACGTTCCGCACGGCACGCTGCACGCGCCGTTCGACGATCGCGATGACGAGTGGCGCATGCTGCTCTTCGAGCACGGCGGCTACGTCTACGTGCTGGAAGCCCACGCGCCGAACGCGAACGAGTTCCCGCGCTTCTTCCGCGTACCGAGCGTCCGCTACATCCAGGCCTGGGCCGCACTGATCGATCAGCACAACCCGCTGTCGTCGCTCGAAGACGTGTTCGGCGAAGCCGACGCGTAGGGTCGCAGGGGACGACGAGGGGCCTCCGGCGGCTGGGGCCACAGGCCCCAGACCCCATTGGTTGGCCTAGCCTCCGCCGACACTCACTTCCAACTTGCGCGACACTGTCGGCGGAGGCTGGGCCAACCAACGGGTCCGGGCCCGTGGCCCGGCCGCCGGAGGCCTCCCGTCGTCCCCCGTCGCGTTACACTCCGCCGCCATGCCGCATCTTCGTATCGTTCTCGTCGAGCCGCAGGAAGCCGGCAACGTTGGCGCCGCGGCGCGCGTGATGAAGAACTTCGGCTTCGGCGATCTCGTCATCGTCGGCGAGCACCCGCAGTTGCTGCCGGTGGCGGGGTGGTGGGCGAGTGGCGCGGACGATTTGTTGGCCGAGGCGAAGTTTGTGGGGACGTTGCTCGAGGCGATTGGCGATGCGCATATGACTGTGGCCACGACGTCATCGCGCGGACGCACCACGCCTCCGGATTACGCGCCGCGCACGCTCGCGAAGGAGTTTGCTTCGTTAAACGACGACCAGACGCTCGCGTTGGTTTTTGGCCGCGAGGACAGCGGACTGACGGGCGCGGAGCTCGCGCTCTGCCAGTACACGGCCGTCATTCCGACCAACGCGCGTTTTCCGACCATGAACCTCGCGCAGTCGATCGGCGTCTTTTGCTACGAGCTCTCGCAGATCGTCGCGGCGCCGGTGGCGCGCGAGCTCGCGCCTGCGGTGATGATCGAGCGGATGCACGAGCGGGCGAAAGCGGCGCTGCTCGAGATCGGCTTTCTGCACGACAACAATCCCGATCGCATTTACGACGATCTTCGCGCGCTGCTCGCGCGCGCGCATCCCGACCAGCGAGAGATCACCATTCTCCTCGGCATCCTCCATCAGCTGGAGTGGAAGCTGAATCAGTGAGTGGTCGGGTGCGACTCGTTCAGGCAGTCGCCGATGATCTCGATGAAGCGGTCGAGATCGAACGGCTTGAGGATCGAGTTGCAGACCGCGTCGGCGGGAATCTTGTCGACGCCGCGCTTGCCGGCGGCGGTGAAGACCACGATGTGCGGCCGCGTCTTGCCGTCGTACGTTTCGCCGATCTTATCGATGAATTCGTAACCGTTCAGGCGGGGCATCATCAGGTCGAGCAGGATGAGGTCGTACCCGCCATTCTGCTGCAGCCGGTCCAGCCCCGCCGCCCCATCCTCGGCCAGCTCCACGTCGAACTTCATCCGCTTGAGCACAGCCTGCAGGAGGACGCGGATGGCCAGGTCGTCGTCGATGACGAGAATGCGCCTTCCAGAACCGTCGAGCTTTTGCACCGGCATGTTTTCGAGGGCTACCGCTGCGGCCGTTATGCGAGTTGCGTACCGGCCTGAAGCATACTAGTAGCAGTCACTTACGCACAAGTTTACGTCAGATGCAACAAAGCGCGAACCGAGAGTTATCTGACAGGCGGATCTTCCCGTTCCGGCCCTGGGTTCGACGTGCCGGCTTCTCCATCGTGGTCACCGCCGCGGCCATCACGGCGGCCATTCTTTTGGCCCTCGCCTTCATCCCTTCGGCGCGTTACGGCTGGGTGGGAGAGAAGTTCGTTTGGGTGTACGTCGGCACGCTCTGGATCGGCGGTCTGAAGGTGTGGCTCGGCACCATGCGTCCCATCGCTGAAGTCACCGCGGACGTTCTGGTCCTGCGCCCGCTCCATCAGTTCCGCACGCGCACCATTCGCTGGGACGCGATCAGCGGAACGGAACAGATGCAGGGCGGCGATCGGATGATTGTCTACTTTGAGACATCGCGCGGCATGCGCTTCGTCGCCTTGAATTTGAACCTGGTCAAAGGACGACGCGATTTTTTGATGCTCGTCGACGAACGGCTGCGCGCGATGCAATTCGAGGAGAAGGTGGTGGAGCGATCGCGCTATCTTTCGCGAGGCCGATGAAGAACGCGAAGAAAGAGATCGAACATCTCCGCAAGGAGCTGGAGCGCCACAACCGCCTGTATTACGCCGAAGCGACGCCGGAGATCAGCGACTTTGAATTCGATCAGCTGATGCGACGGCTGCAGGAGCTCGAAGCGGAGCATCCTGAGCTTGCCGATCCGAACTCGCCCACGCAGCGCGTCGGCGGCGCGCCGATCGAATCGTTCGCCAGCGTCATTCACGAGCCGCCCATGCTCTCGATCGAAAACGCGTATTCGACCGACGAGCTGCGCGAGTGGCACGAGCGCGTCCTGAAAGGGCTCGGCACCGAGAGCGTCGAGTACGAAGCGGAGCTGAAGATCGACGGCGTCTCCATCTCGCTGCTCTACGAAAACGGCCAGCTCGCGCGCGGCGCCACGCGCGGCGACGGCACGCGCGGCGACGACGTGACACCGAACGTGCGCACCGTGCGCGCGCTGCCGCTGAAGCTGGATACGAAGATCCAGCGGCTCGAAGTGCGCGGCGAGATCTACATCTCCAAACGCGATTTCGCCACGCTGAATCAGGAGATCGAAGAAGGCGGCGATGAGCCGCTCGCCAATCCGCGCAACGCCGCGGCCGGCGCGATCCGGCAGAAGGACCCGAAGCTCGTCGCCAAGAAACGGCTCAGCGCGTACGTCTACCACGTGGTCGCCATCGACGGCCGCCAGGTCGACTCGCAGTGGAGCGCGTACGAACTGCTCGATTCGCTCGGCTTCCCCACCAATCCGAGGCGCAAACTCTGCCGCGATCTCGACGAAGTGATCGGCTTCATCGAGGAGTGGCACGAGCACCGCCACGATCTCGACTTCGAGATCGACGGCATCGTGGTGAAAGTGAACCGTCGCGATGAGCAACTGGAGCTCGGCGCAACGTCGAAAGCGCCGCGCTGGGCCGTCGCATACAAGTACCCGCCGGAAGCCGCGAAGACGGTCGTGCGCAACATCAATCTCTACGTCGGCCGCACCGGCACCGTCACCCCCGTCGCCGAATTCGATCCCGTCCGCCTCGGCGGCACGAAAGTCGTGAACGCCTCGCTACACAACTTCGAAGAGCTGGCGCGCAAAGACGTGCGCATCGGCGACACGATCGTGGTCGAAAAAGGCGGCGACATCATCCCGAAGGTCGTGGAAGTCCTCGAGCATGCGGAAGGCTCCACGCCGTATGTGCCGCCGGAGGAATGCCCGGTCTGCCATCAGCCGCTGCACCGCCTCGAAGACGAAGTGGCCATCCGCTGCATGAATCAAGGCTGCCCGGCGATCGTGCTGCAATCGATCACGCACTTTGCCTCGCGCAAAGCGATGGACATCGAAGGCCTCGGCTGGCAAACCGTGGAAGCGCTGCTGAAGGCCGGCTTGATGACCGACTACGCGTCGGCGTATGAACTGACCGTCGAGCAGGTGGCGGAGCTGGATCGCAAAGGCGACAAATCCGCCACGAAGCTGATCGAAGCGATCGAGAAATCGAAAACGAACGAGCTCTCGCGCCTCGTCTTCGCCCTCGGCATCCGCATGGTCGGCGAGCGCGTGGCTAAGATCCTGGCGGATGCCTTCAAGTCCATCGAAGCGCTGATGAATGCGACCGCCGAAGAGCTCGTGCAGATTCATGAGATCGGGCCGATCGTCGCGGATTCGATCGTCTCCTACTTTGCCGTCCCCGCCAATCGCGAGCGCGTCGAGAAGATGCTCCGCCTCGGCGTCTCACCGACGTACGTCGCCACCGCTACAGGTGATCGTCTGGCCGGCAAAACCGTCGTCGTCACCGGAACGCTCACGCGCTTTTCGCGCGACGAGATCCACAAACTGATCGAGCGCGAAGGCGGCAAGCCGTCCAGCTCTGTATCCTCGAAGACGAGCTATCTCGTCGCCGGCGAAGCGGCGGGCTCGAAGCTCGAAAAAGCGAAGTCGTTGAACGTAGCGGTGCTCACGGAAGACGAGTTTCTCGAACTGGTCGGAGAACGATAATGCTGACATTCGCGGCGTTGCTCTTTGCGTGGAAGCTCGGCGGCAATCGCGCGCCCGGCACGTGTGCGGTCGATACCAAAGAAGACGTCGTGACGCTGCAGTGTGGCGTGGAAGGGCAGGGCACGTTCGCCACCGCCGCCGATTCACTGCCCGCCGACGAATACCGCGGCAAGCGCGTCACGATTCGCGGCGAACTGTTGACTGAGCGAGCCGACAACGGCGCTTCGCTCTGGTTGCGTGTCGACGGCGAACAGGGCGTGCTGCTGCTCGACAACGGGCAGAGCGATCTGCTCACCGGCGACAGCGACTGGACGCCAAAATCGATCACGCTGCCGGTTCCGAGCACCGCCAAGAAGATCGTCTTCGGTCTGCTTCTGCGCGGCAGCGGCACGATGCACGCGCGGAACGTCCGCATCGAAACCGTGGAGGCGACGGGCACGACCAGCAAGGAAGCGCAGAACGAGCTCGATGCTGCGATCGCCGTGATCAAGAAGAATGCGCTCAATCGCGACAAGGTCGATTGGAAGGGCGTCGAGCAGACCGCGCGCGAGCTTGCTCTCGGCGCGCAGAAGCCGGCCGAGGTTTATGCGGCGATCCGGTATGTGCTGGCTTCGCTCGGCGATCACCATAGCTTCCTCATGCCGCCGGCCGCGCAGAAAGAGATGCAGGAGGCGAAGAATCCCGCCATCGACGTGCGCGTCGACGATCGCATCGGTTACATGAACGTGCCGGCGTATGCAGGCGGCGAGCAAACCGCGGCGCGCGCGCATGTGCGCCACGCCTACGACGATCTCGCGCTGAACGTGAAATCGGCCAAGTGCGGCTGGATCGTCGATCTGCGCGACAACGGCGGCGGCAACATGTGGCCGATGCTCGCCGCGCTCCGCCCCTTCCTCGGTGACAACGCGGTCGGCTCGTTTGTGCCCGCCGAGAGCAGTTCCTCGCGCTGGTTCGCAAAGCGCGATGTCGACATCGCGATGCCACAAACCTTGCGCGGTCTCACGAGCGCGAAGGTGGCGGTGCTCACGTCTTCGCGCACGGCCAGTTCCGGCGAGGCGGTGGTGGTCGCGTTCCGCGGACGGCCGAACACGCGCTTCTTCGGCGAGCCGACGATGGGAGTGTCGACGTCGAATGAAGGCTATCCGCTGCCGGACGGCGCATCGATCCTGCTCACCACCGCCGTCTTCGCCGATCGCAACGGCAAGCAGTACGGCGCGAAGATCGAGCCGGATGAAGTGGCGAGCGATGCGTTAGCGGCCGCGAAGCAGTGGCTTCACTGCGACTAATCGCGCGGGAGAATCGGCGGGGCAAGCCCCGCCGCTCCAAAACGTCGTCTCAACGCCACGCGTAAACGTCGACGTTCGCGCGCGCGCGCAGTTGCGCGGTCCACTTCGCGATCTCGTCTTCGAGCCGCGTCGCTCGCACGGCGGTGCGCACTTCTTCGCGCACGTCAGCGAGCGGCGGCACGGCCAGACCGCGCGTGCGGCGCTGTTCGCTCCACGGGCCGCGGTAGTACGTCTCGATGTCGTCGTTCGTGATGAACACCAGCGGCGCGAAGCGCTCGCTGATGTACGCCTCCACCTGCAGCTGCCGTTTGATCAGCGCGCGCACTTCGTCGAGCGTCAGCTCCGCGCGCGTCAGCGCCGTCGTGAACTCCGCTTCATTCGCGAAACGGTGCTGGATCTCGGTGAGGCGCGCTTCGATCGCATCCCGCGGAATGTCCTGCGCGCCGAAGCGCTCCACGTCGCGGTAGCGCAACGCCTGCGCGATCAGCGCGTCGAGCACGTCGCGGCGGTACTCGTCTACGCTTTCGGACTGGCGCGGGAAGAAGCGCAGCTCGACCATCTGCCCGACTTCACTCACGGTGAGCACCTGCTGATCGACCACCGCCGCGATGCGATCGACGGTCACGGCAGCCGCCGGAAACGCGCAAAGCGCAAAGGTCAGTGAGAGGAAGAGCTTACGCATCGCCGTCGTTAACCTTGACACCGCCCGGGGCGCTTTCTACATTGGGGCCCTGGCACTCTCTTCCCGCGAGTGCCAAATCAGCGCCAGCTGACGGTGAGCACCTGAAGACCACTTGAAGATTATGGTTCAAAAGCTCGGAATTCACGGCGACGATCTCGACTCCCGCGCACGCGAAGTGCTGCGCGAGATCGTCATGCAGCACATCGCCAGCGGCGAAGCGATCAGCTCGCGCACGCTCGCGAAGTGCGGCCGCTTCCAGCTCTCCCCCGCCAGCCTGCGCAACGTCATGGCTGATCTCGAAGACGCCGGCTATCTCGCGCAGCCGCACACGTCGGCCGGCCGCGTTCCCACCGATCGCGGCTACCGCTTCTTCATCGACTATCTGATGAAGCTGCGCGGTGTGTCACAGCGCGAGCGCGAGACCATCGATCACGAAGTGCGCGACGCGAACGCCATCGAAGACGTGATGCATCTCGCCGGCAACGTCCTCACCGAGCTCACCGATCAGGTCTCGGTCGTCTTCATGCCGACGCTCCTGCAGTTCGCCGTCCGCTCGATGGATTTCATCCTCGTCGCGGAGAACCGCATCATGACGGTCATCGTCGGCGCGAACGGCGTCGTGGTGAACAAAGTCATCGAGACGCGGTTCCACTTCACGCGCGACGAGCTCGAAAAAATCAGCCGCTTCATCACCACCGAGTTTGGCGGGCAGACGCTCGATCAGATTCGCCGCAAGCTGATCCGGATGACGGAGCAGGAGCGCGCGCTCCACGATCAGCTGATGCAGAAGACCATCGCCCTCGGCATCAACACGATCAACGACGTCGCGCCGCTCGAGCACGAGCTGCTGCTCGAAGGCACCGCCACCATTCTCAACAAGCCGGAGTTCTCCGACGCCGTCTCGCTGCGCCGCACGTTTCTCGCGCTGCAGGAGAAGGAAAAGCTCGTCGAAATTCTCGAAAGCTGCATCGGCGAAGACGGCCTGCAGATCCTGGTGGGCTCCGAAAGCAATTTCACCCAAATCCACAACTTCGGTATCGTGGCGGCGCGTTACGGCAGCAGCTCCGCGCCGCTCGGGATGGTCGGCATTCTCGGCCCCATGCGAATGGAGTACGCTCGCGTGGCGCCACTGGTCGATTACCTCAGCCGGGCACTGAGCCGGAAGATCGAAGAGCAGAAGGAGCAGCAATCGTAATGGACGACAACACGCCGAAAGCCGGCAATGGCGACGACGACGCGTACACCATCGAAGACACCGGCGCGTCGATCGAAGACATCGAGCGCGAGATGAACGCCACCGCGCGCGAAGCTGCGGCCGATCCGCAGCCGGGCGCCGGCGGCGACGCCGATCTCCGCCGCGAAGCGCAGGAACATCGCGACCGCTATCTCCGCACGCTCGCCGACTTCGAGAATTACCGCAAGCGCGCCGATCGCGAGAAGGCAGACTTTTTCAAATACGCGCTTTCCGGCGCGATGAAAGACATCCTGCCGGTGCTCGACAACTTCGACCGCGCGCTCGAGCACGCCGAAGGCGGCGACGAGTTTCACAAAGGCGTCCTGCTGATCTACAAGCAGCTCTTCGACGTCCTGCAGAAGCATGGTCTGACCACGATCGAAGAGGCGAACGTTCACTTCGACCCGAACATCCACGAAGCGGTGGTGCGCGAAGAAGACTCCTCCGTCCCCTCGCACACCGTCATCGCTGTCCTGCAGAAAGGCTACTTCCTCGGCGACCGGCTGCTGCGTCCGGCCCTCGTGAAAGTGGCCGTCGGCGGGCCGGACCAGTCGCAGTAAGTGTTGGAGCGGCGGGGCTTGCCCCGCCGGATTCGACGACGGCGGAGCAAGCCCCGCCGCTCCAACGGAATCGCCAGAACCACCTGCTGTTATCAACGCGAACACCGCATGGCGAAAATCATCGGAATCGATCTCGGCACGACGAACTCGTGCGTGGCCGTCGTGGACGTCGCGACGCCGCAGGTCATCTCCAATCGCGAGGGGAGCCGCACCACTCCGTCCGTCGTCGGCTTCACCGAAGACGGCGAGCGCCTGGTCGGCCAGATCGCCAAGCGCCAGGCCATCACCAATCCGTTCAACACCATCTTCGCCATCAAGCGCCTGATCGGCCGGAAGTTCGGTTCCGACGAAGTGGCGCATGCGAAAAGCATCCTGCCGTACCAGATCGTCGAGGCGAACAACGGCGACGTGAAGGTGAAGATCCGCGACCGCGAATACTCGCCCGAAGAGGTCTCTGCGTTCGTGCTGATGGAGATCAAATCGTTCGCCGAGGAGTTTCTGGGCGAGGCGATCACCGAAGCGATCATCACCGTGCCGGCGTACTTTAGCGATTCGCAGCGGCAAGCCACGCGCGACGCCGGCAAGATCGCGGGACTGGAAGTTCTGCGCATCATCAACGAACCGACCGCCGCGGCGCTCGCGTACGGACTCGACAATCGCCACAACCAGCTCATCGCCGTCTACGACCTCGGCGGCGGCACGTTCGACGTCTCGATTCTCAAACTCGAAGACGGTCTCTTCGAAGTGCTCTCCACCTCCGGCGACACCTACCTCGGCGGCGAAGACTTCGACAAGAAAATCATGGACTGGCTTCTGGAGAACTTCCAGAAGGACACCGGCATCGATCTGCACGACGACCGCATGGCGCTGCAGCGATTGAAGGAAGCGGCGGAGCGCGCGAAGTGCGAGCTGTCGCTCGAGCCGGAGTCGCGCATCACGCTGCCGTTCATCTCCGCCGACGCGAGCGGCCCGAAGCATCTCAACGCGGTGCTGACGCGCCGCGAGTTCGAGAAGATGGTCGAGCCGCTGATCCAGAAGACGATCGATCCGGTGAACGACGCGCTGAAAGCCGCGGGCGTCACCGCGCAGCAGATCGATGAAGTCGTGCTCGTCGGCGGCCAGACGCGCATGCCGCGCGTGATCGAAGCGGTCAAGGAAGTCTTCGGCAAAGATCCGAATCGCAACATCAATCCCGACGAAGTCGTCGCGGTCGGCGCGGCCATTCAGGGCGGCATCCTGCGCGGCGACATCAAGGACATGGTGCTGCTCGACGTCACGCCGCTGTCGCTCGGCATCGAGACGCACGGCGGTCTGTTCACGAAACTGATCGAGCGCAATGCCACCATTCCCACGAAGAACTCGCTGATCTTCACCACGGTCGCCGATCACCAGAGCAAGGTGCAGATTCACGTGCTGCAGGGAGAGCGCGAATTCGCGCGCGAGAACAATTCGCTCGGCAAGTTCGACCTGGTCGGCATTCCGCCCGCGCCGCGCGGAGTGCCGCAGATCGAAGTGACGTTCTCCATCGATTCGAACGGCATCGTCAGCGTTACGGCGCGCGATCAGGCCACCGGCCAGTCGCAGGGCGTGCAGATCAATCCCGCGGGCGGTCTGACGCAGGACGAGATCGATCGCATCATCAATGAAGCGTCCGCGCACCAGCGCGCCGACGCCACGCGCCGCGAGCTGCGCATGCTGCAGAACAAGCTCGAAGGAATGATCTACACGAACGAGAAGGTCTTCAAAGAGTTCGGCAATCTGCTGAACGAAACGGAACGCGGCCGCGTGCAGAAGATCCTCGAAAAAGCGAAGACCGCGGCCACATCCGAAGAGAAACAGCTGATCAATGATGCGGTGTTCGATCTGCAGGCCGCGTCGCGCATTCTGACGAGCGTCATGCTCTACAACCCGATGAAGATGGGCTCTCCCGAGGGCACCAATCCGTGATGGCTACTACTGAGAAACGTGATTACTACGAGGTCCTCGGCGTCGCGCGCGAAGCCGCGCTCGACGACATCAAGAAGGCGTACCGCAAGCTCGCGCTGAAGTACCACCCTGACAAAAATCCCGGCAATCCCGAGGCCGAAGAGAAGTTCAAGGAAGCGGCGGAAGCGTATGGCGTGCTCTCCGATGACGAGAAGCGCGCTCGCTACGATCGGTACGGCCACCAGGGCACGCAGGGGATGGGCGGCTTCGATCCGAATCAGTTCGCCGACTTCGGCGACATCCTCGGCGATCTGTTCGGCTTCGGCGATTTCTTCGGTGCACGCGGACGGCGCGGTACGCGCCCGGCGCGCGGCAACGACATTCGTTACGACCTCGAGCTCGACTTCATGGATGCGGTCTTCGGCAAGGAGATCTCGCTCATGGTGCCGCGCGTCGTGACCTGTACGACGTGCACCGGCACGGGCGCGAAGCCCGGCACGCAGCCGGTGTCGTGCACAGGCTGCGGCGGCCGCGGACAGATTCGCTACGCGCAAGGTTTCTTCGCCGTTTCGCGCACCTGCCCGCAATGCGGCGGCGCGGGAAAAGTGATCAAGGATCCGTGCGTCACCTGCAACGGTGCGGGACGTCTGCGCGAAGAGAAGAAGATCTCGGTGAAGATTCCGGCGGGCGTCGACGACGGCTCACGTCTGCGCGTGGCGGCGGAAGGGGAAGCGGGATTCAACGGCGGACCGGCGGGCGATCTGTACGTGTTTCTGTCCGTGCGCGAGCATCCGAAGTTCACGCGCCGCGATTACGACATCCACTCCGAGCAGACCATCTCGTACACGCAGGCGGCCCTCGGCGCGGAAGTCGATACCGAAACGATCGACGGCGCGGAACAGCTGCGCGTGCCGCAGGGCACGCAGCCGAATCAGATCTTCCGCCTGCGCGGCAAAGGGGTGCCGTTCATCGACGGCTCCGGCCGCGGCGATCACTACGTGCACGTGAACGTGAAGATCCCGACAGCACTCGGCGAAGAGCAGCGCGCGCTGCTCGCGCAGCTGGCGGCGCTGGAGGGCGAGAATCCGCCGGACGAGCGCGGCGTCTTCGAGAAAGTCAAAGGCTTCTTCTCGTAGACGTTGGAGCGGCGGGCGCCCTCGCCCGCCGGGTCCGTCTTTCGCTCGTTTCGCCCAAAGCCGTCTTCGCTCGTTTTTCGCCCAAAGCCGTCTTTTCGCCCGCTTCGCGCAAATCCGTCTTTCGCTCGTTTTTCGCCCAAAGCCGTCTTTCGCTCGTTTCGCCCAAATCCGGCGGGCGAGGGCGCCCGCCGCTCCAACGGTCCTCGCGTACAATCTTCCGGTCCAATTTCGGGAGATTGTCCGTGCTCTCCACTCCTCTTCGTGCGCTTTGCGCGCTCGCTGCTGCGTGCCTCTTTCTCGGAGGCATCGCCGGGTTGGTCGTGTCGCCCGGCATGCTCTACGCCTGTGCCCTGTCGGTGGCCGGCGTGTTCGTGCTGCCTGCGATGTTCGGCGGCCCGCGCCCGCGCCGCGATGAACTGCCGCGCATCGAAGATCACCTCCATCGCTACCGCCTGGCGATGCTGACCTGCTTCTCCATCGCCACGCTGCTGTACACGATCGTGCTCGCGCAACACCGCGCCGGCGCGGAGGCCGTCGTGCAGCAGCTCGCTTCGCTCGGCGTCGCGCTGTGGCTCGTGGCGTTCGTGCTGATGTTCTTCGTCGCGTACTACCGCGTGCAGCGGCGCATGGCCAGCGGCGACGAGTAGCGCTACGATGCCCGGCCGATGGATTTCATCCTCGACCTTTCCTTCGACTCGCGCGATACGGACATCGAAGAGCTTCTGCAGGCGCGGTTGTTTCTGACCGCGACGAGCGGCAGTTCGTCCGTCGAGATCAACGGCACCACCACCGTCTCCGCGTTCTTTTACTCGGCGCACGATCGGGCGGAGGCGATTCGCGAGCTCAGCGACATCGAGCAGCTGGAGATGACGATCGTCGATCGCGATCGCGTCGATTGGCTGGAGATGTACGAGCAGTCGCTGGAGCCGATTCTGATCGGGCAGCGCTTCGTCGTCGCGCCGGATGCGAAGTTGATCGCGGAGAACGATGAGCGTCTGCGCATCATCGTGCCGCAGGAACAGGCGTTCGGCACCGGCTCGCACGA
>DASSMK010000238.1:0-12705 GCA_035688915.1 Thermoanaerobaculia bacterium
AGCGTTCCCCAGCCCGCGCTCGTTCATCATCTTTCCATTCGCCGGCCGTCTCGTCACGTGTCGGGCGGAAATAATTCTACACGGCTCTGTCTGCGCAACTGCAGCTGACCACAAGCGGCTGCTCGAAGACGTGCGATTCTCGCCGGTGACAATCACCTGCAACAGATCGTGCTGAATCTCGTCGCGCACGTCGTGAAGTTCACGCCCGGCAGTGTTCACGATCGAATTACCGGCGGCGAAGTTTCTCGCACGGCGGTAATTCTTTATCCTCTCTTTACCCCCGCCGTCGCTCGGTTCGTGTTATCGATGGTGCGTATGGCCTCGCGCCGCGCCGCCGCGACCCTCGCTTCGTGGCTCTTGCCGCTCCTCGGCATCGCCCTGGTGATGGCCATTGGCCGCGTCATGCGCTTCAATCCCGTCACGATCGGTTTCGCGCTCCTCGTCGTGGTGCTCCTGGCCTCTCTGCGTGGCGGACTGGCCACGGGAGCAATGGCCTCGGTCGTCGCAACGCTCAGCTACAACTTCTTTTTCTTCGAGCCGCTCTACACATTCACGATCCACGACGCCGCGAACTGGGTGGCACTGGCGGCGTTTCTCGTCACCTCGGTCGTGGTCAGCCGCCTCGTCGTCGCCGCGCGCATCCAGACCGCACACGCGGAGCAACGTCGCCACGAGCTCGAAACGCTGCACGCGCTGAGCATCGATCTCTTCACCGCCACCGATCGCGTCACCGCCGTCGGCGAAGCGGCTGGCCGCGCACTGCAGCTCCTCGGCGCACGCGAAGGTGGGCTCGTGCTCGTCGAAGGCAGCCCGTATCGCCAGAACGTCGTCTGGTGGCGAGGCGAGAAGCCGGATGAAGTGGAAGACGTCATCGCGGGCATTGCCCGCCACAAAGAACCGCTGGAGCTTCCGTCGCCGTTCGGGCGCGACGTCTACATACCGCTGCTCGTCGGCGGCAGCACCACCGGCGCGCTCGTCGCGCGCGGCACCGCGGCGTCCAAACAAGCACTCATCTCGGCATCGAGACTGGTCGGCCTGGCCGTCGAGCGCGAACGGTTCCTCGAAGAGCACGCGCACCTGCAAGCGCTGCGCGAAAGCGAAACGCTGAAAACCTCGCTGCTGCGCGCGATCTCGCATGACCTCACCACGCCGCTCACCGCGATCACGATTGAGACCGAGGCGCTGAAACGGCGGGCGAAGGACGATGCGGAGCTCGCGCGGAGCGTGCGCGGCATCGCGGACGAGACGGCGCGCCTGCACCGCCGCATCGACAACCTGCTGTCGATGGCACGCCTCGAAGCCGGTAAGTCGATCCCGCGGCGCGAGCCAGCGCCGCCCGCGGATCTTTTCCGAGCCGCACGCGAGAATCTGCCGCTCGTTTTCGCGGCGCGTCCGGTGAAAATCGCTGTCGATGCCGATTGTCCGGATGCGAACGTCGACCCGGCACTGGCGCTCGAAATCCTCGTCAATCTCATCGAGAACGCGCATCGCGTCTCCCCTGCCGGCGCACCGATCGAGTTGAGCGCGGCGATCCATCCGCTCGATCCTTCGCGCGTTCGCCTGGAAGTGCTCGATCGTGGACCGGGCATCCCGGACGGCATCGCCGATGCGGACGGCAACCTCCTCGCCGGCGCCACCAGCGACGTCGCGCAGCGCGGCCTCGGCCTGGAGATCGCACGCAGCCTCGCCATCGCCAACGAAGGCTCGATCGGTCTGACGCCGAGGCCGGGCGGCGGCACGATCGCGCGGGTGGATCTGGCTGCGGCGCCGCTGCCGACGGAGGCCGCATGAGCATCAGCGCCGTCGTACTGATCGTCGATGACGATCCCGCCATTCGCGAGTCGCTGGAGCGCGAGCTGCGCGACGCCGGCTACCCGACCGTCACCGCGAGCGACGGCGTGGAAGGAATGCGCGCATTCGAATCGCGCGCGCCTGATCTCGTCCTGACGGATCTGTCGATGCCGCGCTCCGACGGTTTCGAGCTGATCACCGCCATCCGTGCGAAGTCGCAGACGCCGATTCTCGTCCTCTCCGTGCGCGGGAGCGATGCAGACAAGATCCGCGCGCTCGATCTCGGCGCGGACGATTTCGTCACGAAGCCGTTCTCGATGGGCGAGCTGCGCGCGCGCGTTCGCGCGCAGTTGCGCCGCGTGCTGCCGGCTTCCAAGACGCTCACGTTCGACGGTCTGTCGCTCGATCTCGAACGACGCCGCGTGACGCAGGGCGAGCGCGACATTCATCTGACACCCATCGAATACGCGCTGCTCGAGCTGCTCGCCACCAACTCCGGCAAGCCGATGTTCACTGAGCAGATCATCGCGCGCGTGTGGCGCGACGCGCCCGGCACGACCGCCGACACAGTGCGCGTGCACATGAGCTCCTTGCGCAAGAAGATCGAGCCCGACCCGTCGTCGCCGCGCTACATCGTCACCGAGCCGTGGGTTGGTTATCGCTTCCTCGCCGAGCCCGCGTGAGCTTCACGATTTCTTTAGAGACTCTTTCGCGATTGCACCGCGCCTCCTTTCGCCTTCCTTAGCAACCGCGCGTGCCTGCGCATGTTGTAGCGAACGTGAGGAGGGCGCGATGACCATACTCGTTCACGGCGCCACGGCCAGCGACGCGCATCCCTGGCTCGCTTTTGCCTGCTGGATCGCGGCGGCGCTCATCGTCGCAGCAGCGCACGTCGAAGAATCGTCGCTGACCGTGACCGGCACGGCAGCGGTGGCGATGACGTCCATCGTGCTGTTCGCATACGTCTACATGCGACGGTGCGCACCGGACGCTGACGTCTCGCATGCACTGGGCGTCGGCGTCGCGTGGCTGCTGTTGGCGGTCATCACGGAGATCGCCGGCGCGGCCCTGCTGCGCCACGGCTGCTATGTGCTCCTCGGCTCGCCCGCGAGGCCGCTGCTGCGCACCATCTTTTTCTTCGTCTGGATCTTTTCGCCCGCCGTATTCGCGAGGAATGACAGCACATGCTGAAGACCGAGTCCATGTCATCGCCTTCGCCGCGCGAGTCGTTTGCCGATCGTGTGCAGCGCAAGATCCTCGGCGAGCGCCGCGACGTCACCGATCCGCACGCGCTGCACAAGATCTCGCTCATCGCCTTTCTGGCGTGGGTCGGCCTCGGCGCGGACGGGTTGTCGTCATCGGCATATGGCCCCGAGGAGGCGTTTCGCGCGCTGGGGGAGCACCAGTACCTCGCGCTAGCTCTCGCCGCCGCGACCGGCATTACGGTGCTGATTCTCTCGGCGTCGTATTCGAGCATCATCGAGCAGTTTCCGGCAGGCGGCGGCGGGTATGTCGTCGCCTCACGGCTGCTCGGACCGCGCATCGGTGTGATCTCCGGCTGTGCGCTGGTCGTCGATTACATCCTGACGATCACTGTATCGATCGCCTCGGGCGGCAACGCAATGTTCAGCTTCATGCCGCAGGCGTGGCACCTGTGGAAGATGCCTGCCGAAGTGGCGGCCATCGTGCTGCTCATCGCGCTGAATCTGCGCGGCGTGAAGGAGTCGGTGAAAGTATTGACTCCCATCTTTCTGATCTTCCTGGCCACGCACGCCCTGCTGATCGCCGATTCGATCGGCACGCATCTCGATGCGGTGCCGGAAGTCTCGCGCAAATTGTCGGCTGAATATGCGCGCGGGATGTCGACGCTCGGTGTGGTTGGGATGCTGCTGCTCTTCCTGCGCGCCTACTCGCTGGGCGGAGGCACGTACACCGGCATTGAAGCGGTCTCGAACGGACTGCAGATCATGCGCGAGCCGCGCGTGCATACCGGCAAGCGCACCATGATCTACATGGCGCTGTCGCTGGCGGTCACCGCGTCCGGCATTCTCGTCGCCTATCTCCTGCTGCGCACGACTCCTGTGATGGGCAAAACGATGAACGCCGTGCTCGCGGAGAGCGCGTTCGGCGGATGGCACCTCGGCCGCGTCCCGATAGGCTACTGGCTGGTGCTGATCACGCTGATTTCCGAGGGGCTGCTGCTGTTCGTTGCGGCGCAGGCGGGGTTCATCGATGGGCCGCGCGTGATGGCCAGCATGGCCGTCGACTCATTTTTTCCGCACCGCTTCGCGGCACTGTCGGAGCAACTGTCGATGCAGAACGGCGTGTTGTTGATGGGCAGCGCTGCGCTGGCCATGCTTTTCTATACGCGCGGCAACATCCACACCTTGATCGTCATGTATTCGATCAACGTCTTTCTCACATTCACGCTATCGCAGCTCGGAATGTGGCGCTTCTGGTGGCCGCGCAAAGGCGACGGGCAGCGCGCGTATCACATCTTCATTCACGGTTTGGCGCTCGTGATGTGCGCCGGCATTTTGACGGTCACCGTCTTCGAGAAATTCAGCCACGGCGGCTGGGTGACCGTGGCGATTACGACCGTCTTCGTGATGGCGTGCCTGCGCGTGCACACGCACTACGCCTCGATTCGCGCCGGCGTCCGCCAGCTCGACGAGATTCTCGGCAGCATTCCGACGAGCGGCAAGCCGAACGAGGCGACGCTGGATGCAAACGCGCCGACCGCCGTGCTGCTCGTCAACGGCTTCAATGGCCTGGGCGTGCACACGCTGCTGTCGACGCTGCGCTTCTTTCCCGGGCTGTACAAACAGTTCGTCTTCGTTTCGATCGCAGTGGTCGATTCCGGCCATTTCAAGGGACGTGAAGAAATCGAAGCGCTGCAATCCGAGACGGACGCGAACGTCGCCCAATACGTCGACCTCGCGCGCCGCCTCGGATTTCCCGCGGAAGGAGTGACCGACGTCGGCATCGAAGTGGTGGCCGAAGCGACGGCCGTGTGCGAGCAGATCGCGCTGCGTTATCCGCGCGCCACGATCATTTCCGGCAAACTCGTCTTCCGTCAGGAGCGCATCTTCAACCGCCTCCTGCACAATGAAACGCCGGCGCTCATTCAACGCCGCCTGCAGTGGCTCGGCGTGCCGATGGTGGTGCTGCCGGTGCGGGCGCAGGTGTGAGTGCAGCTTGCTGATTGATCACCGCGTCGAGTTGCGTTGCCAGTTGCTGAATGCTGTGCGCGCCGATGCCGTACGCGTTGAAAAGGCTGACCTTCACTTCCATGATGTGTGGGTTCACCTGGCGCAGGTTAATGACGTGCCGGATGGCATAGCGGACGTGTGACAGCACTTCGCTGCGCTCATAGATCCGGTAGAAGTGCTGCGCCGAGTGACCCGGTGTGCATTGATTCTCGACGCGATGCTTCGTCACAGGCGACGGATCGAACGCAAACGCCGCTTTGATGTCGCCGCACGCTGCGTACGCGGCCGTCTGCGCGAGACCGCCGCCGAGCGAGTGGCCGGCGGAGTAGATGACGGTGTCGCGACCGTACGTCTCGCGAATCTTCTTC
Source organism: Thermoanaerobaculia bacterium (assembly GCA_035688915.1). Lineage (GTDB taxonomy): Bacteria > Acidobacteriota > Thermoanaerobaculia > Gp7-AA8 > Gp7-AA8 > DASSMK01. The sequence goes on from DASSMK010000238.1 coordinate 5,372, forward strand.
ACGATGTCTGTCGTCAGGCGGATTGTTTGGTCGTAATCGTCTTCCACGAGCGGAATCGCGGCCGTGATCCAGCGAAGGTTCGAATACCAATCGGCCGCTTGCGCCGTACCGCGAAAAACGAGCATCGCCGTGACGGGCCTCGTCGATTGGTTGACCCATACGCCGTAAACGAGTCCCGCAGTGTGCAGTCGCTTTGCGATCGGCTCCGGCTGCGGCACGCCGGCCATTTCGGTCCACCCGTTCACCGGCGGCAGCTCGGCCGCACGGCGATAGACGGCCGCACTGAGCACCGCAGCGTCGCGCATGTAGACGAGGTCCGGTTTCGTCGTGGCGAGCTCCGTAATGAGTTTGCTGTATTTGATTTGCTTTCGCGACGCATCGCGCTCGCGAATCAGCGCGTAGGGTGAAGTCGTCGTGCCGCACGCCGTGAGAACGAGAGTGAAAACGAGAAGAGCACCGCTCCGGGAAATCGTGTTGCGCATCGTTCGCCTCCGCGAAGAGGAGAGGGCCACGGCCGCGCGATTCCCGATGCTTTTTATGCTCCCAACGTCGCCGTGCACGCACGGCAACGCCGCGCGGCCAGCGGGATCATCTCCAGGCACTCGGGGCATGACTTCGTCGGCGCCGCCGCGGCGACCGGCACCGGCTTCACCAGCGTCCTCACAATCAGGAACAGCACGAACGACACGATCACGAAGTCGACGACCGTGCCGAGGAAGTGGCCGTAGAGAATTGCGTTCTCGGTCACCTTCCCTGCCGCGTCGGTGGAATGGCTCAGCACCACCTTCGCGTCGCGCCAGCTGCCGCCCGGCAGAAACAAGCTGACGATCGGCATCAGGATGTCCGCCGACAACGCGGAAACGACGCTGCCGACCGCGGCGCCAATGATCACGCCCACGGCCAGCGCGAGCGCGTTCGTCTTCGTGAGAAACCCTCGAAATTCTGCGATCACGGCATGCTCCTTGGCGATCAATTGTATGCTTGTGACCGCTATCCCCCCACACATACCTATTGCTCGGCGTCAGGAGGGAGTCATGACACCACGTCTTCGCATCATCCCCCTCGTGTTGCTCACGGTTCTGCTCATCCCTGCGGTGCGCGTCGCCGCATTCACGCAACGTGCGTTCGGTATCGGATTCGGTGACGCCGTGCCGATGGGACACGAATGGCTGACGCGCACCTCGGCCATCGAGTTGATCGGATTCACCGGCAGTCCGCAGGAGCCGGACGTCAGCGATCCACGCGATCCGCGCCGCAACTGGACGCGCGGACGGGCAACGAACACCGACCTTTCGTCGCCTGCTGCGAAGGCCGAAGTGGCGCGCATCAAATCGATGCCCATCAGCGAGAACACGTACCGCTCGCGCTACAAGCTCGTGCTCGACGCCATCCTCGGCCAGCGCTGGGTCGACATCGGCGGCTACAACGCGCTCACCTCCAAGAACTGTTTCGACTCCGTCTCGCAGGAAGCGGTGGAAGTGCAGCACGACCACTTCATGCGCCGCTGGGACGATCGCGAAGCGGTCGGCGGCGTGAACAGCGCGCGCAGTTCACGCGATCGGTTCGTCGAATACTTCGTGGCCGCAGCCACCGCGCCGCGCACCGAGATGTCGGCCTACGACGGCGGCGCGGTCGGCTCCACCGCCGTCAGCGTCGATCGCAACTACTTCCTCTTCGGCCGCGCCGTGCATATGTTCCAGGACTCCTTCAGCACCGAGCACACCGTGCGCGTCGAATACGACGACGACGGAAAGCTCGACAACTACGTGCTCGTGCGCCAGGTGAAGGCGTACATGTGCGCGACGACGTCCGAGCAGCATTCGCATTCGCAAGACGCGGTGCTCGACTATTCGAGCGGCGATGTGATCTGGAAAGAGAGGGGCGTTCTCGGCGGTTGGGAAACGTACAAGCCGAGCGCGATGAAGGTGCCGCCGCTCGTCGCGATGGAAGCGTCGAAGGACCTCTGGGCCGCATTCATCCGCACGATGGCACTACGGCCGGAGCAGCGCGAGAGCGCCGCGCGCGCGGAGGCGACGAAGCTCGCGCGCACGTGGCTGTGGGGCGATGAGGATGCGATGCTGGCCTGGTACGACAAGCCTGCGCATCGCGGGAAAACTTTCGTCCTGCCGGCGGCCGAAGATCCGACCGGCGAATCGGTGCGGCAGTGCATGATCAAGTCGGAGTTCGGCGACATCACGCCCGAGGCGCGGGCGAAGAAGCTGATCGCCGATCAGCGCGTCTGCCTTTACAACGCGTTGCCGTGGGCCGGCTACTCGGATCTCTTCGACACGCAGCTGCACCTCTGGTTCGCGTGGCGCTGGCGGAATCTCGCCAAGCTCGAGACGCCTGATTCTTCGTACAAGATTCCGGACCGGCCTGCGGACACCGGCGTGCGCGTGCGCATCCGGAGCGTCGGCAACGGCGAATTGATCAGCACTTTGCAGAAAGAGGTCAAGCCGGACGCGTTGGTGTACTGCCGGGCCGGCGCATATCCGCTCGATCTGATCGCGGTCGACACTTCGTATCGCGCGATCGACGATCCGCTGCTCTTCCTCAGCCATCGCGCCATCACGAACGCGGTGAAGCTCTATGCGCCCGCCCCGCTCGATCCGACCACATTCAAAACCGCGGCGTACGGCGACGCGATCACGATCCAGTTGCAGCCGAATCTGCAGTACATGTGGCTGTCCGACGAGTCGCCGTATCTGACGAAGAAAGGCGATCCGAAGAACGCCAACGCGCGCTGGAAATTCGAGCCGGTGCCTGTGCGGTAGTGCGTCACAATGGGGAGCGTCGACTGGAGGTCGAAATGAACTGGCCGGCGCTCCCCTACGAAGATTGGACCGACACGCGCGAGACGCTGCATCGCTGGACGCAGGTCGTCGGCAAGATCCGCATGACGCTCACGCCGCTGGTGAATCACTGGTGGAACGTGCCGCTGTACGTCACCGCGCGCGGGCTGACCACGTCGCTCATTCCGTATGACGACCGCTGGTTCGACATGGAGTTCGATTTCATCGCGCACGTGCTGCACATCCGCGTGAGCGACGGCGCCGCGCACGACATTCCACTCGCCCCGCGCAGCGTGGCCAATCTGTACGACGAAATCTTCTCCGTGCTGCGCTCGGTCAACATCGCGTGCGACATCTGGACGACGCCGGTGGAAATTCCGCACGACGTGATTCCGCTCGATCGCGATGAGAAGCACCGCAGCTACGACCGCGCGGCCGTGGAGCGCTTCTGGGTCGCGCTGGCGAACGCGCACAACATCTTCACCGAGTTCCGCGCGCGCTTCATCGGCAAGTGCAGCCCGGTGCATTTCTTCTGGGGCAGTTTCGATCTCGCCGTGACGCGCTTCTCCGGACGCCGTGCACCCGATCGCCCCGAAGCCGATGCCGCGACGCGCGAGGCGTACTCGCACGAAGTGAGCAGCGTCGGCTTCTGGCCCGGCGACAGCCGCCTGCCGAGAGCCTCGTTCTACTCGTACGCCTCACCGGAACCCGCGGGCTTCCGCACCGCGCCCGTAGCTCCCGCCGCCACGTACTACAACGAAGCCCTGGGCGGCTTCTATCTTCATTACGACGACGTGCGCGCCGCCAGCGATCCGCGCCAGGCGCTGCTCGATTACTGTCAATCGACGTACGAGGCCGCGGCGAACGCGGGCAAGTGGGATCGTGCGGAGTTGGAGCGGCCGCGAAGTTAGGCGTTCCGCCGCTATACTTTCGCGCCAGTGGCCCTCTTCCAGTCCGATCTCAAAGAGACGATCAAGAAGCTTGCGAACAAGGCGTATGCCTCGCAGGACGAGCGCGATGAGCTGCTCGGCCGCGTCGCCGGTGCCGAAGGCGTGCAGGCGCGCGATGTGGTGTGGATGCTCTTTCGTCCCGACCGCGCGTTTCGCGACACCGCCACCACCATCCTGCAGCGCCTCCGCTCCCCGGAGACAGTCGATCATTTTCTGACCGAGGCGAAGGGGAAGCCGGAAGTGGCGATGCGGGCGGCGTCGAGCGTTCTCTTCGCGCTTGGCATTCCCGGCCTCGAGCAGCGCCTCGGCGCGTTCTTAGTTGTACCGGAGAAAGCGAACGCGGAAGCGCGCGAGATCCAGCAGATCGCGCGGCGTGTCGTTGCCGAAGCGCCGCCGACCAAAGCGCTCGAGCCGATCCTCTGGCAACTCGAATCGGTCGTCGATTTCGATGAACGGATGCGCTACATCGAGCGGCTGGCCACGCTGCCGCTCGACGCCGCGTCGCTGCCGCGCTGGCAGACGCTCGCGCAGGACAAGCAGGACGAAGTGCGCGAAGCGGCCGTGCAATTTCTTGCGGCGCGGGCGCCTGAGGCGTCGCTGCCGCTGCTCGTGCAGCAGCTGCCGAACGTTCGCTACAACGTGCAGCAAACCATCGCCGAAGCGCTCGGCAACGTCGCGCAGAAGCGCGACGTCGTGCCGCTGATCCTGCCGCTCCTCGCCACGGGCGACGCGGGCACGCGCTCGGCCGTCCTGAAGATTCTCGTGCGCGTGCCGGATCGCGTGGACATGATCCGGCGCTACATCAACTTCTCGAAAACGCTGGCGGGATTCGTTCGCAATCGCGCGCTCGATTCACTGCGCGAATTCGGTCCCGATCTCGTCGAAGCCGTCATCGATCTCCTCGGCGATCCCGACAACGATCTGCGCGCCGCGGCCATTGGTCTGGCGGCATCTTTCGATGACAAGCGGCTCGTCGCGCCGCTCATCCCGCTGCTCAAAGACGAAGACTGGTGGGTGCGCATCGCCGCCGCAGACACGCTTGGCCACCTGCGCGATCCGCGTGCGACCGAAGCTCTGATCGGCGCGCTGGCGGACGAAGAAGTGCGGTGGACCGCGGTTGAAGCGTTGGGACGCATCGGCGACATCCGCGCGCTGCCGGCGCTCGGCAAAGTGCTCGCCGATCCGCAGCCCGACGTGCGCATCGAAGTCATGCAGGCGCTGCGGCTCTTCAACCATCCGCAGGTGCTGCAAGCGCTGATGTCCGTCGCCACGAAAGATCCGGATCGCAACGTGCGCACGCGCGCGCTGGAAATCGTCGAAGAGCTCAGCGCGAAAACCGGAGCGCAAGCCGATCTGGATGGATTGCGCACCGCCGCGCTGTCGATGCGAGCGTCGCAGGGCGAGCCGCGATTGAACGCGCTGCTGATCGCCACGCGCAATCAGCTGGCCTCGGACTTTCATCTCGCCATCGGGCAGCCGCCGATCATTCGCTCCGGCCAGGAGCTCGTGCGCGCGCAGGGCGATGCGTTCACGCCGGACGCCACCGAATCGATGCTGCGCGAGGTCATGACCGAGCAGCAGTGGGCGCATCTCAAACAGCATCAGCAGCTCGACTTCTGCTACTACATGCCGCAGGCGGGGCGCTACCGCGTCAACGTCTTCGTCGATCACCGCGGCTACAGCGCGGTCTTCCGCGTCATCCCGGAACGCCCGCCGACGATCTCCGACATCGGCCTGCCCGCGCATCTCGCAGACATCGCCGATTACCACCAGGGCCTCGTGCTGATTTGCGGGCCTTCCGGCAGCGGCAAATCGACAACGCTCGCGGCGCTGGTGAATCTCTTCAATGAAACGAAGAGCCACCACGTCATCACGATGGAAGATCCGATCGAGTTCGTCCATCCGTTCAAGAACTGCCTGATCAATCAGCGCGAAGTGGGCACGCACACGGTCTCGTACGCGCGTGCGCTGCGCGCCGCGCTGCGCGAGGATCCGGACGTCATCGTCATCGGCGAGCTGCGCGACAACGACTCGATCGCGCTCGCGCTCACCGCCGCCGAAACCGGCCACATCGTCCTCGGCACGTTGAACTCCACAAGCGCCGCCAAAGCGATCGATCGGATGATCCTCAGCTTCTCGGCCGACGAACAGCCGCAGATCCGCGCGTCGCTTTCCGAATCGCTGAAGTACTGCGTCGCGCAAAAGCTCTTCCCCGCCAAAGAAGGGCGGCGTCAGGTCGCTGCGTTCGAGGTGCTGAAAGGGACCATCAACATCGCCAACATGATCCGCGACGACAAGACGTTTCAGATTTACTCGGCCATGCAGATCGGCCGCTCGCAAGGCATGCAGACGTTCGATGAGGCGCTGAAGGATCTCGTGCAGCGCCAGCTCATCACGCCCGAGACGGCGTACATGGGCGCCCAGAAAAAAGAAGATTTCGAGGCGCTCGTCTCGAGCGAATTCCTCAACTCGCCGGAACTCTGACGCGATGCAACGAATCGATCGCTTCCTCAAACTGATGAACGACCGCGGCGCGTCGGATTTCCATCTGACCGTCGGACGCCCGCCCATGCTTCGCTCTTCGGGCTCGATGGAAGTGATCCGCTACCGCGTCATCAACGAGCACGATTTCACCGAGCTGCTGCAGCCGATCGCGCCGCCGCGCGTCTGGGAAGAGTTCAAGACCGGCGACGCCGACTTTGCGTACGAAATCCCCGGCATGTCGCGCTATCGCGTGAACCTGTTCCGCCAGCAGCGCGGCGCCGGTGCGGTCTTCCGCGTCATCCCGACGAAGATCATGACCACCGAGCAGCTCGGGCTGCCGCAGCAGGTGCGCCGCATCGGCAATCTGCGCAGCGGTCTCGTGCTCGTCACCGGCCCCACCGGCTCGGGCAAGTCGACGACGCTCGCGGCGATCATCGATCTGATCAACGACAAACGAAATCTGCACATCATCACGATCGAAGATCCGATCGAGTTCATTCATCCGAACAAGCGGTGCCTCGTGCACCAGCGCGAGATCGGCTCGCACGCCAGCAGCTTCGCCGAAGCGCTGAAGGCCGCAGGACGCGAAGATCCCGACATCATCCTGGTCGGTGAGATGCGCGATCTCGAGACGATCGCGATGGCACTGAACGCCGCCGAGCGCGGCACGCTCGTCTTCGGCACGCTGCACACGAACAACGCCGCCAAGACCATGGACCGCGTAGTGAGCGTCTTCCCGGCGTCGGAGCAGGAAGGCATCCGCAACGTCCTCGGCGAAACGATTCGTGCCGTCGTCGCGCAGCAGCTGCTGCCGAAAGTCGGCGGCGGCCGCATCGCAGCGCTGGAGATCCTCTTCGCGACGCCCGCCATCGGCAACATGATCCGCGAAGGGAAGAACGGCCAGATCACCTCGGCCATCCAGACCGGCCAGACGCAAGGGATGATCGACATGGACACGTCGCTCAAGCAGCTCGTAGCCGATGGAAAGATCACCGCCCGCGCCGCATACGAAAAAGCAATCGACAAGGAGCAGTTCAAATCGCTCCTCGGCGGCGAAGCTTAGCGAGCGACGACGACGGGAGGCCTCCGGCGGCCGGGCCACGGGCCC
>DASSMK010000239.1:0-10750 GCA_035688915.1 Thermoanaerobaculia bacterium
CGTAGAGTCGTGCGATGGGTTAGCGCCTTCGTTTCAGCATCGCCAGCGCGAGTGCCACGCCGCCGAGCGCCCACAGCACGCCGCGATTCTCATTGGCCAGTAACTGCCAGCTCATGTCTTTCGTGCGCGCATCGAAGCGCCCGTGCGTGCCGTGCGTGTCGCCGGGCACCGGCTCCCACACGTTGTTCGGACGCTCCGGATCTTCCGGCTCTGACGTCTGTTGTGAATCGAAGCCGTTCTTCGCGAGATATCGATCCGCGTACCACGGCGCGAGGTTGTTGCCGATCACTGCTTTGGTCGTGGGCCAGCCGACGTTCAGCTCGCGGCGGCGGTGATACGCGGCCCAGACGATCGCCTGCGCGGCCACTTCCGGTTGAAAGATCGGCGGCACGGGCTGCGCGCGGCGCGGCAACTTGCTGAGCACCCAATCGAACTGCGGCGTGTTGATGGCGGGGAGATTCACCATCGTCAGATGCACATCGCTGCCGTCGTGCAGCAGCTCCGCGTAGAGCGAGTCGTTGAATCCCTGGATGGCGTGCTTCGCGCCGCAATACGCCGCTTGCAGCGGGATGCCGCGATAGGCGAGCGCGGAGCCGACCTGCACGATCGTGCCGTGGTTGCGCGGCAGCATGCGCCGCAGCGCGGCCATCGTGCCGTGCACGTAGCCGAGGTAGGTGACTTCGGTGACGCGCTTCACTTCGTCGGCGGTGAGCTCCTTCACCGGCGCGAAGACCGAGGCCATGGCGTTGTTGACCCAGATGTCGATCGAGCCGAACGCTTCCTCGACCAGCTCGGCCGCGCGCTCGACGCGATCTGCGTCGGCTACATCAGCCTGCACGATCAGCGCTTGCCCGCCTAGCGATTCCACTTCGCGCTTCGCCGATTCGAGACGCTCCAGACCGCGCGCGATGAGTCCGATGCGCGCGCCGCGCTTCGCAAACATGCACGCCACAGCGCGGCCGACGCCCGCGGAGGCACCGGTGATGACGACGACGTCGGGACGATCGTTCATGATGGGTTGCGGGTGCAAGTGACGCACCGGTGGGAGTCGCAGAGTCGTCGAGTCGCAGAGTCGCAGAGGAGCACGGTTACGCAGCACGCGCGTCGTCGACCGTCACCACTCTGAGACTCTACGACTCTGAGACTCGACGACTCCCATTCCGGCACAACGTCTGCGTGCTCAAAGCAGCGTGCGCGCGCACATCCTCGAACTCCTCAAACGCCACGGCTGGAACGCCACCTCCTTCCAGATCCTCGAGCCGGAGTTTCGCTACTGGCTCGATGGCGATGACGCCTGCGTCGCGTATGTGGAAGCGGGGAGGGCGTGGGTGGTCGCGGGCTCACCGATCGCGCCGGAAGAGCGCATCGGCGAAGTGGCCGCGCGATTCGTCGAACATGCGCGCCGTTCGCGCCGTCGCGTGGCGTTCTTTGCGGTCGAGCAGCGCTTTCTTCGCGCGATCGGCTTGCCTGCCGTCGCGGTCGGGCAGCAGCCGGTGTGGAACGGCGCGACGAGCTGGAGCGAGCGGCATCGCGGCCATCGCAGTTTGCGCGAGCAGCTTCGTCGCGCTCGGGCCAAGGGCGTTGTCGTCGAGCGCGCCGATCCGCGCGATGCCGCCACACGCGCCGGCATCCAGCAGCTCATCGAACGCTGGCTCTCGACGCGGAAGATGCCGGCCATGGCCTTTCTCGTGGCGCTGCATCCGTTCGTCTTTCCCGATCAGCGCCGCTACTTCGTCGCGCGGCAACGCGACGCCATCGTCGGTCTGCTCGTCGCGGTGCCGGTCTACCGCCGCGACGGCTGGTTCTTCGAAGACATCCTCCGCGATCCGCGCGCGCCGAATGGGACGACCGAGGCGCTCGTCGATTTCGCCATGCGCGAGCTCGGCGATGGCTTCGCCACCCTCGGCCTCGTCCCGCTCGCCGGCGACGCCAACTGGATGCGCTGGATGCGGCGCGCGTCCAGCCACTTCTACAGCTTCGACGGCCTGCGTGCGTTCAAGGCCAAGTTCCGTCCGGATGCATGGGATCCCATCTATCTCGCGTATCCCGAGGGACGTACGGCAGTCGGTGCGCTGTACGACGTGCTCGTCGCGTTTGCGCAAGGACGCCTCGTGCCGTTTGCGTTTCGCGCAATGCTCCGTTCGCCACAGCCAGTGGCCGCGGCATTGGCCGCGTTGCTCGTGCCGTGGATCGCGACTCTCGCGATGACGAACGAGCGCTGGTTTCCCAGCCGGCGCATTCGCTGGATGTGGGTGTCGTTCGATACCGTACTTGCCGCCGTGCTCTTCACGCTGGCAAAGGAGTGGCGCCCGCAACTCGCCCGTGCCGCAGCCGTTGCCACCGCTGCGGATGCGGTGCTGACGACGGTGCAGGCGGCGCGCTGGAACGTCCCGCGCGCGAAACGCTGGACCGACGGCGTAATCATCGCCGCTTCGCTGCTCGCGCCCGTCTTTGCCACCGTGCTGCTTTGGCGCGGCCGCAACGTTTGCACGGTCAGTCAACCTCGAGGCTGATCATGGCATTGGTTCCGCACGGGGTGTTGGGTTCGGGTGGCAGAACAATTGGAAACCGCGGCCGAGGCGGAGATCGCTCGGCGACGGCGGCAGCAATCCGCGCTGGCGGAGCTTGGGCAAGCGGCGCTGACCGGCGTCGACGTGACCATCCTGGTCGGCCAGACCTGCGCACTCGTCGAATGGGTCCTCGGCACCAGTTACGTCTCCGTGCTCGAATTCACCGGCGGCGCGTGGAAGCTGCGCTTCGGCGTCGGCACGGACGAAACGTTCTCGGCTTGCAACGATGACGGCGACGAGCACCGCCCGCTGCTGCTCTACGCATTGATCGCGAACGAGCCGGTCGTCTTCACGAATCCGGCCGCCGATCCGCGGCTGCGCGGCGATCATCTGGTGGCAGCGCACGGCGTCGAGGCCGGCGCGTGCGTGCCCATCCGCATCCGCGAAGGCTTCTTCGGCGTGCTCACCGCCTACACAAACGAGCGGCGGCAGTTTGCACCGGATGAAATCGACTTTCTGCGCGCCGTGGCCGACGTCAGCGGCGCGATGATCGCCAGCGCGGAGAATGAAGAAGCGCGGCGGCGCGCGGAGGTGGCGCGTGCGCAGAGCGAAGACCGTTTCCGCGCGCTGGTGGAGAACAGCTCGGAAGGCATCGCGCTCGTCGACGCGCGCGGCAACTTCCTCTACACCGGCCCCTCCACCCAACGCCTCCTCGGCTATCCGAACGATTCGCTGATCGGCCGCAACTTCGCCGAGCTCGTTCATCCCTCTGAGCTCGAGCACGCGCGCCGCAGATTGCGTGAATTGCTGGAGGCCGACGGGAACGAAGCGCGCGGCGAGCTCCGTCTGTTGCACGCGGGCGGCGGCTACATCTGGATGGAGGGCGTCTATAAGAACCTGCTCTTCAACCAGTCGGTGCGCGCCATCGTCATCAACTATCGCGACGTCACCGAGCGCAAGCTCGCGGAGCAGCAACTCGAAACGCTCGCGTACCGCGACAGCCTCACCGATCTGCCCAATCGCTTTCTCTTTCACGATCGCCTCGAGCACGCGATGGAACAGGCGCGCCGCCGCGAGCGCGGGCTGGCGGTGATGTACATCGATCTCGATCGCTTCAAGGTGGTGAACGACACGCTCGGCCACGCGGCGGGCGACAAGCTGCTGCAGGTGGTCGGCCGCCGTTTGCGCGACGCACTCCGCGTCGACGACACCATCGCCCGCCTCGGCGGCGACGAGTTCGCCGTCATCACGCCGGACGTGGAACGCGCGGAAGATGCGGGCGGCATCGGACGCAAACTCCTGCAGGTCGTGCGCACGCCGATCGTGGTGGATGGACACGAGCTGCACGTCACGGCCAGCATCGGCATCAGCATGTTCCCGACGGATGGGGAAGATGTCGGCACGCTGCTCAAGCATGCGGACGCGGCGCTCTATCGCTCGAAAGACGCCGGCCGCAACACCGTGCGTCTCTTCGCCACGTCGATGAACGCGCGCTACACCGAGCGCCTGGAACTCGAGCTCAGCCTGCACCGCGCGGTCGATCGCGGCGAATTCGAATTGCTCTACCAGCCGATCGTCGATCGCGTCACGCGCCGCGTGCGCTCGTTCGAAGCGCTGATCCGCTGGAACCGCCCGGGACATGGCGTGGTCAGCCCCTCAGACTTCATCAAGCTCGCAGAGGAAACGCGGCTGATCATTCCGATCGGCGCCTGGGCATTGCGTGCGGCTTGCGCGCAGCTCGCGCAGTGGCGCGCCGCGGGATTGCCGCATTTTCATGTGGCGGTGAATCTTTCGGCGCATGAGATCACGCAGCCGAATTTCATTCACGACGTGCACGCAGTGCTGCAGGAGAACGGACTTGCGCCGGCCGATCTGGAGCTGGAGGTCACCGAGAGCGCGGCGATGCAGAATCTGGAATGGACGCTCAGCGTGCTCGATGCGCTGCGCACGCTCGGCGTGAAGATCGCCGTCGATGATTTCGGCACCGGCCAATCGTCATTCGTTTATCTCAAACGATTGCCGCTGCACACTCTGAAGATCAATCGCGAGTTCCTGCGCGACGTGCAGCGCGACAACGACACCGCCATCCTCGCCTCGATCATTCAGCTCGGCCACAGTCTCGGTCTCTACGTCATCGCGGAAGGGATCGAAACGGAAGTCGAGCAGGAGCTCGTGGAGACGCAAGGGGCGGACGCGATGCAGGGTTATCTCTTCAGCAAGCCGATGCGCGCGTCGGATGTCGAGGCATTCGTGCGACGATTCGACGAAAGCGCCACGGACTTTGCGGTGGCGTGAGGAGCGTGCCGTTTTGAACGCATCCCGCGTATTGATCGTCGACGACGACCCCGCCATCCGCCAGATCATCGCCACCGTGCTGCGCCGCGACGGCATCGCCGTCGACATCGCGGTGGATGGCGAAGCGGCCGTGGCGTTGCTGCAGCGCGAGAGTTACGGCGTGATCGTGCTCGACCTGCTCATGCCGCGCGTGAACGGCTTGGAAGTGATCGATTTCATGAAGGCGCACGCCATCAACACACCGGTGATCGTGCTCTCCGCCGTGACCGACGATCACGTACCCGATCTCGATCCGCAGCTCGTGCGCGTGGCGATGCAGAAACCGCTCGAGCCGCGCGAACTGCGGCGCGTGGTGGAAGCGATCCTGGAACGGACGGCGTAGCGCCGGCGCCTACGCGCGCGCCGCGTTCCTCACCACTTCCGCCAGTTGCGCCGGCTCCACCGGTTTCTTCATGTACGCGTTGAAGCCTTCGCGCAGCGCGTTCTCGCGATCTTCCGGGCGTCCGAACGCGGTCAGCGCGACGACCGGAATTGCATTCATCGGCGGTTCCAGCTGGCGGAGCCTGCGCACGAACGCGTAACCGTCTTCCTCCGGCATGGCGATGTCGCACACGATGACGTTCGGCATGCGCTCCGCGATCGCTTCCAATCCGCCGCGTGCGGACGACGCGACCGATACGATCGCATTCGCGCGGCGCAGAATCGCGGCGATCACATCGCGCGTGTACGACTGATCGTCGATCACCAGCACGCTGATGCCATCGAGCGGCGGCAGTTCGATGGTCGGCGGCACGTGCACGCGCGCCGTGGTTCCCGCGCGTTCCGGCGGAAGCACGGGCAGCTCGACCGTGAACACTGCGCCGCGGCCTTCGCCTTCGCTCTCCGCGGTGATCCGTCCGCCGTGCAGCTCGACGATGTAGCGGCTGATGGCGAGGCCGAGGCCGATGCCGCCGTAGGCGCGGGTGCTGGAGCTGTCCTGCTGCCGGAACGGCTCGAAGACGTGCGGCAAGAACGAGGGCGAGATGCCTTTGCCCGTATCGCGCACGGAAAGCTTCACGGTCTTGTCGTTCTGCGCGACGCGCAGCAGGACGCTGCCGCCGGGCGGCGTGAATTTGATCGCGTTCGTCAGCAGATTCCAGATCACTTGCCGCAGCCGCGTTTCATCGCCGGCCACCGGCGGCAGCGTGCGCGGGAAACTCGTCACGATCTCGACGCGTTGCGTCGCGGCGCTCGGCTGCACGGTGGTGATGGCTGCTTCGGCGATGGCGGAGAGATCGACGCGGTCGCTTTCGAGGCTGAGCTTTCCGGCCATGATGCGCGACATGTCGAGGATGTCCTCGATCAGCTGCGTCTGCGCCGACGCGCTCTTCTCGATCGCATCGATGGCCTCCGTCATCTCCTCGGGGCTCAGCCCCATCTTCATCATGCGCGCCCAGCCCACCACCGCCGTGAGCGGCGTGCGCAGCTCGTGCGACAGCGTGGCCAGGAATTCGTCCTTCGCGCGATTCGCGGCCTGTGCATCGCGGAAGAGGCGCGCGTTGTCGATGGCGATGGACGCGCGACGCGCGAATTCTTCCGCGAGCTCCACGTCGGCGCTGCTGAAGCGGCGTCCGGAGTCGGAGGAGACGAACATCACGGCGCCGAGGACGCGGCCGCGCGCGCGGAGCGGGACGATCATCAGCGAGACGATGCCGAGGTTGCGAAGAATCTCGCGCTGCTCGGGGTCGGCGATCGTGTCGAGCATGGCCGGCGTGATCTCGCGCACGAACTGCGGCTGGCCGGTGCGAATGACGTTGAAGACCGCGTCGGTCTCCGGATTGGGCGGATACCGGCGCCGGTAATCTTCAGCGAGCGTGACCTTTTCGGGATCGGCATGCGCGACCGCGAGACGACGCAGCGCGCCGCTCTCTTCGTCGACAATGTCGACGGCGCACCAGTCGGCGATCTCCGGAACGGCGAGATGGGCGAGGCTGGCCAGCGTCGTTTCGTAATCGAGCGACGACGCGAAGAGATCGCTGGCCTTGGCCAGGAAGCGCAGGCCGTCATCGTTCGTCTTCTTGTCGTGCACATCGATGACGGTGCCGACCCATTCGACGATTTCGTTTTTCTCGTCGAGCACCGGCACGCCGCGCGCGGCGAACCAGCGGTACGAGCCGTCGGCCACACGCAAGCGATAAGTGGTGTCGTACGTCGTGCGGTTTTCGACGGCGTCGCGCCACGTTTGCGCGGTGCGCTCGCGATCGGCGGGATGGATCGCATCGATCCAACCCCAGTTCATCGTTTGCTCGCGCGTCTGGCCGGTCACCGCGCGCCATTGCGAGTTGTCGTCGTTCAGCGTGCCGTCGGCATTCGCGACCCAGATGGCCTGCTGCGACGGCGCGGCGAAGACGAGCGCGCGATACCGCGCTTCGTTGCGCGCCAGCCGTTCGCGCTCACGCTGCAGCGCATCGTAGAGACGGGCGTTGTCGATGCCGATCGCGGCGTGCGCGGCCAGCGCTTCGGCGACATGCTCCTCCGCTTCGCCAAAGACGCCTTCTTCCTCATGACCGAAAAAGAGTCCGCCGACGACCTGGCCGGAGCGCGATTTGACCGGCACGGCCAGATAGCTGACGACCGGCAGATGCCCCGGAGGTTGCCCGTGATGCGGAGGGTTGTGGCCGTAGCGCGAATCCTTGCGGATGTTCGCGCTGCGAATGGTGGCCGTGCCGCTGAAGGTCGGCTCGAACACCGCGGTGTTGCGCGGCATCGGGAACTTCGCGAACGCTTCGCGCGGCACGCCGGCGATGGTGTAAAGCATGTACGACTCGCCGGCCTGATCGACAACGTTGTAGAAGAACGCGCCGAACTGCGCGCCGGTCATCTCGGTCGCCGCGTCGGTGACGATCTGCACCAGCTTGTGTAAATCGAGCTCCGCGCTGACGGCGCGCGCGGCGTCGGCGAAGCGATCGAACTTCGGCGCGGTGAGCGCGGTGGTGATGGCGGCGAGCACGCGCGCCAGCTCGAGATCGATCGTGGCGTGCTCGCCATGCTTGCGGAAGTAGCAGGCGATCGTCGACGCCGCTTCGTCGCGGATGCGCAGCGGAATGACCAGCGTCTCGCAAAATTGCTCGCGCTCGTAAAACGCGCGCCGCTGTTGCAGCTCGGGCGTGTAGAGGTCGGTGAGGAGGAACGGCTCGTCGAGACGCATGCTCTCGCCGTGATCCGTCTGCACCTGTTCTACTTCCGGATGCCGCAGCCCGCGTCCCGCGGCCATCTGCCACTGATGCTGGCCCGCGTCGTAGCGCCAGATGGCGTGCGCATCCGCGGGGATGATCGTGGCTGTGGCGTCGAGCAGTTGCTGCATCAGCTCGCGTCCCCGCGCCCCGCCACACAACACCTCGGCCGCCCGCGTGATCGCCGCCAGTCGCGCCGAGATGGAAGTGGAAGTGTCGTCAACGAGTGTGGTCATTGGCAGAAGCTGACTTTGCCATGCAGAGAGGATGCCCTCAACTGCCCGTTCGCTTGGTGCAATTTTAGTCAGCGGAGGTGCGTCGGCGCGACCGATTCGATCCAGATCAGCACGTCGTAGTTGCGCGAGAGGATTTGCGTAGGACGAAACACTTCCGGATGCGCGGCGTCGAAGCCGGCGCCGATCTCCCACATCGTCTTCGATGTGTTGTCGAACAGCTCGCGCGCGGCGCGTGAGCTGGCGTTGCGCAGGTCGACGAACATGAGCGGCAACGCGGCCGTGCGGAAGAACGCTTCGTGTCCATCCTCGGGCGACACGACGGTGAAGACGGTGTTGCGCTGCGCGGCGATGTCGTACGCGTGGAAGGCGCCATGTCCGAAGGCGAATCCGAAGATGACCATCTGCGACCCGGGAAAGTATTCGCGACGCAAGTACGAGCCCATCTGGTAGTCGAGCTCCGCCGCGACGTGGCCGTTGTGCGCCCACACCACAACTTTCTCTCCCGCATGTTCGGTGTTCGCGATCCAGGCGATGTTCTCCGCCATGAAGCGGTCGCGCACGTTCTCGTCCGTCCGCTCCGCGTTCGTCTCCTCGGTCTGCACGATCGTGCGCGCGTACCGAAGCATGCGCTCGTACTCGGCGGCGCTCGACGCCGCGATGTACGCCTCGCGCCGCGCGGCGACCGTGTCGTGCAGCTGCGTAAGATTCGCGCGGCACTGGTCTTTCGTCGCGAGCGGCAGCTTGCTGTAGCCGCCGGGATTGGCCTGATACAACTTCATGCAGTCGTACAGCTGCATCGTTGACGTGGCGTTCGCGGAGTCGACGCGGTGCAGGTACGCGTCGAGTTGCTGCGCGGCGACGGTCGCGATCTGCTCGTCGAAGCCGCGGAAACTGAGCGCGGGCTTGTCGCCGCGCGTCTCGTTGTACGCGCGCATCCAGCGGATCAGCGCGAGCACTTCGTCGGTACTCCAGACCCAGTAGCCTAGCTCGTGGAGGAGAGCGGCGGGATCGCCGTTGCCGGTTTGCACGTAGTCATTGATGCGATCGCAATCGGCGAGCGTCGCTTCCATCGAGAAAACGGTGAAGCCTTTCTCGCGCACGAGGTACTCGAGCATGCGGTGCTTCATGGCGAAGAACTCGTGCGAGGCGTGCGTGGCTTCGCCGAGGGAGACGATGCGGGCGTTGCCGATGAGGGGAGAGAGAACGCGGAGATCGTCGACGCCGCTGCCGGGCTCCGTCGTGGCAAACGGAATCGCGTGCGCTTTCAGCCACGCCTCGGCGGAGAGCCCTTCTTCGCTGGGTGGTTTGGAGACGGCGCGATGCTTCGCGGCGAACGTGGAGGGGAGCGTGACGAGGAGAGCCAGGACTACGACGAGGCGTCGCATGCGCGAATGGTAATCGGTGACGGCGCGCGTTGCGCCATTGGCTTCGCGCGCGCTGCGTTCTAAGCTGACGCGCGATGAAAAAAGCGCTGATCGTGATTGGCATTCTTGCGGCGATCGTCGGCATCGGGGTGTGGGTGGTGTCGTGGTTCCGCACGCCGGAAGCGGTGGCCACCGCGGCCGCGCGACCGTGGCCGGGAGGGCTGGGGACGCTCGATACGGTCGCTGCGCGCTACCCCAAGTTGCCGGCGAATGCCGCATCCGCGCAGCTGACGGCGCTCGCGAAGACGTTGCCGAACGAACTGATCACGCACTACGTCGAGCACGAGATCGCGCGGGGAGAGCTGGTCATCGGCGCGCCGCCGAAGTTGCCCGACGCCACCGCGATTCGCGAACTGTTGCTGCACGAGCCGATCGTTTGGGAGCGGCACGAAGGGATCGACCATCCCGGCACGATGAACATGCGCGGCGTGCAGATGAATGTCGCGCGCGCGCTGATCGCAAGCGCGCTGGCGAAAGGTCGCGCGAATGATGCGGCGGCGTGGGACGACCTGCACGCGACGTGGCAGCTGGCGCGCGCGCTGGACGCGCATCCGCAGATGATGGCGCAGACGGCCGCGCTCTCGACGGCGCGCATGATCAACGCCGTGGCGTGGAAGATGCCGCTGCCGGCGCCGGCGTGGTTCGCGGAGGTGCAGACGCGCGACGAGATCCCGACGCTCCTGCGCTCGTTTCAATTTCAGGCGTCGTCGTATTGGGCCGACGGCGCGCATTCGTTCCCGACGAAGTGGCTCGCCAACTCCGTGGAGAACGATCGTCGTATCGCCGAAACGGTTGCGAACGAAAAGCGCTGCGACGTCAGCGCGCCGATGAATGATCTGGGCGTGGACGTCTCGTCGGTCTGGCGCCGTGCGTTCCGGTATCGCGCCGAACGCGAAGCGACGGCGAACGCGCTGCGCGTGCGCGACGGAAAACCGATCGAAACAAAGTCACAGTGCAGCGACGGAGCGTGGACGTTCGACGGCACGACGCTGCGCTTCACGCGCGCCATCACCACCGCCGCGCCGGACGCGCCGATGCCGCTCGTGCTGAAGCTGAAGTAATGATGTCGCGCG
>DASSMK010000240.1:0-4036 GCA_035688915.1 Thermoanaerobaculia bacterium
TTTCGTCGCGCGCGAGCGTGAGGCTCACGTATTTCTTCGCCGCGGCGAGCGACTCCGCTTCATTCTTCAGCAGCAGTGCGCCGCAGGCGCGCGGCACGTCGCGCACTTCGACCCAACGCTCTTCGATCGGGCCGCGCACGCGGCGGATCCAACCCACCACGGCGATGTGCGTGGTCGGCAGCGCAGCGATGAAGATCGCACAAGCCAGCACCGGCGCGAGCGTCCAGCGGCGGCGGAACGCCACCCACGCCGCCGGCACGATCATGGCCGCGCTGACGAAGTTGAAGTAGAGATGATGCCGCTCGCCGTACGAGATGGCCGCGAGCGCCGCCCACAATCCGACGATGACGAACGGCTCGACGCGCCGCGTGCGTTTGCGCGTGAGCAGCACCGCCGTCGCGAGGATCACGCCGCACCAAACGAGATACGGGAACGCGTCGATGTGAAACACGTTCGTCAGCACTTCGGGGAACGTGCTCCGCCCATCGAACGACCGCGGCGGCGTGAACATCGTCAGCGTGTACACCGGCCCGAGGGTCATCACTTCGATGAATGTGCTGCGTGCGAAATCGTCGAGGATGCCGAGCGGTGCGAAGGCGAGGAAGAGCGGGACTGCGGCGATGGCGATGCCGATTCCTGCTGCGCGCGCGGCGATTCGCCATGGCTTGAAGCGCACGATGGCGATGACCAGCGCGAGAAATGTGTACGCCGCGTAATCGAGACTGGTGATGCCGCAGATGACGGTGCCGAGTCCCGCCACAATCCACCAGCGCGGCTTGCGCGTGCGGATGGCGAGCACGATCAGCGCGAGCGTGAACAGCGCAGGCGTGAGCCGGATCGTGAAGGTCGAGCTCGTGAGCGCCCACAGAAAATACGTCAGCAGCCCCACCTCGGGCACTCCCGTCATCGCCGTGCCGAGCGCGTAGATGCCGATGGCGTTGAGGTTGCCCGCGAGGATGCGCGCGCGCATGGTGTTGCCGAGCGTCACGCCGCGCGCTTGGAAGACGATGTAGTCGAACAGGCCGTCTTCGATGAGGCCGTGGCCGGGCAGGATGTCGCGATACGGCCGCTCGCCGCGCAGATACTCCGAGGCCATGGGGAGTGAGTGGCTGTCTTCGAAGAACGTCACGCGCGGCTTGCCTTCGCCGGTCTGCAGGCTGGTCGCGTTCGAATAGCTGTAGACGGCGAGCGGATAGACGACGAGCGTCGCGATGAGCGTGGCGCGGCGCGCTTTGCGCAGGAACGGACGCAAAGCGAACGGCGTGAGCACGACCACGGCGAGCGCGTGCCAGCCGAAGTAACGCTGGTCGCGCGCGAAGAGACTGGTTTGGAGTGTGAGCGCGAGCGGCGCGAGCAGGAACGCATGCGCCGGTGCGAGCGGCGAGCGGATGAACGTCACCGCGATGCGCACCGCGAAGACGATCATCGCGGCGACGAGCACCGCCTTCTCGCCGGGAAGATCGCGCGCGATGTCGAGCATGGCCATGAACGTCGCGCCGAATGCGGGCAGCAGAATCCAATCGTGGCGCGAGAAGTCGAGCGTGCGAGCGCGCAGCAGCGTGCATGTTGCGATGGTGAGCGCCGCGGGAACGATCGTCCAAAGCGGATCGCGCACGATCGTCACGAGCCAGACCGCGAAGATCGTCGCGGCGATACTCGCGTGGCGTGCCCATGCTGCGCCGGAAGCGAGGCGTCGCGTGATGGGACGCAGCGCGAGCGGCAGAACGAGTGTGCAGACGGTGATGCCGAGGACGAAGCGGAAGGGCGCGTGGGCGTCGAAGTTTTGGGCGGTGGCGTAGCCGGGCAGCTGGCCGGGCGGCGCGGGACGCGACCAGATCGCGGCGAGCGAGATGCCGATCGCCAGAGACCACGCGGCGAACGCCAGCGTCAGAATCGTTTCACGCCGCGTCATGCCGCATGTTCCATGACCCAGCGCACCGCGAGCTCCTCCGCCCAATACTCGCAGCGCCACGGCAGCATGCCGCTGATGAAGCCGACGTGGCCGCCGCACGAGGGCAGGCGCAGCTCGACCGCCGGCGATTTCGCTGCGGCGAGACGTTCGAGGACGACGGCCGGCACGAACGGATCGTCGACGGCGCTGATGCAGAGAGTCGGCGTGGTGATCTTGCCGACGAACGCGATCGAGCTCGATTGTGCGTAGTAGTCGGCGGCGTCGCGGAAGCCGTGCAGCGGGCCGGTGGCCGCGTCGTCGAACTCCCAGAACGTGCGCGCGCGCATGGCGCGTTCGACGTCAATCACGTTGCGCGTTTCGGGGAAGCGCGCCACGAGCGAGGCCACCTTCTTCTTCAGCGTGCGCAGGAAACCGCTGACGTAGAAACGTCCTGCCGCGCTCAGTTCGAGATGGCGCGCACCGGCGCCGAGATCGTACGGAACGGAGAGCGTGGCCGCGGCGCGCACAGTCGTCTGACCGGGATGTTCGCCGAGCCATTTCAGCAGCACGTTGCCGCCGAGGGAGGAGCCGATGGCGGCAAATCGCGAGGACGGGGAGCGGGAGGCGAGCGTGCGCAGCGTGAAATCGAAGTCGCCGGTTTCACCCGAGTGATAGAAACGCGGCCGGCGATTCGCGAGCATGCGATTGATGTGACGCGGATCGCGCGCGCAGGAGCGGAAGTTCATCGCCGTCGCCGCGTGACCGTGCCGCGCGATGATCGCTAGCAGCCCTTGCATGTAAACAGAGCGCGACGAGCCTTCCAGCCCGTGCAATAGCAGAAAGTGCAGCGGCTCGCTCGCGGTGACCGGCGCATCGACGTGATCGAGCACGAGCTCGTCGTCGTCCGGCGTGATCAGCACCTCGCGCCGCATCGGCACGAGTCGTCGCGGACGCCACAGCCGTCCCCACACCGTTTGCGCGTGCGGATTGCGGAGAAACCAGGCCGGGGAAAACTCGCCGCTCACCGCGCGCATGGTAACGGAGGTGCGCGGGATGCCTGAGAATGTCGCGCGATGAATGCTGCGCTCGCCGCGCTGCTGCGCAATCCGTATCCGCTCTACGCGCTGATGCGCCGCGTCGCGCCGGTCTTTCACGACCGGCGGCACAAGCTCTGGGTGCTCTTTCGCTTCGACGACGTGCGCGCGGTACTGAATGATCCGCAGACCTTCAGTTCGCGCGCCGCACCACCCGGCGGAAAGCCGCTCGACTGGCTGATCTTTCTCGATCCGCCGCTGCATTCGAAACTGCGCGGCCTGGTGATGCGCTCGTTCACGCCGCAAGCGATCGCGGGACTCGCGCCATTGATCGAAGCGCGCGTCGACGCGCTGCTCGATGCCGTGCGCGCGCGCGGCGAGATGGATGTTGTCGCCGACTTCGCCGAGCCGCTCCCGCTGATGGTCATCGCCGATCTCCTCGGTCTCCCGCCGGCCGACGCGATCGGCCCCCGCCTCCGCCGCTGGACCGACGCCATCCTCCACCTCGGCGACGCCATCGCCGGCGGCGAGATCGCGGCGCGCGCCATCGCCAACTTCGGTGCAGCGAAAGAGGAGATGCGGCCGTACGTGCTCGATCTCGTGGCGCAACGGCGCGTGCAGCCGGCGAATGATCTGCTGTCGCGCCTCGTCGCCGCCGAAGTGGACGGCGAGCGCCTCACCGACGACGACATCCTCGGCTTCTTCTATTTACTGTTGCTGGCCGGCAGCGAAACGACCACGAACCTTCTCGGCAACGCCGTGCTCTCGCTGCTGAAACATCCGCGCGAGCTGCAGCGCCCGCGCGAAAATCCGGAGCTTCTCGGCTCCACGATCGAAGAAGTGCTGCGCTACCGCTCGCCCGTGCAACTGGTGTTTCGCACGACGACGCGCGACGTCACGCTGCGTGGCAAAACCATCCGCGCGGGCAGTCTGGTGCTGGCGATGATCGGCTCCGCGAATCGCGATGCGCATCAGTTCGCGCGCGCGAATGCCTTCGATATCACGCGATCGCCGTCGCACATCGCGTTCGGCCACGGCGCACATTTCTGCATCGGCGCGATGCTGGCGCGACTGGAGGCGAAGATTGCGTTGCCGCGCCTCCTCGCGCTGC
>DASSMK010000241.1:0-18836 GCA_035688915.1 Thermoanaerobaculia bacterium
GCGGACGAATACATCGAAGAGCAGATCCCGGAGAAAGAGTTCAGCCAGATCATCCGCAAGCTCTTTCCGGAGCTCGGCGCGACGGCGGAGATGCCGATCGAGCCGCGCGAATACGATGAAGCGCGGCGGCTGGCGCGGCTCATCCTCTCCGACATCATCATCTATCACGCCGCGAAGGTGGAGCAAGGCATTCGCGACGACAACTTCTTCGACGTCCTGAAGGACGAGATCGAAGAGGGACGCAAGTACTACGAATCGCGCGTGCCGCTGCGCGTCCGCCGCCACAGCGAGATTTTCACCGAGACGCTCCAGCAGTTCGTGCAGATGAAGCGCGAGGAACTGGAGCGGCTGAGGACCGGGACGCGATGAGCGCCGCGGCACGATCATGACCGCAGACCCACTCATCATCGAACAGGCCCGCTCGGCCGATCCCGACGCGCGGCAGAAGGCGGCGTTTCTTGTCGCGCAATCGGCGGATCCTCGCGATCTCCCGCTCATGTTCGAGCTTCTCGGCGACAAAGACTGGCGCGTGCGCAAGACCATCGTCGATGGTCTCGTGCGCGATGCACGTACCGATATCGTGGAAGGGCTGCTCGACGCGCTGGCCGATCCGGAAAACGCCGGCAAGCGCAATTCGGCTACGGAAGCGCTGATCCGCATCGGCGATCTGGCCATCGCACCGATCGTGGCGCGGCTCTCGCGCGAAGAAGACATCGACGTCCGCCTCTCGCTCGTGAACCTTCTCGGCGATCTGCGCAGTGACGAAGGCTTCGCCATGCTGCAGCGGATGCTCGATGCGGAGCACGACATCAACGTCGCCTCATCGATCGTGTCGTCGCTCGGCAAATATCGCGACGCGTCCGCGCTGCCGCATCTCATCCGCACGCTCGGCTCGCGCGAAGATCTCTGGCTGAAGTTTCACGTCGTGGAAGCGCTCGGCGAGATCGGCGACCGCGCTGCGTTGCCGGCGATCCTGCCGCTGTACGCGGAAAAATCGCTGCGCAAACCGGTGCTCGAAGCGGTGGGCAAGATCGCCGACGTCGGCACCGTGAACTTCCTGCTGCGCATCATCAGCGACGAAGAAAAACTGAACCTCACGGCGTTGCGCGCGCTGGTGCGCATCGCCGAATCGAGCAAGCCGCGCATCGTCGAACAGGCCGAGCGGCAGCTGATCCAGACGCGTTTCCGCGAGTCTTTCCCGCGCGAAAAGATCGCGCCGCTCATCGAGCATCTGCACACCACGCCCAAGCGCGAAGTCAAAGCCTTCATCATCAAGTTCCTCGGCTGGTCGGGCGATGAGCGCGCGCTGCCGATCCTCCTCTCGTATCTCGAACATCCTGAGACTTCGGAAGTGGCGGCGCAGGCGCTGATCGATTTCGGCGGCGCCGCGGTGCCGTCGATCCTCGAAGCGCTGCAGAACGCGGAAGAAGACGAAGTCGTGGCGCTGCTGCTGCGCGTGGTCAACATGATCGGCGGCCGCGACGCCATCCCGAGCATCCTGCCATTCCTCGATCACGACAATCCGATGGTGCGGCGTCTGGCCATCGAAACGCTGGGCGAGATTCCGCATCCCGCGGCCATCGATTACCTCCTGGCGAAACTCGACGACTACGACGTTGCGTCGCAGCAGGCGGCGGTGAACTCGATTTCCGCGCTGGTGGTCTCGTTCCCCGAGATCAAGAACGACGTGCTCGGCAAGATCAAGCGGCTGCTGCTCTCGCCGTCGACGCCGATCAAGCTCAATTCGCTCTCCGTCTACGTGAACATCCAGGGCGAGGGGTATCACGACGAGCTACTGCTCGCGTCGAAAGACAGCGATCCGGTCATTCGCCAGAAAGCGGTCTCGCTGATGGGCAAGTTCGGCGAAGACCGTTTCGCCGATCAGCTCGTGCTCTCGCTGGCGGACGAAGCGACAGCGGTGCGGCTCGCGGCGATCAACGCCATCGTGCGGCTGCGTCCGGAGACAGGGCTCGAGCCGCTCATCAGCTCACTCGAAGACTCCGACATCTGGATCCGCACCGCCGCGGCGCAGGCGCTCGGTGAATATCGCCACGGCGACGCCATCACGCCGCTGATGCGCCATCTGGAAGGCGACCTGCCGCCGGTGCGCATCGCCGTGATCGAGGCGCTCGGCAAATCCGAAAGCCCGCAGGTGCGCGAAGTGCTGTTCCGCTGCCTCGAAGAGAGCGATCTGGAGATCCGCCGCGCCGCACTGCTCGCGCTCGCGCGCGTGCCCGGTCAGGACGTTTTCCAGAAGCTCACCACCGCGCTCACCGACATCGACTGGCGCATCCGCGCGGCCGCAGCCACCGCCCTCGGCGTGCGTGCCGATCGTGCGGCACTCTCCGCGCTGCACCGTGCACTCGACGACAGCGACACGTACGTGCAGCAGTCCGCGGTGCTGGCGCTCGACAAGGTGGCCGACCGCTCGTCGTTCCCTTATCTGTTCAAAGCACTCGAGAACGCAGCCATTCTCGACGACGTCTCGGAGGTATTCGTCAAGCACAAGGATCTCTATCGCGATCTGCTCGAAGAAGCGTGGCGCACTGCCGATTCGCGCCGGGAAATGGTCATTGCCGCGATTCTCCAGGCCATGAAGAAATCCAGCGAGTAACCGTGTCGACCTTCAACCTTTCGTTGAACCACTATCTGGACCTGCCGGACGACGTGTTCCGTCTGCTGCGGGACCAGATCTATCGCCGCACGGGCATGTGGTTCTCCGATTCGTCGAAGTACCTGCTGCAGAAACGCCTCTCGCCGCGCGCGCGCGAGCTGAACTTCGACTCGTTCCAGAAGTACTTTTACTTCCTTGAATACGACCCGCGCTCCGACGCG
Organism: Thermoanaerobaculia bacterium; assembly: GCA_035688915.1. Taxonomy (GTDB): domain Bacteria; phylum Acidobacteriota; class Thermoanaerobaculia; order Gp7-AA8; family Gp7-AA8; genus DASSMK01. The sequence goes on from DASSMK010000241.1 coordinate 2,836, forward strand.
GAGTTCGATCAGATCTTCGATCTCGTCACCACGAACGAAACGTACTTTTTCCGCGAGCCCGCGCAGCTGCAGGCGTTCATCGAAGAGATCGTTCCCGAAGTGCTGGCGCGCAAGCCGGTGAAGAAGGTGCGCATCTGGTCGGCCGGCTGTTCGTCAGGCGAAGAGCCGTATTCGATCGCCATGCTGCTACAGGAAGCCGGTTGGTACGAGCACGCCGCATTCGAGATTTTCGCCAGCGACATCAATCAGCAGGTGCTGGCCAAAGCGCGCAAAGGGCAGTATCGCGAGAGCGCCTTCCGCGCCACCAATCCCGCGCTCCGCGAAAAGTACTTCACGCGCGAAGCGGACAACTCCTGGCGCGTCCGCGACGAAGTGCGCAACCGCATTTCCTTCGGCCGCCTCAATCTGTACGACGAAGCGCGCGTCTCGCTTCTCGGCCACCTCGACGTCGTCTTCTGCCGCAACGTGATCATCTACTTCGACGACTCGTCGAAGAAGGTGGTGGTGAAGAACTTCTACAACCGCCTCGTCGAAGGCGGCTACCTCCTCCTCGGCCACAGCGAGTCGCTGATCTCGCTCTCCACCCAGTTCAAGCTGAAGCACCTCAAGCACGACATGGTGTATCAGAAGTGAAGTGGTCAGTGGACAGTGGTCAGTGGTCAGCCGACTTGTCGCGAGATTGTGCCTTCGCGCCACCGTCAACTGACCACTGACCACTTGCCACTGACAACTCTAAAAACGGGCCTCTGCGGCTTCACCATCGGCGCCGCTGCCTACTACGAAACCTTTCCGGTCGTCGAGGTGCAGCAGACTTTCTACGATCCGCCGCCGGCGCGGACGATCGAGCGGTGGCGCATGCAGGCGACGCCTTCCTTCGAGTTCACGATGAAGGCGTGGCAGGTGATCACGCACCTCGGTACCAGTCGCACCTACAAGCGCCTCAAGTCGTCGTTCTCCGCAAAGGAAAAATCGGAAGCCGGCGCCTTTCGCGTGAACGCCACCACCATGCGCGCCTGGGACGTGACGCGCGACGCAGCGCGGCGTCTGCACGCGACGGCCATCCTCTTCCAGTGCCCGGCCAGCTTCAAACCGACGGACGAGAATGCGGAGAACATGCGCCGCTTCTTCGCGGAGATCGAGAAGCCGCGGGACGTGCGCTTTTTGTGGGAGCCGCGCGGCGCCTGGCCCGATGACCTCGTGCTCTCGCTCTGCCGCGAGTTGCATCTCATCCACGCGGTCGATCCATTTGTGCGCCCGTCGCTCACGCCGGAAGTGACGTATTGGCGTCTCCACGGCAATGGCAGTGCGTACGCCACCTACACGGACGACGAGCTCGCGCAACTGCATCGCTGGCTGCCGGAGGAAGGGGAGGCCTACGTGATGTTCAACAACATCCCGCGCGTCGGCGACGCAAAGCGGTTTCTGGCCGACCGGCAACGGTAGAATGGCGGGCGCTTGTCGTCCGCACCGTTTTCCCGTCCGATCCGCGCCTTAGTGATCGATGACTCGGCATACAACCGCGTCACGATCACGCGCATGCTCGAATCGGATTCGCGCATCCGCGTCGCCGCCACCGCGGTGAACGGCGAAGACGGCATCAAGCAGGTCATGAAGCACCGGCCCGACGTGGTCACGCTCGACCTCGAGATGCCGATCATGGACGGCTTCGCCTTCCTGCGCTGGCTGATGGTGAATCTGCCCACGGCCGTCATCGCGGTGTCGTCGAAAGCCAGCGACCGCAGCGTCTTCAAGGCGCTGGAGCTCGGCGCCATCGACTTCATCGCCAAGCCGGGCGGACGCGTTTCGCCGCGCCTCGAAGAGATCCAGAAAGATCTCGTGACGAAGGTGCTGCAGGTCGCGGAAGTGCGTCTCGACAATCTGCGCCGCCGCGTGCAGGAAGAAGAGCGGCACGACGACATCCCTCCTGCCGTCGCCGAGAATTGTCCGCGCGGCATCGAGCTGGTGGTGGTCGGCTGCTCGACTGGCGGTCCGCCCGCGCTGCAGCATCTCTTTCAATCGCTGCCGCTGTTGCCCGTGCCGTTCGTCGTCGCGCAGCACATGCCCGCCACGTTCACTCGCCTGTTCGCGGAGCGCGTGAACAAGCTCACGCCATACGAAGTGCGCGAAGCGAACGACGGCGACATCATTCAGCCCGGCTACGTCTACGTCGCGCCGGGCGGCATGCAGACCGAAGTGCGCCGCACGAATGACGGGCTGCAGGTGCGCGTCTTCGCCGCGGCGCTGAGCGACCTGTACGCGCCTTCCGTCGATCGCCTTTTCAAAACCGCGAGCGACGCCTGCCGCGAACGGCTCGTGGCCGTGATCATGACCGGCATGGGCGATGACGGTGCGGACGCGATGAAAACCGTGAAAGAGCGCGGCGGCAAGACCATCGCCGAGTCGTCGGAGAGCGCGATCATCTTCGGGATGCCCGCGGAAGCGATTCGCACCGGCGCCGTCGATGAAGTGCTGGCGTTGTCGGACATCCCCATCTCCGTCCGCAAACTCTGCATGGGACTGTAGATCGCGCTTCGCACGCACCGGACCCTGTGCTACATTCACTCGACCTTCCGGTCTGATGACGTTTTCGTGGTCTGACGATCGCTGCGGGTCCGCAGAGAGAATGAGCGAAGAACAAAAAGCCGAGAAGTTCCTGGAGCTGTTCAACAAGGGCAAGGAATTCACGGAGGAGCTCCTCCGCGAGAACCAGCGCCTGCGCTTTCGCGTCGCGTCGCTCGAGACCGAAAAAGGTGTCAGCGCCGGTGCCGGCGGCAGCGACGAAGTGCAGCATCTGCGCGATCAGATCCAGCAGCTCACGGACGAGAATCGCCGCATCCTCCTTCGCTTCCGCGAAGTGGAGGAAGAGAACAAAGACTTCGCGCACCGCTACATCGAGATCGAAGAGCAGAACAACAACCTCGCCAATCTCTATGTGGCGAGCTACCAGCTGCACTCCACGCTCGACTTCCGCGAAGTCATCCAGATCGTCCAGGAAATCGTCATCAACCTCATCGGCGCGGAAGCGTTCTCGATCCTGTTGCTCGACGAAAAGACGAACGAGCTGAAGTCGATCGCCTACGAAGGCGACGACGTCATGCCCGGTGTGGAATCGGTCTCGACCCGCCTGGGCGAGGGCGTTCTCGGCCAGGTCGCCAAAACGGGCGAGAGCTATTACATCAATCAGGATGTCGAAGGGGGCGCGATCTCGCTGGAGAAACCGCTCGCCGCCGTGCCGCTCAAAATCAAGGAGCACGTCATCGGCCTCATCGTCATCTACAAACTGCTGCAGCAGAAAGACGCCTTCTCGGCGGTCGATTACGAGCTGTTTTCGCTGCTCGCGGCACACGCCGCGACGGCGATCTTCTCCTCGAAACTCTATTCGCAGTCCGAACGGAAGCTGAACACCATTCAGAGCTTCCTCGATCTGCTGACCACCGGAAGTTAGTCAAGGAAGAGGCCGAAACGTGGGGATGGATAACGCCAACTTCCTGGTCGTCGAAGATTCGCCGACCATGCGGCAATTGATCTCGTTTTCTCTGAAGCGTTTCAAAAACGCCAAGATCATCGAAGCGGTCGACGGCGTCGACGCGCTCAAAAAGCTGTCCGGTCCGGAGAAGATCGATCTGATCCTCACGGACATCAACATGCCGGTCATGGACGGCCTCAAGCTCGTCTCGCTCGTCCGGCAGAACGCGCAGCTGAAAAACATCCCCATCATCATCATCACCACGGAAGGGGCGGAGGAAGATCGCGAGCGCGGCCTGGCTCTCGGCGCGAACGCGTACATCTCCAAGCCCATCCAGTCGTCGCACCTCATCAAGACGATCTCGGAGCTGCTCTCGGTGTGAGTCGCGGAGCCGCGGCCGTTCTCCTCGCCGCGCTCTTTCTCTCTCTCCGTCTCGTCCTTCTCTTCGCGCGCGATCCGTTCTTCGACGAGATGTTCACCGTCTGGATGGCGCATCAGCCATTCGGCGCGATCGTCGAGCACCTGCGCCACGATTCCGGTCCGCCGCTCTACTACTTCCTCGCGCGCATCGCCAATGTGACCGCGCTGCGCGTGCTCTCGCTCCTCTTCGCGTGCGTGCCGTTCGCGCTGCTGCTCTGGCGGCGAAACTACATCGCGGCCGCGCTGCTGGCCGTTTTTCCGCCGGCTGTGTTGTTCGCGGTCGATGCACGTGCGTACGCGCTGTGCGGTGCGATGATCGCCATCGCCATCGTGCTGCTCGATGACGATCGCCCCTACGCCGCCGCGATCGCGTTGGTGCTCGCGGCGTACTCGCACTACTACGGCGTGCTGTTCTTTCCCGCGCTGCTCGTTGGAGCGGCGGGCGCCCTCGCCCGCCGGTCGTCCTCGTCCTTTCGGCGGGCGAGGCGCCCGCCGCTCCAACGGTTCGGCGCGTTTGCACTGGCCGCGATCCTCTACATCCCCGGCTTCTGCCTTGCCGCGCAGCAACCGAAAGAAGCGACCGCGTGGCTCGGCTCCTTTTTTCCGCTCGCGCCGCTGACGAGCCTCTCCTTCGCCGGCGATTACCCTGCCGCGTTGTTCGCGCCACCGCCGCGCGCGCTGATCGTCATCGCCCTCATCGTCGCGCTCCTCGCGCTCGCGCGCTCCTGGCGTTACGCGCACTACGTGCTCGTGCCGCTCGTGCTCGCGGTCGCCTTCGCATTCCTTGGACGCCGCGTCTGGTTTCCGATGCGCTTCGATTCGGTGATCGCCTTTCCGCTCGTGCTCTGGCTCGCTGCCTCGCTGGAACGCTGGAAGCGAAAGCACGCGCTGGTCGCGGCGCTGCTCGGCATCGCGCTCTTCGTCGACATCACCGGTATCGCCGACCATCTCCAACGCCCGCCCGATGCCTATCGCCAAGCCGCGCGATTCGCCGCGTCGCGCAATCTGCCCATCGTCGCGAGCGGCTACTGCTATCTCGAAACGGCCGTTCTCGCGCCGAACGTGATCGCGTTTCCGCGCGAGCAGGCCGTGCATCCCGGCTGGCGCGCCACGCTTCCGTCTGCTCGTCTTCATGAAGAGAGTGGAAGTGCGCTGCCGCAAAGCGCGTTCGTCTGGGTAGGGGAGCGATCCGCTCCCGAGCTGGCGGTGCTGCAATCGACTCGTCGCATCGAGCCGGTCATCATCGATCGCCGCGCGGTGGTCGCGCGGGTCTTGCCGGCTGCTGTACACTGACGCGACTCGACGAAAGAGGAACATGCCACACTTCATCACCGACAAGTGCATCGGCTGCGGCGTTTGCGAGATCAAATGCCCGACGAACACGATCTGGGGCGAGGCGAAGGGGCAGTTCTACATCCACCCCGAGCGCTGCATCGATTGCTCCGTCTGCGGCATCTACTGCCCGGTCGACGCGATCCAGAACCAGCACGGCGAACTAATCCCGCGCATCAAGCCGAAGGACATTCCGAAGGCCGAAGTCATTCGCGATCTCTGCACCGGCTGCGAGTTCTGCGTCGACATCTGCCCGTTCGAGTGCATCCGCATGGTCGATCCGCAGGATGAGACGCTGGCCAATCACTACAAGATTGCCTTCGTCGACAAGAACAAATGCGTGGCGTGCCGACTCTGCGAAAGCGTGTGCGACAAGGACGCGATTGTGGTGCCCGAGGCGCCGACGCAGTTGAAGACGTACCTGCCGGATTTCGTGGTGATGGGAACGGGGCGTTGACCAGGAACCTGTCCGAATCGGACATCCCGAAAGAATCCCCCCGCGCGATCCTCTTCCAGTTCGTCATCTTTCCGCTGGGCGTCGTGCTCATCGGCGTCGGGATCTTCTTCCTCTTCGGCCGCCTGGCCACCGATCGCCAGACCGTTTCCGACTACCTCAATGAAGTGCGTTCCGGCGGCCGTCACGAGCGCTGGCAGGCCGCGTATCAGCTCTCGCAGCTGATTCACGCCGGCAAAGCGAAAGAAGTCCCGCACCTTTACGAAGACGTCAGCGCTGCGTATGCAGAATCGAAAAACGACGATCCCCGCATCCGCCGCTACCTCTCCATGGTTCTCGGCAACCTCGGCGACCGCCGCGCCACTTCGCAGCTCGTCGATGGGCTGAAGGACGCCGACACCGAAACGCGCATCTACGCGGCGCTCGCGCTCGGCCGTCTGCACGATCCGGCCTCCGTTCCGGCGCTGCTGAATGCCTTCGCGACGGATGAGCATGATGTCCGGAAGGCCGCCGCGTACGCTCTCGGCGAGATCGGCGACCCGCGCGCTTTGCCGGCGCTGACCACCGCGCTGCAGGACCAGACGCCCGATGTTCGCTACAACGCGGCCATTGCCGTGGCGCGGATGGGCGACACGCGGGCTATTGGGGTTGTGCGCGAGATGCTCGACCGGCAGCGGCTGGCGCAGGTCACCGGCATGCGTGAAGAGCAGAAAGAGCTCACGATTCTCTCGGCCATTCCGGCGCTGATGAAGATCGCGCCGGAGGAAGCGCCGAAGGTGCTGGCGCCGCTCGCGGCGAGCGATCCGTCCATGCGCGTCCGGTCCGCGGCAAAAGAAGCGCTCACCTCGCGCTGAGGCATACTCCGCATCTCGTTCGCGACGCAGCGTTTCACGTCACGCAGCCGCTGTGTTTTGCATCACATTTTGCGTTGACACTCTTTCCGTTTTCACCGATAGTTACGCGCACCGGCACCAGTCTCAGAAACTTCGAATGTCTGAGCCAATCACGCCATATCAGGTAGCCCCGAAGACTCCGCTCGCGGGCAGCGCTGCGGCGGAGATTCGTGAGCAGGGTGAGATCACCCGGCGCAACTTTCCGTTCGCGCTGACGACGGCCTGGGTCGCACTCACGGCAGCTGTCGGCGGTCTCACCGGCATCCTCGTCCGCTTCCTCTTCCCGAACGTCCTCTTCGAGCCGGTGCAGAAGTTCAAGGCCGGCCTCCCGGGCGACTACTCGGTGGGCGAAGTCGACGAACGCTGGAAAGACAAGTACGGCATCTGGATCGTGCGCAACGAAGAGGTGATGTATGCGCTCATCACCACCTGCACGCACCTCGGCTGCACCCCGAACTGGCTCGCTTCTCAGAACAAATTCAAATGCCCCTGCCACGGCAGCGGCTATTACCGCACCGGAGTGAACTTCGAAGGTCCTGCCCCGCGACCGCTCGAGCGCGCCAAGATCGCCATCGACCCCGCGGACGGCCAGATCCTCGTCGACAAGTCGGTGCAGTTCCACGGCGAGCGCGGTGAATGGACCAATCCTGATTCGTTTTTGAAGGTGTAGGTGGCGCGCCGCCGGGCCGCGGCGCGACCACGACAAAATGAGGAGCCGATGACGGTCAAACAACTCCAGGACGGGATTGTCAATTCGCAGGTCTGGAAGTCGATCTTTCGCGTCGGCATCCCGAACACGAATCGCAAACGCGTTCTGGCAGTCCTCGGCTCACTGATCCTTCACCTTCATCCCGTCAAAGTCCGCCGCAGCGGTGTGCGCATGTCGTACACCTGGTGCATGGGCGGCACGTCGTTCTTCCTGTTTCTCGTCGAAACGGTCACCGGCCTGCTGCTGATGTTCTATTACCGGCCGACCATCGAATACGCCTTCACGGACATCATGGACCTGCGCGAGCAGGCGCCGTTCGGCATCATGCGCGAGATGCACCGCTGGGGTGCGCACGCCATGGTCATCGCGGTCTGGCTGCACATGTTCCGCGTCTTCATGACCGGTTCCTATAAGCCGCCGCGCGAATTCAACTGGAACGTCGGCGTCATCCTGCTCGTCCTCACACTGCTGCTCTCGTTCACGGGCTATCTCCTCCCGTGGGACCAGCTGGCCATCTGGGCCATCACGGTCGGATCCAACATGGCTCGCGCCAGCCCCGGTGCCGGTACGGAAGGGCCGATGTCATCTCTGATGAAACTGGGGGATGTGCCGTTAATCCACGCCGGTGACGACGCGCGATTCGCGCTCATTGCCGGCCGGTCGATCGGCGCCGCCACGCTGCTGCGCTTCTACGTGCTGCATTGCATGGTCATTCCTCTGGCGGCCGGCTTCCTGATGGCCATTCACTTCTGGCGAGTGCGAAAGGATGGAGGGATCTCCGGTCCGCTGTAGGGCAGGAGGCGCGCGCGATGACGTTCCTGAAGAATTTCGTCAACGTACTGTCCGTCGCGTCGATCTCCTTCATCTTGCTGACGGCGATCTTCGCCTTCATCGTCTTCTTCAGCCTCTCGGACGGAAAAATCCGTTCGAAAGTCGGCATCGGATTCATCATCTTCGGCGCCATCTGCGCAGTGGCCGGACTCTTCGTCCGGCCATTGCTGTATCTGGCCGTGGCCTACTTTCTGGTGATGTGGGCGCTGGCCAAACTGGGCGGGCGTCTGTGGGATCCGAAGGTCGGTAAGTGGCTGCTCATCGGCGGCGCCGGCGCATTCGCACTGTCGATGTTCGATCCGAATTTTTACCTCATTGCCGCGAAACCGGACAACGTGCCGATCGTGGCCATGATCTTCCTCCTCGGCATCTTCACCTGGATCGCTCTGCGCAAGGCGTACTACAACGACCACGCCATTGTGGCGGGCGGCATTCCGTACGAGAAGACGGAATCGGACGAGAAGCTCTTCACCTGGCCCGATCTCGTCTATACCGAATTGCTGTGCATGATCGCTTTGACGATCGTCATGATCCTCTGGTCGATCGCACTGCGCGCGCCACTGGAAGAAGCGGCCAATCCGACGTCGTCCCCCAATCCTGCCAAAGCGCCCTGGTACTTCCTCGGCCTGCAGGAAATGCTCGTCTATTTCGACCCCTGGCTGGCCGGCGTCGTTCTGCCGACGCTGATCATCGTCGGCCTTATGGCCATCCCTTACATCGACACGAATCCGAAAGGAAACGGCTATTACTCCTTCCGCGAGCGGAAGTGGGAAATCGGCGTTTTTCTCTATGGATTTCTGGTGCTCTGGTCGTTCCTGATCATCACCGGCACGTTCCTCCGCGGGCCGAACTGGAACTTCTTCGGTCCTTATGAATATTGGGATCCGAACAAGCTCGTGCCGCTCGTCAACGTCGACCTCTCGGAATTCTTCTGGGTCAAGCTGCTGGCCATGCCGCTGCCGAAACTCTGGATCATCCGCGAGCTGCCGGGTCTCATTCTGGTGCTGCTCTATTTCGGCCTCGCGCCCGCAATGGCCAAAGGCCCGTTCCGCCGTTTCTATCTGAAGATGGGGGCCGCCCGCTATTACGTCGGCGCCTATCTCTTTCTCTTCATGCTGTCACTGCCGATCAAGATGGTTCTGCGGTGGCTGTTCAATCTCAAGTACCTCGTGCACATTCAGGAGATCTTTTTCAATATCTAGCGGCCACCGCGCACAATGAAGCCACAAGAACCGATCCCGCATAACTACTCGATGAAGAAGCTCAACGCGATTTTCGCGTTGACGAGCATCGCCCTGCTTGCGGCGACCGGCCTGATCGTCTTCTACGACTACGTCCGCGGGTGGAAGTGGTTCCAGATCGAGTTCATGCAGATCCAGCGCGAGCGGATCGCCACCGAGCTCAAATCGGCCGACGACGCGACCACGAAGAAGAAGCTGGCCGACCTCGATCAGAAAACGCGCGACGCGCAGGTCGAGATCGCACGCCACCGCACGCGCTACCTGGAGGCGCAGAAAGAGCTCGACTCGTGGGAAGGGCGCCATTACGCGGCCGATCAGGACTATCGCTTCGCCAAAGCGACTCTCGACGCGAAACGATACGAGCTCGAAGCGGCCGTCACGCGCGATCGCGAAGCGGCGCGCGCCCGCGTCGATCGCTGGCTCGGCGAGATCAACAAGCTCGAAGCCGAGAAGAAGGACATGACCGCGTCCATCAATTTGCTGAACAAGCAGCTGGCGCAGGTCTCCCCGAACTCGAACAACATCCTGCTCAATCTCCCGATGCTCGACTTCGTCAATCCCACCTTGAAGATTGACCAGGTCGTTCTCGGCGATCTTTTCATCGACATGAACTACATGTCGGTGCCGCGCGTGGACCGCTGCCAGACCTGCCATCGCGCCATCGACCGCCCCGGCTTCGAATCGAAGAAGGAAGCGGAGCGTCTCTCCGCCGAGCTGCAGCAGAAGCTCGATCGCAATCAGATCCAGCCGTCGCGCCGCGCCGAGACAGAGGAGCGGATCGCGCAGCTGAAGCGCGTGATGGGCGCGTCGCGCGAGGTGATGAACCCGTATCGCACGCACCCGAAGCTCGACGTCTTCGTCGGCTCCGCCTCGCCGCACCCGCTGCTCGAGTATGGCTGCACCGTCTGCCACCGCGGCCAGGACCGCGCCACCGAATTCGCGCGCGCCGGCCATACGCCGATGTCGCTGAAGATGGAGCAGCGCTGGAAGTCGGCGAAAGTCTCGCTGCTGCCGGGACCTTGGGATTACAAGCACCGCCACTGGGGCTACGAGGAGAATCCGTTCCTCGAAACGCCGATGTACCCGCGCCAGTACTCCGAAGCGGGCTGCCTGAAGTGCCACGGCAACCAGATGGAAGTGCACGAAGGCGATCAGATCAATCAGGCCACGCACGTGGTCGAGCTGTACGGCTGCCACGCCTGCCACAAGATCAACAACTGGCGCTTCGCCGATCTCCGCAAGCCGGGACCGAGCCTGAACGGCATCGCCGAAAAGACGACGCCGGAGTGGGCGTTCCGCTGGATCGCTAACCCCAGCCGCTTCCGCTCGACGACGCGCATGCCGTCGTTCTTCTACCAGCGCAACATGGTCGGACCGGCCATCCCTGCGCGCGAGCGCGCGCAGAACGTGAAGTACCAGGACGCCGAGATCCACTCCATCGTCACGTATCTCTTCTCCCACTCCACGCGCCGCAACTGGGTCGCGCCGGCAGCGGGGAACGCGGCGAACGGCAAGACGCTCGTCGAATCGATCGGCTGCATGGGCTGCCACATCGCGCAGGAGACAGTGAAGGACGCCAAGAGCGGTGCGATGCGCGTGGCGCGTCGCGACGATTTCCCGCTCGAGCGCAACTACGGCTTCAACCTCACCGGCACCGGCACCAAGACCCACGCGGGCTGGATCTACAACTGGATCCGCAATCCGAAGAACTACTACCCGACCGCGCCGATGCCGAGCCTGCGCCTCTCCGAACAGGAAGCGGCCGACATCACCGCGTATCTCCTGACGCTGCAGAAGCCGCAATTCCTGCAGGATCCCATGCGGCCGCCCGATCCGCAGGCCGTGCACGATCTCGCCAAGGCCTACCTCATCAACACCATGACGGACACCGACGCAGAGCGGAAGCTCAAGTCGATGCCCATGCAGGAGCAGCTCACCTACCTCGGCCAGCGCAGCATCGAAAAGTACGGCTGCTACTCCTGCCACGAGATCAAAGGCTTCGAAGGGCTGAAGCCGATCGGCACCGAGCTGACCATCGAAGGGTCGAAGACGCTGCACCTCTTCGACTTCGGCTTCGTCCATTCGTACGAGCACGAAGACGGCAAGGAAGAGCACATCCTGCACACCGTGCCGTCGTGGATCTACAACAAGGTGCGCAGCCCGCGCGTCTACGACGACGAGCGCACCAAGCCGTACAACGACAAGCTGAAGATGCCGAACTTCCACCTCACGGAAAATGAGGCGCGGCTCATCACCACCGTCGTTCTCGGCCTGACCAAGGAGAAGGTGAACGCCAATCGGCTCGCCTCCTCCGACTCGCGCAGCCGCATCATCGAAGACGGACGCAAGATCGTCTCGCAGCACAACTGCCGCGCGTGTCACGTGGTGGATCGCCACGGCCGCGCCATCGCGGCGCTGATCAACGACACCAACTTCCTGCCGCCCGATCTCTCGCCGCAGGGCGCACGCGCGCAATCGCCGTGGCTCTTCAACTTCCTCAAGGATCCGACCGTGACGCGCATCCGTCCGTGGATGCACGTGCGCATGCCGACCTTCCACTTCAGCGACGACGAAGCGGCCAAGCTCGTGTCGTTCTTCGCTGCAGAAGGTGAGGTGCCGCAGTTCGACTCGACGCGCCAGATCGACGTGCCGGCGGCGAACATCGCCATCGGCCGCGAAGTCTTCGCCATGCTGCGCTGCGCGCAGTGCCACGCCACGGTTCCGGTCGATCCGGCCAATCCGCCGGTGCCGAATACCGCCGACGCGCAGTCGCTCGCGCCGAACCTGACGCTGGCTAAACTCCGCCTGCGGCACGAATGGATCTCCGACTGGATCCGCCGTCCGGACGAAATGATCCCCGGCACGCGCATGCCCACGAACTTCCCGCGCGATCCGCAGACGGGTGGCTTCCAGTCGCCGCTGGCGATGGCCATCGACACGCCGCAGTTCGCCGCGCACAAGGCGGCGCTCCGCCCGTACTTTGCGAGCGACGAAGAGCTGCGCAAGACGATGTCCGATGCCGTACGGTTGACCGATTACCTTCGTGATTACATCTGGAGCATCGGTGTCGATCAGATGCGCGCCGCGCGTCCCGACAGCGAAGCGCCCACCGGACATCCCGGTTCCCTGTTGCCCAATCAACCTTCCACTCCGCCTCTGCCGTCCACCGTGCAGGGGAGGCTCGAAACTCCGCGGACCGTGGCCAGCGCCCGTCCGCCTCAAACCCGATGAATGGAGACACGATGTCATTGAAGAAGTTCGTTTCGACGCTGTTCGCGCTCACTCTCGTTTTCGCCATGGCATGCGGAGGCGGCAAGGAAGTCGTCGACGAAAAGGATGCCGGCGAGGATGACGGCGCCGAACAGGTGCAGGCTGCCGACAACACCGCCGCCGCTACAGCTGCCACTCCTGCCGCCGCTCCGGTCGCTGTCGCCGACGCCGCCACGCTGAACGGCATGGTGAAGCTCGAAGGCGCCGCGCCGAAGATGCCCGCCATCCAGATGGGCGCCGATCCGTACTGCCAGTCGCAGCATCAGGGCGGCACCGCGCAGGACGAAGAAGTCGTCGTCGGCCCCGCCGGCGAGCTCGCCAACGTCATCGTCTACGTGAAGAACGCGCCCGCCGGCGCGACCTCGACGACGCCCGCCGTTCTCGATCAACATGGCTGCCAGTACCACCCGCACGTGAGCGTCGTGGAAATCGGCCAGCCGGTGCAGATCAAGAACAGCGATGCCACGCTGCACAACGTGCACGCTATGCCGGAAACGAACTCCTCGTTCAATGAAGGCCAGCCGGTGCAGGGCATGGTCGCGACCAAGAAGTTCGACAAGGTCGAGATGAAGCCCTTCCGCATCAAGTGCGACGTGCACGGCTGGATGAAGTCGTTCATGGCCGTGCTCCCGCACTCGTATCACGCCGTCTCCGCCATGAACGGCAGCTTCTCGATCGGCAATCTTCCGCCGGGCAACTACACCATCGTTGCGTGGCACGAAAAGTACGGCGAGCAGGAACAGCAGGTCACCGTCGGCGCCAAAGAGCAGAAGCAGATCGCGTTCACTTTCAAAGGCTGAAACCGCGCGCAGCCGTTCTCCCAAGAGCTAACCGCTAAGAGCCACGAGCGATAACGAGGAGCGAATGCCACTTCAACGTCAGGTTCGAGTCGGCACCCAATGGATGCGCGCGCGCGATGCGCAGCGTGCGCTGGAGGAAGCGATTCGCGTCGCGGAGGAAGAAGAGGTTCACTCTTCCGCGCACCGCCCATCGTTCCTGCGCAAGTACGTCTTCTCGATCGACCACAAGTGGATCGGGATTCAGTACGGCTTCACCGCGCTCTGCTTCCTTCTCTTCGGCTTTTCGCTGATGCTGCTGATGCGACTGCAGCTCGCCGCGCCCGGCCACGCCTTCTCCATCATGAAGCTTCTCGGCGAAGGGCGAGCGCCGGGCGGCGTCATGCTCCCCGAGTCGTACAACCAGCTCGGCGCGATGCACGGCACGATCATGGTCTTCCTGGCCATCGTGCCGCTCGCCGTCGGCGCGTTCGGCAATTACCTCGTGCCGCTCATGATCGGCGCGCCCGACATGGCCTTCCCGAAGCTCAACATGATGAGCTACTGGCTCTACCTGCCGGGCGGCCTGGTCATGCTGGCGAGCTTCGCCGCTCCCGGCGGCGCACCGAACTCCGGCTGGACGTCGTATCCGCCACTCTCCGTCATCGCCACACACGGCCAGGATTTCTGGCTGGTGGGCATGACGCTGCTGATCACGTCATCGCTTCTCGGCTCCGTCAACTTCATCGTCACCATCGTGCAGCTGCGCGCGAAGGGGCTGACGTGGATGCGCCTGCCGTTCTTCGTCTGGGCGCAGCTCGTCACTTCGTTCCTGCTGCTGCTCGCCTTCCCACCGCTCGAAGCCGCCGCGTTCATGCAGCTGCTCGACCGCGTGGGCGGCACGAGCTTCTTCCTCCCCTCCGGCCTCGTCGTCAGCGGCACGCCGCTCGGCAACGCGGGCGGCGGCAATCCGCTGCTCTGGCAGCATCTCTTCTGGTTCCTCGCGCACCCTGAGGTCTACGTGCTGATCCTGCCGGCCATGGGGATCATTTCGGAGATCATCGCCAACAACACGCGCAAGCCGCTCTGGGGCTACAAGTCGCTCGTAGGCGCCGTCGTCTTCCTCGGCTTCATGTCCTTCGTGGTGTGGGCGCACCACATGTTCCTCACCGGCATGGGCACGTCCATCAGCGCCTTCTTCCAGACCACCACGATGATCATTTCGATCCCGTCAGTGATCGTACTGACGGCATTGATCATCTCGTTATGGGGCGGCTCGATACGATTCAACGTGCCGATGATGTTCGCCCTGGCCTTCCTGCCGATGTTCGGCATCGGCGGTCTGACCGGTCTGCCCCTCGGCCTGGCCGCCGCCGACATCCATCTGCACGACACCTATTACGTCATCGGCCACTTCCACTACGTCGTGGCGCCCGGAACGATCTTCGCCATGTTCGCCGGCATCTACTTCTGGTTCCCGAAGATCACCGGCCGCCAGCTGAACGAGAAGCTCGGCAAGCTGCACTTCTGGGGCTCGATCATCTTCATCAACGGCGTCTTCTTCCCGATGTTCATTCAGGGACTGGCCGGCATGTCCCGGCGCCTGTATGACGGCGGCGCGCAGTACCAGCACAATCAGTACGTCATCAAGACGCTGAACACGCACATGTTCATCGCCGTCTCCGCCTGGCTGCTCCTGGCGGCGCAGGTGCCGTTCATCATCAATTTCTTCTGGAGCATCGCCAAAGGCCGTCGCACCGTTTCGAATCCGTGGCAGGCCACGACGCTCGAGTGGGCCGCGACGACTTCGCCGCCGCTCGCGCACGGCAACTTCGCCGTCATCCCGGTCGTCTATCGCGGACCGTACGAGTACAGCTCGCCGGATTACCTCGAAGCCGATTTCTGGCCGCAGAACAGCCCCGGCCACGAGCCGCTGACCACCACGCCGAACACCGGCGGCGGCATGATCGGCGCCGCTGCGGTCGCACAGAAGGAGTCCTGAGCGATGACGACCATTGCACACGGCAGCATCGCCCACGTCGATCACGGCCCGCACGGCGACCACGCGCACGAGATCGAAATCCCCTACACGATCCACAATCGTCCCGACACCGGCCTTTACAACGGCAAGCTCGGGATCTGGCTGTTTCTGGCCTCCGAAGTGATGCTCTTCGGCGCGCTCTTCTCTTCGCTGATCCTCATCCGCACCAGCGCGCCGCACTGGCCGCACGGTTGGGAAGAGCTGAACATCCCGCTGGCCACGCTGAACACGTTCGTGCTGATCTTCTCGTCGGTCACGGTGGTTCTGGCATGGGCGAATCTGCGGCTCGGCAATCTGAAAAAGGGGAAGCTCTTCCTCGGCATCACGCTGCTCTGCGGCCTCGGCTTCATGGTCATCAAGAGCATCGAGTACGCCACCAAGTTCCAGCACCACCATTACCCGAAGACGAACAACTTCTTCGCCACCTACTTTCTGATGACCGGCCTGCACGGACTGCACGTCCTCGGCGGCATGATCGTCTTCGCCTATCTCATCGGACCGGGCGCGAAGATGTGGGAAACGAATCGCGACCAGTACACCAACCGCGTCGAAGTGACGGGCCTCTACT
>DASSMK010000242.1:0-20652 GCA_035688915.1 Thermoanaerobaculia bacterium
CGCTTCGAGCTGACCATCTTCCGCTCGAACAGCGACGGCGGCGCATCCATCCAGAAGCGCTCCTTGTACGCCGCCGGCGCCTTGCAGAAACAGCCGCTGCAATGCGAGCAGACCACCGTGTTGTCGCGGCCGACGCAGCGGCACCACTCCGCGTGCGCCGCATCGAACGTCTGGCTGCAGTTGAAGCAGGCCACGTCGTAGCGATCGTTTTGCGGCTTCGGTCTCGGTGCGGGAGGCGGCGCGACTTCGTCGAGCTCCACTTCCAGCGGATCGTTCGCGATCGCTTCGTTCAGGAGATCGGCGAGCGGCACGCCCATCATCTCTTCCCGCTCGTCGAGGTGCTCCTGAATCAGATGCTCCTCCACCTCGGCACGATGGATCGCATGCAGGTCTTCCTGCGGCAGCGACGGCACGCCTTCCAGATGTTTCTGCAGAAGGCTGATCAGCTCCGTGACCGAGACCGGCTTGGCGATGTAGTCGTCGACGTGGAAGCGCTTCACCGCTTCGCTGCGGTACTTGGTGTCGGTGTAGAGGCCCGTCATCACCACCATCTTCGTGTCGGCGAAGAGTGGATCCTCTTTCAGCATGCGGCACATCTCGCGGCCGTCGAGCTTCGGCATGAACGCGTCGGAGAGGATGAGATTCGGGCGATAGAGCCGCGCCACGGAAAGGCCGTCCTGCCCGTTGGTCGCGTAGACGAAACCGTAGCCGAGGTTGGAGCAGACGCGGGAGACGATGGCTTGGATTTCTTCGTCGTCTTCGACGCAGAGTACGAGCGGACGGCTCGTCTCGTCCGGCGCAGGATTCGAAAGCAGGCCGCTCTGCTGGCGGCGCGTTTCGGCCGTTTTGCGCTCGAAGAGACGCGGCGGCGCAGCCACCCAGAACTTCTCTTTGTACGACGGAGGAGCCTTGCAGAAGCAGGTCAGGCAATTCGTGCAGACCAGCGTGCGCTCCTTCGTCAGGCAGCTGCACCAATCGGCGTCGAGCGCATTGAACGGCGTGCGGCAGTTGAAGCAGAGCACGTCGTACTGATCGTTCGTCGGTGCGGACGATGCGATGACCGGCGAAATCTCCGCCGGCGCGGGACGCGTGCTCGGTGCCGGCACGAGTGCGAGCGCAGGCGCTTCGTCGATGAAGCTCGCCGCGGCGGCGGGAGGAGCCGCGGCCGGCGCGATGGGTTTCTCGACCGGTTTCTCGACAGGCTTTTCCGCGCGCGGTGCGGCGGGACGTGCCGTCGCGGACGCATCGTGCGAACCACTCGCAGCGCGGTTGCTCGCGCGCGGCGCGGCCATCACCGCCAGCATCGCTTCCGGCTGCTGCCGCGCGTGATTGGCGATCTGCGTGATCTGCTCGATGTCGTACGGCCGCACGGCGAACGACGCGAAGTGCACCTCCGGCGTCACGTTGATCGACGAAGCGGAGCGGCCCGTCAGCACGATCGGCAGCTTCGCGTTCTGCTCGACAATCATGCGATAGACGGTCGCAAAGTCCGGCAGCTCGGTGTCGATGAAGATCGCGTCGGGACGGAAGCGGAACAGTTCGTCGATCGCGTCGATCCAGCGCTCCACCACTTCGATCTCGATGCCGCGCTGCTTCGCTTTCGGCACGAGCGTATCCGCGGTGGCGCGGCGGCGTTCGAGCAGCAGCAGGCGTGGTTTGCGCGGCGGCGCCGGTTTCGCGGCGCGCTTTGGCGGCGGCGCCGTGGAGACGCGACGCTTGGCCGTGCTGGGCGCGGCAACCGCGTTCGAGGAGATCTTCTTGTTCGTCAGGTTGAACGTGCGCGGCTTCGGCTCGCGGCGGAACCAGCCCGTGACCGTGCCGATGATTCCTTTCGACGGCGTGTCCACCTTCGGCGGGATGTGCGCCTTCGCGTGCGCCGTCTCTTCTGCGACACGACGCGCCGTTTCTTCTTCCGCTTCACGCCGCGCGCGCGCGATCTTTTCTTCGGCCTCGCGATGGATCGCCGCGACCTGCTCTTCGATCTGCTTACGCGCCTCTTCTTCTGCGGCGCGCCGCTCGGATTCGAGCCGCTCTTCCCGCTCGCGCGCCACGCGTTGTTCCAGCTCGCGGCGCAGCGTCTCGCGCTCCGCTTCGATGCGCGTCGCCGCTTCGCGTTCCGCAGCGGCGCGTTCCTCGTTCAGCTTCTCTTCGAGCTCGCGTGCGACGCGCTCCTGCGCTTCGCGCTCGATGGCCGCACGTTCGGCGGCGAGCTTCTCCGCCAGCTCCGCCTCGGCCTGCTCGCGCATCGCCTGCGCTTCAGCAGCGAGCCGCTGTTCGTTCTCGACGCGCAGCCGCTCGCGCTCCGCTTCCAACGCGCGCTCCGCCGCCGCGGCGGCCTCGCGACGCAACGCTTCCTCGCCCTCGCGCAGGGCCTGCTCTTCGGCCTCGCGTTTGATGCGCTCCGCTTCTTCGCGCTTGCGCGCTTCGAGCGCCTCGCGTTCCGCTTTCTCGCGCGCGATGCGCTCCGCCTTCTGGCGCTTCTTCTCCGCAAGCTCCTCGGCTTCGCGCGCCTTCCGCTCCTCGGCCTCGCGTGCGATCCGTTCCTGCTCTTCGCGCGCGACGCGCTCCGCCTCTTCGCGCTCCCGTGCTACGCGCTCCTCGGCCTCACGCGCTTCGCGCTCTTCACGTTCTTTCGCTTCGCGCGCCACGCGCTCCGCTTCTTCGCGTTCGCGCGCTGCGCGCTCCTCGGCCTCACGGGCCTCGCGCGCGGCCGCTTCCTGCTCGCGCCGTTGCGTCTCGCGACGCAATGCCTCGAGCTGGGCGGCCGCGGTCTTCTCCAGCGAGCGCACCATCGTCTGGCGTTCGCGCGCGGTCTCGTCGTCGCGATCGAAGGCCACGACATTCGCGAGCGGCACGGCCACCGGCGCGGTGGCCTGCACCTGCCGCGGCGCACGCGCCGCTTTGGCCGCGTGACTGATAGCGATGAGCGCGGTGGCGGCGGCGACGAAGGACAGCAGGCGCGTACCGTCCACGGTCGCGCCGAACATCACCACCATCATGACCACGGAGAGCACGGCGGCCGTCGCCCCACCCTTCCAGCCGCCCTTCCACGATGCCAGTCCGCACGCGAAGAGAAACGTCACGACCAGAGCGAGCGGCGAGAGCGGCAGCAGCATGCCGACGCCCGTCGCGAGGATCACCAGATCGATGGCGATCCCGTATCGAAGAATGCTCCGCCGTCTATCCGTTGTCATAGGGAACCCGAGCTCGAACCAAAACGCGGCAGCCGCACGACGTCAGCGGCTGCCGCCAATCCATCCCGCTGCTTTTACCGCATGGCCTGCTGCGCGGCCGTGCCTTCGATCTTGGCCTGATAGCGCGACACGTCGTCCGTCACCTGGATGAACGGCAGAGCACAGGAGAGCTCCTTCTTCGCCTCGGCGTAACGCCCCGTTTCGTACAGCGCCACGGCGTTGTAGTAGCGGAGATCCTCTTCGCCTTTCGCGAACGTGCCCATGCGCTGGAACGCCTCGACGGCCTGTTTGAACGCGCCCGTGCGATACAGCCCCACCGCCGCGGCGGCGATGGCTTCGCGGGGCGCGTTCTCACCGCTCGCCACGCGCATGTACATCGCGTTCGCATCGGCGAGGCGATTGTTCGTCGAGAAGGCCTCGGCTTGCCGCAGCGACGTCAGGTACGCGCGCCGCGTAGCCGCTTCGGCCTCGGCGATCCGCGCCTGCGCCGCACGTTCCGCAGCGGCACGCTCTTCCGCGATGCGGGTCTCGGCCGCGCGCTGCGCTGCAGCACGTTCATCGGCAATCCGCTGCTCCGCAGCCTTCTCCGCCGCCGCACGCTCATCCGCAATGCGCTGTTCCGCAACCTTCTGCGCCGCCGCACGCTCATCCGCGATCCGCTGTTCCGCGGCCTTCTGCGCTGCCGCTACCTGTTCGGCCGCAGTGCGTTCCGCTTCGGTCCGCGCCGCGGCGATCTGCTGCTGCGCGTTCTGCTCGGCCTGCGTGCGCGCCGTGGCGATCTGCTCCTGCGTCTGCGTCTGCATCGTCGCGATCTGCTGCTGCGCCTCGGTCTGCGCCGATGCCACGCGCTGATCCGCCTGCTGCTGCAGCGCGGCAATCTTCGCCGCCGCTTCGCGCTCGATGCGCTCGCGCTCACGCGCCACCAGCTCGTCGATGATGCGCTGGCGCTCTTCGCGCTCCGCGGCCAGCGTCGGCTGCACGACCATCTTCGTCTCGGTCTGCGCCATCGTAGTGGCCGGAGCGGCCGGTTCCGTGGTCGGGCCCGTCGCCGTCACCACCGGCGCCGGTGCGCTCGACATCTGCGGCGCCTCGGCCACCGCCGTCGGTGTGGTTTCTGCCGGCGTGGCAGTCGTGGCCGTGGTTGTCGTTGCGATGCTCGTTGTCGGTGTCGTGGCAGGAGTCGTCGCGGCGCTGGCGACCACCGACGGCAGCGCCGTCGTCTCTTCCGGCGTTCCGCCGCGTGCCAGCTGCACGTTGGCCGGCAGGTTCGACGACGGAACGAGGCGCGCCACCAGCGATTCGAAGCCCGCCGCGTCCGCCGTCAGCGGGAGCCGCGAGTACTGCGGGTCGATCCGCTCCGCGGTCATGAGGCGGAGGATCGTCTCGCGCGCATCGTCGTCATGTCCCACTTTCGACTGCGCGAGCGCCAGGTACACCAGCGCGGTTTCGAACCGATCGAGATTCTCGAAGCGGCCCGTGTTCACGTAATCCTGCATCTGCTCAGGCGACAAAAGTCCCTGCGCCGCCGCCTGCAGGTCTGTCACGGCCTCGGCGTAATTCGACGCCTGATACGCGTCCATGCCGCGCTGCAGCAGCGATTCCGGCGCGATGCCGCTCGCCGCGCTCTCGGCTGCCACCGAGGTCCAGGTCCAAAGCATCGAACCGATCACAAAAAGGACGAAGGACTTGCGCAAGGTGAACCCTCCCGTTACCAATTGCCCGTTACCAATTGAAAGAAGACGCTGAAGAGATTGAATGCTGAAGCCGGAGACCGGCCGGTTTTAGCGGCCTTTCAAATCAGCTGCCATCTCTGCCGTAACGGGTGGCCGCAAACGGTCGTCCTCGCGCGCGCGAACGCTCTGCAGCTGGTCTGTATCTCGCAGAAGCCGCCGCGGGTACCGGAGTGCACGACAACCTCGTTCAGTACTTCAAACAGCGGAAAGAGATCTTTCCGCACCAGCGCAATCTCGATCTGGTTCGCTTCCTCAGCGAATCGGTCGCGGTGGAAGCCCTCCCCGTCCCTGCGAAAATTTTCCTCGTCGACGAACTGAAGCCGCACAGCTACGGCTTCCCCCTCTCCCGCACTCCCGCCCTCGACGAACTGGAAGAGAAAGCGCGCAAGTGGCTGGCCGAGGAGATTGCGCTGCGCGGGGGAAACTCGCCGGGTGCGTCGCGAAGCGAGACGCTGCTCTACGCCTATCGCGAACAGCTGATCAAGCTCGCGCGCAACGCGCTGCAGTCGTCCATCCTCGCGGACTACCACGCCGTTTTCTGGCTCCTGCACACGCAGCAGCTCGCCAGGATCTTCACCGCCTTCCCGCGCCAGGCGCTCACCGATGCGCCGAAGATCTCGCGCGACGAAGCCGAAAAATTAAAGTACGCGCTCTTCGCAAAATGGTCGGCCGCGGTCCGCGAAGCGCTGCCGGAGCTGACCGCCGGCCGCGAGCGCGGTGACCTCCGCGCCAGCGAGACCGGCAAGTTCCTCGACCGCATCCTCGAAAACCCGCTCATCGCGACCGAGGAGTATGTGGGGAACGATTTGCGGGAGCTGCGGAGCTACTTCACCGGCTACCTGCGCCGCGACTTCAACACGTTCAAGAAATCGTTCGACGACTTGCGGCAGCAGGCGGCCGATCTTCTCAGCAAAGACAAACTGCTGCGGCGATCGATGGCGCTGATCGGCTATCCCGACACCGTGCCGCACTTTCTGTCGCTGCTCGACCCGCGCGTGCAGCAGCTGCTGGCGGATCATCCGTTGTATCGCGCACCGGCCGATCTCGGTTCGCTCGAGCTGATCTCCGCGCGCGTCATCGAGTATCTGGTCGTCCTTCATCTGCGACGCGGCATCGTCTGGATGCGCACCACGGAAGACGGCGAGAACGTCGGCGAAGACGGCAGCAACGTCGCGTACTCGCGCGCGATCCGGCCGATGAACTTCGGGCGTCGTGGCGTCGTCGAGCCGATCGTCTATCGCTACGGTCTCGTCTACGACATCACCTCATTCACGCAAACCCTCGGCGAGATCGCGCGCGGCGGCCGCGGCGAAGAACAGAGCTCGTACCGGCAAATGCTGGAGTTTCAGCGCGAGCTCGCCGACATCACCCGCCGCTGGGGTCTGCAGTTCGAAAAGTTCCTCGGCGACGGCGCGTTCTACACCTCGCGCCGCGCGACGCGCACCGTTCAGGCGGCGATCGCGATCCAGCAGTTCTACTCCGCCACGCGCCGCGCGGGCTTCGCATTCAACAAAGGAATGCGCATCGCGCTCAACTACGGCTACTACCGGCTGCTGCCGATGCAGGTATCGAGCGACGGCACGCAGATCATGGAGTTCTACGGCCCCGGCATCGTCGAACTGTCGCGCCTGACCACCGGCAAGGCGACGAAGGAGCTGGAAGACATCCAGCACCTGCTCCTCTCGCACGGCTACGACCAGTCGGACGTCTACCGTTTCTTTGCACCGCTCTCGCGCGGCGTCGACCGGCTCGATGCGGCGCAGCAGGAGCGCGAGTTCTACGCATACGTCAACGAGAACGGCCACCTGATCAACGAAGGTATCGTGGTGTCGATCCCGTTCCTGCGGCAGTTGTCGACGGAGTTGCAGGAAGACGAACAGAAGATCTACCGCCTCCGCACGCCGTGGTCGGTCTACCTCGGCTTCCCCAGCAGCGACACGAACGGCTACCTCGGCATCCGCCTCCTCGGCCAGGTCTCGCTAAAAGGCATCGGCATGCAGGACGTCGGAGAGATCGTGCACGTGCGGACGGATGACGCCGAGGTGTCGATCCTGGAGGAGTCGCGGTCGCTGTTGCATCTGCTGCAACAGGAGCAAAACCGCAGCGCCGCACGCAATGTAGGCGTGGTGAACGATCCCGACAGCGATTCCGCGGCCGATCTGGTCGTCTGCGAATCGCACGTGCAGGGCGATGGCGATCCGGTGATTCTCGTCGGCGAATGGGATCCGGTGTCCGAGGAAGTGCGGCGGCCGATTCGTCTCGACGGCGGCGACGCGGAGCGTTACGGCTTAGCGATCCCGCTGACGGCGGAAGTGGTGGAATCGCAAAGCATCGCTTACCAGCGCCTCTATCAGAAACTCAGCCGCCTGGAGACGCTGCCGAGCTTCTCGGTCGGCGCGATTCGCGACAATCAGAACTTCAGCGGATTCATCATCGGGGCGACGGTCGAGCCGTTGTAGTGACGGCTGCGCGACGCCGCGCGTTCGCGGCAATGACACGTACGTAATCGTCGTAAGTGACGATGTCGTTCGCCATCACCACGTGACGCGCGATGGCGAGAGCGGCTGCACCTTCCGGCGACAGGCACGCCTCCAATCGTTGAAAAAGCGCGATCAGGCGCGATTTCATGGCGCGGATGGTCAGGAGCTGCGCGGAGAGTCCGTCCGTGTGAAGGCGCCATTCGGCGACGATGTCGCTCACGCTGCTGATGACGGCGCCGCGGTCTGCGATGCGCAGCCAGGCGGACCAGTCATCGAAGTGGCTCGCGCCGGCATCGAAGCCGCCGGCGGCGCGGAGAACATCCGTTCGCGCCAAAACAGAATTGATGTGCGGATTGCACGTAAGCAAATCGCCGAAGCCGATCGGGCCGGAGAGCGCAACATGCGTCGGTACCGCGTCCAGCGTCATCGTTGCGCCCGCGACGACTCTGCTCGTTCGTCCGAAGGAGAGACTTGCGCCCGTGCGTCGCGCTTCACTGAGCAGCGTGGCGATGCGGTGCGGCAAGGCGACGTCGTCATCATCGAGAAAGATGATGAATTCGCCGCGCGCGGCGGCGAGGCCGAGGTTCCGCGCTCTGCCGACGCCCAAAGAGTCGCCGCGCACAATGCGGATGCCGGGATCGAGATCGGGTGCGGAGGCAGTGAACTCGCCGCCGTCATCGACGATCACGATCTCGACGTCGCGGTGTGTCTCGGCGCGCACCGACGCAATCGCTTCGCGGACGTGGAGCGGACGCACGTGCGTCGTGATGACGGCTGTGACTTCGGGGGACACCGACTGGCGTCCGAGAGTAGCAGATCGTCGCGGGCGATCACGCATCCGGCGTTGACACGCCTGCGCCGCGACGCGATACTCATTCATCCACCTTTCAATACTGAATCACCGGCTGCCCAGCCGCGTTGCGCGGTCATTGGCATTTGCAGCGACGTTGCTCGCGCTGTGCGGTCACGCAGGCGCGACCGAGCCGCAGAGCGTCGACTATTCGGGCGAGATCCCCGCGGCGGTTCGCGGTCCATTCGTTTCCGATCCGGCTGTTTTGCGCGAGCTCGATTGTCCGACGCCGCAATGCAATGGCCCGCTCAACTTCGCGCGGCTGATGCAGGCGCGCATCCCGCCGAAGTCACGGCAACGGATGACCGGCAATCCGTTCACGCTGCCGATTGCGGCGAAGATCCTCTCGCTCGTCGAGAGCGACCTCAATGACTTGCGCGTCATCGCGGGAGCGACCGAGGGACAGCTCAGCCCGAAGTTCCTGACGGATGCGGGATCGCGCGTGGAGCTCGTCGGTGCCATCAATCGGATGGACCGGCAATTCATCCGCGATCCGAGCGCGGGACTCACGCCGCGACAGCTCGACTGCGGCGAAGTGAGTCTCCTCTATCGCTTCTCGTATTCGATCCGCGACGGCAAACAGCAATCGCGGCTGCCGGTCACGCTGAATCTCGTCTTCCCTGCCCTTCCGTCGCACGGCCGCGTGACGTGTCAGGAGATCGCGCGGCGCTGGGTCGGCGAGATGGAATCGCAGGCTGTGCGCTCGCCGAAGCGGCACGCGGCCGATCTGCGGAACGGCGACCGTGGCGCGCTCGCGTTCATCACCGGCCGCGAGTTGCTGCGCGTCGAGCTGAACATGCAGGCGTATCGCAAGAGCGCGAGCACGGACGAAACGAATTTCGGGACCGAGGCGGCGTATCTGATTCGTGTGTTCAAGTGGGATGAGAAGGCGGGACTCTTCCTTCCGGAGTTCCTGCGCGATCAGATCGATCGCGACAAGGTGCTCTGCAGCGCCGCGGACAGCGCGTCCGATTGCGCCGCGAAGAAAGCGCGGCGCAAAGCGCTGGTCGCGTTCCTCAGCAAGCCGGACGTGATTGCCTCCATCGACAAGGGCACGCTCGAAGTCGACTACGGCCTCGGCGTCCTCGCTGTGCGCGCGGCCTCGACGTCGCCAGGCGGCTTTCATCGCTCGAAGAACCAGCCGTACTGGAACGCGGGCGGCAGCGACCAGGATGTGATCACCGACGCCGAGATCGCGCACGCGCTCGAGATCGCGAAGACGAAACGGATCCCGCTCAGCTTCATCAAATCGATCGATGACTTTCGCACGCGATTGAATGAGACCAGCTGCACCGGTTGCCATCAAACGCGTGCGATCGCGGGCTTTCATTTCCCCGGCGCGGACCGGCAGGAGACGCCGGCAGTCAACGCCGTGCTCGTGGCCGGCTCGCCGCACTTTTACGGCGACCAGCCGCGCCGCGCGGACATCGTGCGGCTCATCGCGCACGGGCGCCATCGCCTCAATGAATACGAGCTCGCGACGAGCTACTCCGCGCGGCCGATGGCGCGATTCGCGGAGCGGCTGGCGTCGACGCAGATGATCGGCGGCTGGGGTGCGACGTGCCTCATGCCCGAAGCAATCGCCACGAGCCGCCGCGATTGGCCGTGCCGCAGCGATCTGCAACTGGCCTGCGTACCGCTGTTCCGGTCGCACAATGATCCCGGCGTCGGCACGTGCGTTCCCGATCAGCGTCACGAGATCGGCGATCCGCTGCAGCGCGGCGACGTGATCACGACCGGCTTCGGCAAAGACACGTACGTGCGCACGGCGCCGCAGGGACCCGACACGCGCATTCCGGATTCGGCGCTGCCCGCGAATCCGCCGCCGATGAACGGCTACTACGGCAGCCACCAGGAGTTCTTCGCAGGCGACGCCAGTTCGACCGACCGCGCCACGCGGCGCGACGCGCTGACCGGCGGCTTTCCCTCCGGCATGCTCCGCCTCTCCGAATGCCTCGGCCTGCCCAGCGAGTCGACGTGCGCGCTCATCGCCACGAGCGGTTTCAACACCTGCATCGGCAGGCTGGCCAGCGATCCGACGTACACGATCAACACCTGCTTCGAGAACTTCACGTCGTTCGCCGGAATGCGCGCGTGCGACGCGGGCTCGCCGTGCCGCGACGATTACATCTGCGTGCGGCCGATGGGCTTCACGCCGGCCACCGCCGATCAGCTGTACGAAGAGCGTCGCCAGCGGCTCATGACGAACGGCTACTTCAAAGCGATCAACAACCGCGATTACGATCCGGACGACTTCGGTCAGCAACGACCCGACGCCGCGTGGGTGCAGCGGAACGATCAGCGCGGCGTGTGCATCCCGCCGTACTTTGTGTTTCAGTTCCGTTCCGACGGGCATCCCGCGCCGCCGCAGATGGCGACAACGCCGGTCGCGCCGTAAGCGGATTACGCGCTCACGCGGCGCGCCCACTTCACGATGCCGGCGATCTTCGAGATCTCGACCTGACGCTCGAGGAACTCCCAGATGCCGAGGACTTCTTCGCGCTCGCGGGGGCGTTGCGGGGCGGCGCGGCGGACGGCTTCGTCGGCGAGTGCGAATCGCGCGCGGCCGTACCAGCGATTCGCTTCCACCGGATTCTCGGCGAACTTCTGCAGCGCGGCCATCACCAGCGCCACTTCATCATCCGACACGCCATCGAGGATGAACTTCGCATCCTCGGCACGCCGCACCTGGGCGCGGCGCTCCGGCTGCAGATCGTGCGAGGCCACGAGGGCATCGATGGCGCGCGCGAGCCGCTCCTGGTGCTCGATCACTTTCAGTCCGCTGATGGAGAACGTCTGCCCGTTCGAGCGGGCGATGCTCGTCCAGACCACGCGCGCGCGGAAGACGACGGATCGCGCGGAGCTGAGCAGCGCGAAGGAGAGCTTCGCTTCGTCGCCGGGCAGCATTGAACCGCCGTGGCGGATGCGCAGTCCGGTCTTCGAGAGCTGCATGATCGTGAACTTCGTGTCGCCGAAAATGCCGTCGATCTGCCGGCGAGGCACGTAGCGCGTAGCCATGCGCAGATCGGGGCGATCCTCTTCTTCTTCCTCTTCCTCGGCCGCAGCGATCGGCGTGATCGGTACGATCGGCGCGGACGGCTCATCCGCTTCTGCTTCGGGCTCGGGCAGCGGTTCTGATTCCGGCTCCGCGTCCGGCTCCTGCTCCTGTTCGAGCACCGGTTCGGATTCTGGCTCAGGCTCCGTTTCATGCTCGCGAGCAGCAACGGGCAGCGGCGGCGCGAACAGCGGTTCCGTCGTCGCTCCGCGCATCAGCACCGCCTCCGTCTGATAAACGCGGATCAGTCCGTCGCGGAAAAACGCTTCGAGCTCGCGCATCGGGATGCGCACTTCGCCGCGCTGCACGTGGCAGAGCAGGCGGCCGCTGTCGAGCAGCAGATCGATGAGCTCCGGTGGCAGCGCCAGCGCGGACGCAACTTCAGCGGGAGTCAGTGAGGTTCGGTGTTGCATGCGGGTCGCCGGAGATCCTCCGGCGTCCGCCTCATGCGACGGAGATGCCTGACTGCGCGCCGCCCACGGCGAGGCAGCGGCGGACCGATTCCACGAGGCGTCCCGGCATGACCGGCTTCGACAGCGCTTCGCAAACGGTGGGGAAAAGCTTGCGGATCTCGCCCACTTCCAGGCCGGTCACGACGATGACCGACGCGAGCAGCTCCGGCGTCGTGCACGCCAGATACTCCATCACGTCCGTGCCGCTCAACTTCGGCAGCACGATGTCGAGCACGACGACGTCGTAGCGGTTTTGCGCGAGGCAGCCGACCGCCTTTTCGCCGTCGATGGCGATGTCGATATTGCAGCCTTCCCGCTCCAGCACGCGCTTGAGCGCTTCACGAGTGGAGGCATCGTCTTCGACGATCAGGGCGCGTGGCAGCATGTCCTTAAGGCACTCTAGCAAGAATTCGGTCGTCTAGCGAGTGATTTCATTGTGTCCAAAAATGAACACGGCCGCTCGCTCCACGGCCTGTTCGACGTTCGCCGCCAGCGTGACCCCGGAAGCCGCTCGCGGCTTGAAAGAATGATCGCCATCCTTAACCCAATCTACGCTGATAGCGGGAGAAAGTTTGTAAGTTGCGACCTCAGCCGCCGTACCGAACGGATCGCGCTCTCCCTGCAGGATGAGCGTGGGCGTGCGCAGCGCGGCCAGATGTTCCGTCCGCAGCTGCTGCGGTTTGCCGGGAGGATGAAAGGGATAGCCGAGGCAGATGAGGGCGGAGGCGCGGAGCTCGTCGGCGACCATGCTGGCCATGCGGCCGCCCATCGACTTGCCGCCGATGGCGATCGCCGCGCGCGGATGTTTGGCGCGGACGTCTGCGAAGGTCTGCCGCCACGAATCGAGGAGCACCGGCTGCCGGTCGGGCGCGCCGCTCTTCTTCCCCTGCCGCCGCGCCGCCATGTACGGAAATTCGAAACGGACCACGTGGATGCCGCGCGCGGCGAGTCCCTTCGCGACATCGTTCATGAACGCGCCGTCCATCGCTCCGCCGGCGCCGTGGGCGAAGACGAAAACATGTGCGGCATCGGCGGGACCGTCGGTGAGGAACATGCGAGTGGTGAGGCCGGCCGCGAGCATACAATCGTTCCATGCAGAAGTCGCTGGTTGTCGCGTCGTGTGCGCTCGCGCTGTCTCTTCCGCTCTTCGCCGCGCCGGCGAAGAAAAAGCCTGCTCCTGCGTCTGCTCCGGTGGCCGTCGCTCCCGCCGAGATCGCGCACTCCACCGCGCTCTTTCTGGCGACGCTTTCGCGTCACGGCACGACGCAAGTGACGTTCAAAGCGAATGCGATGGCCACACGCTTCTTCTTCGAAGAGCCGGCGGGCGTCACGGTGTATCGCTTCGAGAAAGGCGAATACCGCAAGGAAGAGTTCCTCAAAGGGAGCACGCTGGCGAAGGCGATGAAAAAGTACGGCGAATGAGCGGCGGCAGACTCGCGGAGCTGTCCAGTTTGCGCACAGGCGTTTGAGTTCTTCGCCCACGTGAATTCGCGCTGATGGCGCCATTTGTTTGAATGCGCTGGGCTTACGCGTTTTGCACATTTGGCAGCGATCTCGGATGGGTCGGTGCGCAGGGAGCATCTCCAAAATGAGATCTGATGAAGCGGTTCCGGCCCGCGCTGCGGTGCAAGGAGCCTTTGCCTGTGCGTGGTGTCACTCGATCAACAGCGCGGTCACGGCCGATTGGTGTTCGTGCGTTTCGGCGAAACCGTCGCTCACGTGCGAGAGCTGCGGCCGTTGCTTCTGCAAAGCCACTGTGGATTGGAAGCTGGCGTTCTTCACCTCTTCCGCCGCCGCGGTCTATCGGGAGCGAACGGGCAAACTGCAGCGCGCGTTCAAGTCATCGAGCGCTGCGCAGGCAAACGGTCTTGCGCGACCGGTCATCCTCGTCGTCGACGACGACAAGATCGTGCACGTCGTCGCGAAGCGCGTGCTCGCCGAGTTTGGCGGAACCGTGTTGCATGCGACGGATGGTCAGGCGGCGTTCGAGCTGGCGGAGCAGACGCTCCCCGATCTCGTCATCACCGACGCGCTGTTGCCGAAGCTCGACGGCCGCGAACTGAGCCTGCTCCTGAAGACGAACGACGCCACGCGCCACTGCAAAGTCGCGGTGATCACGGCGCTCTACAAAGGCATCCGCTATCGCTCGGAAGCCGCGCAGCGCTATCTCGTTGACGCGTATGCCGAGAAGCCGGTCACCGCCACCACGTTGCGCAAGATCGCCACGGAGCTGCTGCCGGACCACGCGTCGTTTGTCGTCGCAGAACCCGCTGGCGAAACAACGGCCGCCGGAGCGCTGCAATGACCGCCATCGATCGCGCTGCTTTCGCGGAGCTCGAGGAGCTCGCCGGCGACGACAAGGATTTCCTGAACGAGATCCTGATGACGTACATCGAGCAGGTCGATGTCGTGATGGGCTCCGCTCGCGATGCGCTCGCTGCCGGCGACACCGTCGCATTCATCCGCGCGGTGCACACGCTCAACGGCAGCAGCCGGAATGTCGGCGCGGTCGACGTCGCGCGTCTCTGCGCGGCGATCGAACACGATGCGCGACTCGATCCCGCTGCGGCTTCGCACGCCGCGCTGCGGCAGCTCGTTGAGCCGACGCGTCTGGCGTGCGAAGCTTTTCAGCAGCACCTGCGAGCTTAGCGGCTCACTTCGTCGGCCACGGCGCCGCGAGATACGGCCAATCCGGCAGGAACGGCTTGTCGTTCTGCGTCGCGCGCGGATACTGCAGGCTGTCCGCGAACGACACTTCGAACAGCAGGCAATCGCCCTGCTGGCAGGTGAGATTCGCGACGTCATCCGTCAGCAGCCGGCCGTTCGGATACGTGCACTCGAAGCGCTTCGAATAGATCATCACGTCCGGCGGATAGTCGTAGTGGCGGATGCCGAAGATCGGCTGCGCTTTCGTCTGCAGGATGTGCGTGATGAAGCCCGGATGCTCGGCCACTTTGTGAATGGCAGCGGTCTGCTTGCCGGCTTCGATCGTGTTCAGAAAATCGAAGCGCGGCAGCATCGTGCGCAGCGAACGGCCGACGTGATCGACCTGCTTGCCCAGCGTGCCGTTGCTCTTCACGCGATGCGACGTGCCCCAGATCAGAAAGTCCTGCTGATTACCGAACTGCGAGAACGGGATGCCCACCACCATGGCGACGACGTTTTTGCCGAAGAAGCGCGGAAAGATAAACGGATCGTCGCGCACGCCCGTGTAGACGCGCAGCGCGCTCTTGTCGAAGCCGTTCACCGTGAGCTCGTTCAGCTCCGAGTTGTTGTGCAGGCGGATCGTGAATGACTTGTCCGGCGCGACGGAATCGGGCGTGGCGATCGTGCCGCCGTAGCGGTTGCGATCTTCCTGACTGTCGAAGCGCACGGGCGTGTGCAGGTCGAAGTTGACCGTGTACGCGAACGGCTGCAGATCGTACGGCGCGGCCGCAGACAGCGCCCGCCGCACGTTCATGATCACGATCATCTGATCGCCCTTCGGGAAGACGAAGAGATCGGTGATGCCCGCTTCGAGCGGCTGCTTGAGCTTCATCGGATCGGCGTGATCCGAGGCGCGGAGAGCGTTGGGACAGAGCAGAGCCAGGGCGGCGAGCAGCAAAAGCGCTTTGCGCATGATCGATTGTCCTCTCGGTTTCATTTAGGAGTGATAGCGGGCGTCGTTTCCCTACCCATCCGGTTCCCGCCCCCTCGAAACATCTCCCCCCACCCTCCGTATCCTCGGCCGGAGGATCAGATGCCGCTCTCCCGAATCGCCATGGCGCTCGCCGTTTTCTCGATGATCGGTTGCGCCACGACGCAGCAACCGGCGGCGAAGCACGGCTCGCCGGACGCCAAACTTCACGCGGAGATCGCAGCCGCCGATACGGCGTTGTTCGAGCGCTTCAACGCGCACGACACGGACGGCCTGATGCAGTTTTTCTCGGATGACCTGGAGTTCTACCACGATAGCGGCGGCCTGGTGAGGCGCGCCGAGGTGGATGGCGGCTTCCGGAAGATGTTCGAGCAGAACAACGGAATCCGGCGCGACCTCGTCCCCGGCACGCTGCGCGTCTATCCGATTCCGAACTACGGCGCGATGGAGCTGGGATCGCACCGCTTCTGCCACGTGGAGAACGGCAAGAACGACTGCGGCGTGTTCGAGTTCGCGCAGGTCTGGAAAAGAACGGGCAATGGGTGGATCATCACGCGCGTGCTCAGTTACGGCCACTGAGACGAGGAGCCGCGATGACCACAGTGAACATCCGCTACATCGTGAACAACGTCGATGCTGCGATCGAGTTCTACACGAAGGTGCTCGACTTCACGCTGGAGGCGCATCCCGCGCCTCCTTTCGCCATCCTCGCGCGCGGGCCGTTGCGCCTCTTTCTGAATCAGCCGGGAGCGGGCGGCGCAGGCCAGGCAATGCCTGACGGTCGCCAGCCGGCACCGGGCGGCTGGAATCGATTTCAAATCACGGTTCCGGATCTCGCAGCACGAGTGGAAGAGCTTCGCGCTGCGGGCGCCACGTTTCGCAACGACATCGTGCAGGGCAACGGTGGCAAGCAGATTCTGATCGAGGATCCGTCCGGCAATCCGATCGAGCTGTTCGAGCCGCCGGCGCGTTAGCGCGCGTTCATCCGCGTTCTAGCGGCCGATGATCTTCACGCGATAGCCGAGCTTCTCCAGCTCCGCGGCCACGGTCGTGATGTGATCGCCCTGGATCTCGATCTCGCCGTCTTTCACGGTGCCGCCGGAGCCGCAGCGTTTCTTCAGCGTCTGCGCGAGCTTCGCCAATGATTCGGTCGTGTGCTGGAAGCCATTCGCGACCGTGACGGTCTTGCCTGCGCGGCGTTTGCGATCGACGAGCACGCGAATGGTTTGCTTGCCCGGCTCGACATCCGTAGACGTCGCCGCATCGAGCTTGCCTTCTTCGCGCAGCTTGCGCGCCTGTTCGGGATCGCTGGTCCAGACCAGCTTCGTCTCTTTGGCCATGACGGTTTTCGATTATGCGGGGACGTTGCCCGGCGGGAAACCAAAGCTCATGCGGATCGCGGAGTATTCGCGCGGCACGCCACCATCTTTGCGGCGGATCACCAGCGGCGGCTCGATCCACGGTTCGTACGATTCCGGGATGTCGCCCGCGCGCGTCGCCGCGAAGAGTGAGATCAGCGGCGGCTCCCCTTCTTTGAACACCACCTCGCGCCGCCGCACCAGCGCGAGCTTCGCGTCGCGCAATGCTTCTTCTACGCGCGCCAGCTGCACGTGCGGAAAGACGAACGCAAACACACCGCCCGGCGCGAGGATGCGCGCGGCCGCCGCGGCGTAATCGAAGACGCTGCCGCGAATCTCGATCCGCGCCGGAATCGCCTGCGGATGCTCGGCCTTCGATGCCGTTCCTTCCGGCCAATACGGCGGCGAGCCGGTCACGAGATCGAACCGTGCTTCGTTCGCGAGAATCGAGGCGTCGCGGAGATCGCCGAGGTGGAGGGTGAAGCGGGAGTCGAGCGCGTTGTAGCGGACGCTCTTGCGCGCCAGGCGGATCGACATCTCCTGCGCTTCAATCGTGTGAAAGTGGGCGCCCGGCAAGCGCCACGCGGCGATGAGAGCCACGGAGCCGATGCCCGATCCGAGATCGGCGGCGCGATCGACGCGCGGCGCGCAGATCGAGCCGTACCACGCCGTCAGCACGTCGTCGGTCGAGTAGCGATGACCTTTCGCATACTGAAAAATGCGGTAGTGGCCGCAGAGGTAATCGAGCGTCTCCCCCTCTTCCGGCTCCACGCCACCCGGCACCGGCGGACCGGGACGCGTCCAGCCGCGATAAGCGACGGAGTCTTGTTTCAGCGGCGGCATCGGCGCGCGAATATAGTTCCGAACATGCGAAAAGCGATCACACTCCTGATCTCCCTCCTCGCCTTCGCCGCGAGCGCGCAGGACCTCGCCTCGTTCGAGAAAAAGACCACTGTGCGCACGCTGCCGAATGGCCTGACGATCATTCTCGTCGAGCGCCACGACGCGCCGGTCTTCTCGTACGCCACCGTCGTCGACGCCGGCTCCGCGCAGGAAGTGCCGGGGATCACCGGCCTCGCGCACATGTTCGAGCACATGGCGTTCAAAGGGACGACCACCGTCGGCACGAAGAACGCCGCGGCGGAAAAAGCGGCGCTCGAACGCGTCGAAGCGACGTACGCGGCGTACGACCACGAGCGGCATCGCGAAACAGGACGCGACGACGCGAAAGTGGCGGCGCTGGAGAAAGAGTGGCGCGACGCGATTGCGGCGGCCGAGGAGTTTGTGATCGGGGATGAGTTCAGCCAGATCGTCGATCGCAACGGCGGCGTAGGCATGAACGCCTTCACCGCCAGCGACCTGACCGCGTACTTTTTCTCGATGCCTGCCAATCGCTTCGAGCTGTGGGCGTATCTCGAATCGGAACGCTTTCGCGATCCCGTCTTCCGGCAGTTCTACAAAGAGCGCGACGTCGTGCAGGAAGAGCGGCGCATGAGCGTGGAGAGCCGTCCGGCCGGAAGGCTCGACGAACAGTTCTACGCCGCCGCCTTCATCGCGCATCCGTACGGCTTCAACGGCATCGGCTGGCCGTCGGATCTGCAGAGCTTTTCGGCGACGGACGCGAAAGCGTTCTTCGACAAGTACTACATCCCGTCGAATATCGTCGTGGCGGTCGTCGGCGATCTCGATCCCGCCAAGGCCATGCCGGTGCTCGAACGATATCTCGGGCGTTTGCCGAAGAAGCCGGAGCCGGAGCCGCTGCGCACCGTCGAGCCGCCGCAGACCGCGGAGCGCAGCGTGGTGCTGCGCGAGCGCGCGCAACCGCTTTACATGGAGGGTTACCACCGCCCATCGGCGAACGATCCGGACAACGCCACGTACGACGTGATGTCCATCCTGTTGTCGAGCGGCCGCACGTCGCGTCTCTATCGTTCGCTCGTTCGCGACAAGAAGCTGGCCATTCGCGCGAGCGGTTTCAGCGGCGAGCCGGGCGAAAAGTATCCGAACCTCTTCACGTTCTCGGTCGTGCCGTCGCAGGGACACGCGCCCTCGGAGTTGATCGCGCCGCTGCGCGCGGAGATCGAACGGCTGAAGACCGAAGATGTGCCGGCCGAGGAGCTGCAGTCGGTGAAGACGCGCGCGAAGGCGGGACTGCTGCGGCGGCTCGACAGCAATCAGGGACTGGCGTTGCAGCTGGCCATGGCGCAGACGCTGAGCGGCGATTGGCGCGACCTCTTCCGCGAAGTCGATCGCATCGATCAGGTCACCGCCGCCGACGTGAAGCGCGTCGCCGCGAAGACGTTCCTGGCGACGAATCGCACGACAGGGACGCTCGAAACGCTGCAGCCTCAGGGAGGTGCGAAATGAAATCGCTGATCACCGCACTGCTGCTGTCCTCCGCGATGAACGTTGGAGCGGCGGGGCTTGCCCCGCCGAATGCCGCTTCAACGAACACCACCACACCGGCGGGGCAAGCCCCGCCGCTCCAACAGGCGCAACAGATCACGCAGACATATCGCGACATCAAAGTGCCGCCGCTGCGCGCGTTTTCTTTGCCGCAGCCGAAGCGCATCGAGCTGTCGAACGGCATGGTTATCTTCCTGATGGAAGATCACGAGCTGCCTCTAATCCGCGGAAGCGCCACGATCCGCGGCGGCGAACGCGACGTCCCCGCCGATCACACCGGCCTGGTCCGCATCCTCGGCAGCGCCTGGCGCACCGGCGGCACCACCACGAAAACCGGCGACGCGCTCGACGATCTGCTCGAATCACGCGCCGCGCGCGTAGAAACCGCCGGTGGCGACGATTCGATGTCCGTGGGGCTGGACGTGCTGAAAGGCGACTTCGACGCAGTCTTCCCGATCTTCGTCGACGTGCTGCGCAATCCCGCGTTTCGCGAAGACAAAATCGAATTAGCCAAAACGCTCCTGCGCTCGGCCATCTCGCGCCGCAACGACGAACCGGGCAGCATCCTCAGCCGCCAGCTGACGAAGCTCGCGTACGGCGCGCAGTCGGTCTACGCACGCGAGCCCGAGTACGCCACGGTGGCGAAGGTGACGCGCGACGATCTGCTCGCGTTCCACAAGCGCTTCGTCGTGCCGAACAACATCATCCTCGCGTTCGTCGGCGACTTCGATTCCGCGAAGATGGAGAAGACGCTGCGCACGACGTTCGCGTCATGGCCGCGCGGCCAGGCGGCGCCGCGCCCGGTGGAAGACATCCAGCCCGCGAAGCCCGGCGTGTACTTTGTCGAAAAGGCCGACGTGACGCAGGCCAACATCGGCATGGCGCACCTCGGCACCACCCGCAACAATCCCGATTACGCCGCGCTGTCCGTCCTCAATCAGATCTTCAGCGGCGGCTTCTCCGGCCGTCTGATGCAGCGCCTCCGTTCGCAGCGCGGCCTCACCTACGGCGCCGGCGGCGGCGTGGGGATGTCGTGGGATCACCCCGGCGCATTCCGCGCGTCGATGTCGACGAAGAGCAGCACCGCCATCGAAGGCATCGACGCGCTCCGCGGCGAAGTCGCCGCACTGACACGCGATCCCGTGACGCCGGAAGAACTGGCGCTGGCGAAAGAGACGCTGCTGAATGAATTCATCTTCCAGAACGACACGCGCGCAAAAGTGCTGAATCAGGCCGTGCTGCTGGAGTTCTACGGCTATCCAAAAGATTTCTTCCAGCGCTACCCGTCACTCATCGAGAAGGTGACGGCAGCAGACGTCCAACGCGTCGCGCAAAAGTACGTACACCCCGATCAGCTGGCCGTGCTGGTGGTGGGAACCGAGAAGGATTTCGAGAAACCGCTCGGTAACGTCACGCGGGTGGATGTGACGATTCCGGAGTGACGGACGACGGGGGCCTCCGGCGGCCGGGCCACGGGCCCGGACCCG
>DASSMK010000243.1:0-16020 GCA_035688915.1 Thermoanaerobaculia bacterium
AGTGCCGATCGGCGGCTCGGTGCGTCTCGTCAATCCGCTGGCCGCTTCGTCATTCACCTTGTCCGGCGTCGATCCGCAATGCACCGAAGTGGCCGCACCGCCGCTCTTCTCCTCCGCCGAGCAAGCCGCGGAAGCGCTCGAGCTGTACTGGATGGCGTTGCTGCGCGACGTGCCGTTCGCCGAGTGGGAATCCGATCCGCTCGTCGCGCGCGCCTGCACCGATCTCTCGCGCCTCTCGCACTACGACGCCGCGCGTGAAGACGGCCGCATCACACCGAAAACGCTTTTCCGCGGCGCGACAAAAGGCGATCGCACCGGCCCGTACCTGTCGCAGTTTCTCTGGAAAGAAGCACCGTTCGGCGCGATCCGGCTCGAGCAGCGCGTCCGCACCGCCACCGCCGGACTCGATTACCTCACGCAACGCGATGAATGGCTGGCCGTGCAGAACGGCGCGCCGGCCGCCATTCGCCACGCCAACGCCTATCGCTACATCCGCACGCTGCGCGACCTCGCGTCGTACGTGCAGTTCGACTTCAGCTATCAGGCTTTCCAGACCGCGTGCCTCGTCCTCTTCGGCATGCAGCGCACCACCGACGCGCAGTTCCCGTACAAAGGCGCGCCGTACGACTCGCACAATCCGTATCGCGGCGCGAAGACGCAGACCGGCTTCATCACGTTCGGCGTGGCGCAGGCGCTCGATCTCGTCGCCCGCGTCAGCGACGACGCGCTCAAAGCCAGCTGGCATCACAAGTGGAACGTGCACCGCCGCCTGCGGCCCGAAGAATTCGGCGGACGCGTGCACGAAACGCTGGCCGGCAACGCGAAGCATCCCATTCACGAGGAGCTGCTCGCCTCCGACGCACTCGCGCGCGTTCGCGACGCGCACGGCAGCTGGTATCTCCCGCAGGCCTACGCCGAAGGCGCACCGCTGCATCCGTCTTATCCGGCCGGTCACGCCGCCATTGCCGGTGCCTGCACCACCGTCCTCAAAGCCTACTTTGACGAATCGTGGGCCTTCGACGATCCCGTCGTCCCCACCGCCGACGGCACCGCGCTCGCGCCATACAGCGGCGAGCGCCTCACCATCGGCGGTGAGCTCGACAAGCTGGCCACCAACATCGCCTTCGGCCGCGACGCCGCCGGCGTCCACTGGCGCTCCGACGGCCTCGCCGGCCTGCTCCTCGGCGAAGCCGTAGCCATGAGCGTCCTGGCCGACGTTCGCCTTTGCTGTGCCGAGGAGTTTGGGGGATTTTCGTTTACAAAGTTTGATGGGACGGTGGTGACGGTGTGACCTTGCACGACCGGCTGCGCTGACAGCGCGGGCCTGCACACATCACAACATGAGTTGTTGGTGAAAGGACGCGTTACGCGCTCGGCGGATCAGCGCTTTGGAACGCGCACGGTGTATGTGGCCAGGCGTGTGGCGCGCGCGCCGGCCAGGCCGTGCTCGACGAGCTGATAGCGGCCGGCAGGGAGAAACGCGCGCGGGACGTCGATGACGAATGTGCCGTTCTCGCGCGGCGCGCCGGTGGCCGACCAGAGCGCGACGCCGTCCGCATTGACGAGTGTGATGCGGAAGCGCGGGTATTCGTTCGGCTGCGCGAGCGCGACGGAGAGGACGTACGAATCGCCGGCCGCTGTCAGCACCGTCTCTTCCTCACCCGGGCCGCGACGGCCGTCGGGACGCAGTTCCTGCTCGCCGTCCACGACGCGCGGCGCAAGCGTCACCGACGTCTGGCGCAGTTGCGACGCTGTTCGCAGATAGAGCGCCGCGAAGACCAGGGCGATGGCCGCCGCCACA
Source organism: Thermoanaerobaculia bacterium (assembly GCA_035688915.1). Taxonomy (GTDB): domain Bacteria; phylum Acidobacteriota; class Thermoanaerobaculia; order Gp7-AA8; family Gp7-AA8; genus DASSMK01. The sequence continues at coordinate 1,802 of DASSMK010000243.1, forward strand.
GCGGTCCACACCGGACGCTTCCACAGCGGAATCACCGGCGCCAGCGGTTTCGGCGCGATCCTCGCCTGCAGAGCTTTCCAGTACCCGGCCGATTCCGCGGCCGGCAGATGTCCGTTGCTCTCCGGAAACGGCGCGGTCATGGCCCGCGCGATCTCCGGGTACGCCACCAGCAGCTCGCGGATGCGCTCCGCCTCTCCGTCCGACAGCTCGCCGCGACGGTATCGTTCCAGCTCTTCGACCGTGGGGGGATCGCCCAACCGCGCGCGGTCCTCGGCGATCATGGCTTGGCGGACCGTCTCCCAATCCGACTTCGTGATCATCGTTCTTCCTCCGGCATCGCCACGTCATCGCCGAGCCGGTTCTTCAAGGCTCGCACGGCGTCGCGCCGCCGCGATTTGACGGCGTCCAGGCTGATCTCCAGCGCGTCCGCTATCTCTTCATATGTGAAGCCGTCCATCTGCAGCAGAATGACCTGCCGTTGTCCTGACGACAGCGCGCGGACGGCCTCCTGAAGGCGCTGCTGGCGTTGCCGCTTTTCCTGTTCGTCGCCGTAATCGGGCTGCTCCGTTTTGGGGAGCTCCGCCGCGATGTCCGGCGTCTCGATGTGAATCTCCTGGCCGCTGCGCTTGGCCGCGCTCCGCTCGCGCCAGAAATTGATCAGCAAATTGCGCGCGACGGTCTGCAGGTACGTCCACTCCCCTTCGCCGCGGTATTGCTCGAATCGGGCGTGCACGCGCACGAACGCTTCCTGCGCGAGATCGGCCGCATCTTCCTTCGAGCGCGTATGCGCTCGGAAGAACCGGAGCACGCGCCCAAAGTGGCGCTCGTACATTGCGCTGAACTCGCGCTCGCGGTCTGCTGCATCGTTGCGCGCGTTCATCGGCCGAGTTCCCTTGCGCGTTCCCTGTATCTTAGTTGACGCGTGAAGAAGCCTGCGCTCATCGTCCTTGCCCTCTGTCTCTCGCTCTGTTCGAGGAAAGACACGACGGGGCCGGAAGTGTGGCGCCGTCCGGTGGAGCCGCGCATCACGGGCGCCACGGAGTGGCAGGCCTGTCAAGCCTACACACCGGCGGGACATGTCGTGGCCATGACGGAATGCGGCACGCCGCCTCAGGAGTCCGATTCGAATCCCTGCCCAAACGCACCGTCTACGCGTGCGGCGGCATTACGCCTCCTCTCCGATCGGCCGCGCTGTCTCGATCTTTCGGTGGCCGCGCTGGAACGCTTCGCAATGAAAGACGCCGCTGCGAAGAGCGATCTCGCCGCCGCGTATTACGTCCGCGCGCAACGCGACGATCAGCCGAATGACCTGTTGCTGGCCATGGATGCGATTGAAGAGTCGTATGCCGGCGCGCCCCACACCGAGGAACTGCTGTTCAACCGCGCGCTGATCCAGGAGTCGCTCGGCTTCACGTCCGCGGCCATGGAGTCGTGGCTGGCCGTGCAGAAAATCAGCCGCGGCGAATGGGCCCGAGAAGCGCGCCACCACATCGATCGTCTGTCGCGCGAGCGCCGCTTCGACGCGGCCGTGCAATGGCCGCTGATCCGGCCGCAGCTCGATAGCGCATTGGTCAAAGGAGATCGCGCCGCGGTGGCGCGGTTCGTCGATCCGTTACCGGGCACCGCGACGGCCTATTTCGAAACGGTCGCCGGACGCTGGGCGAAGGACCCCACCGCGGAGCGAACCGCACAACTGCAACTGTTCGGCGATGAGCTCTCGCGGCGTCTCGACGATCCCTACGCGCGCGACGTCGCCGCGCACATTGCGGCCGCGAAAGGAGCGGACCGCGATCGGCTGATGGCCGCACTCGACACCTATACGGCCGCTGTCACGACATCGAAATCGCTCGACTATGACCGCGGCCTGCCGGCGAAGGCGGCGTCGCTCCTGCGGCGCGCCGGCAGCCCGCTCGCACTCGCTGCAGACCTCTCGCTCGCCACGGCCGTTTCGCTCTCGGACGCACCGCGCGCGCTGGCCATGCTCGACGCGCTGCAGAAGGAATCCGAATCGCACCATTACGACCGGCTCGTCTCGCGCGTGCACGCGACGCGTGCCTGGATCCTGGCATACCAGGGCCGCCTGGCCGATGCGCTCGCGGAATCCGCAGTCGCCGAAGAGATCGCGCTGCGCATCGGCGACCGCGAAGGGGCCGCATCCTACGGCGTCCGCCGCATCGGCTACGCGCGCGCCGCCGGACAGCTCGACACGTCCGCGCGCGAGGTGTTGCGTGGCGTCCGTTCATTGCCGCTCATGACCACCGATCGCGATCGCAACTTCACCCTCGGCGACACCGCGGGGACCGCTTTGGAGCTCGGCCATCCGCAGATCGCGCTTCTCTATCAAGAAATGATCGTCGACAACTGGCGTTCCATCCTCAGACGTCAATCGCCGATTGCATTATCGGAAGTGAGCGGCATTCAGAAGCAGCTCTCCATCGCGTTGCGCGAACGGGCCGCCATCGAAAACCGGCTCGGCCGCGATCAGGCCGCCATCGCCGATCTCGACGAAGCAATCCGTCTCGGAGACGCTGACGGCAACGCCGCCATCGTGCGCACGCTCCTGCGGGCAAGGGCCGAGGAAATCAAGGGCCGCTCACTATTGAAGAATGATCCGCGCGGCGCGATCGGCGCATATACGCGCGCATTGCAGCTCGCCGTCAATGACACGTATCCAACCTTCCGCGCCTCGCTCCATGCACAACGCGCCGCCGCGCACCGGCTTCTCGGCCATAAAGCAGACGCCGAACGCGACCTGCGCGCGGCATTGGCCGAGGTCCACAATGAAGAGCTCGCGGCCGTGTCTCATCGCGAGAACGACACCTACGGCTTCTGGGCGCCTTATTTTTCGCGCTTTCAAGAAACCTATCAGCAACTGATCCGCTATCTCGTCGAGGATCGCCGCACCGACGAGGCGTTCGCGTACGCCGAACGCGCACGCGCGTTCGAGTTGCTCGATCTGGTCGGACGCAAACAGAACGGCGTCACGGCGCCCGCTACGCTCGGTGCGATTCGCACGCTGCTGCCGGCGGGCACCTACCTCATTGAATACTCCGTCCTCGACGACCGCACATACGCGTGGATCGCATCGCGTGACACGTCTTCGCTGCTGCAATTGCGCGCCACCGCGGCGGACGTGCGACAGTGGACGGACGGGCTGCGCCGAGCGACGGCGCTCCGCCCTTCCAACGCCGCGCTCTTCGAATCGCAACTCTCAGCGCCCCATCGAGGCCTCATCGCCGAGCCGTTGCGCGCCATTCGTGCGCTCGCCGGCAATTCCGTACTGAACGTAGTGATCATTCCGGACGGCGCTATGCACGGCCTGCCGTTCGCGGCGTTGCGCGACGGCTCCACCGGCCGTTATGTCATCGAAGACGCCATCGTTTCAGTGGCCCCCAGCGCGGCGCTGTACGCCATCTCGCTCCAACGCGATGCGGCGTTGCCGCGCGATCCGCGCCCCACAGTCCTGCTCATCGGCGATCCCCGCTTCGACCGGACACTCGACGTCGCACGCGGGCTCCCGCGACTGCCGGGCGCGCAGCGCGAGGTAACGAAGATCGCCGCAATTTACGGCCATTCGGCCGAGGTGCGGCGCAATGAAGAGGCGACAGTCCCCGATTTCATGCAGCGCGCGCGTGACCGCAGCGTCATACACATCGCTGCGCACGCGGTCACGAATCCGCGCGTCCCTTCCAGTTCATTGGTGCTGCTCGCCCCGAGCACCAACGACAGCGGCGTGCTCGAGGCGCGCGCGCTATTGAACGACATCACACTGCCGCGCGCGCGTCTCTTTGTTTTCTCGGCGTGCAGTACCGCGGGCGGAATGCCGGTGGGACCTGAAGGCGTCACTCCACTCGTACGGCCGATCATTGCCGCGGGCGTACCAGGCGTCATCGGCGGATTGTGGGACATTGAAGACGCCACAGTGGACGAGCTTCTCGTGTCATTTCATGAGCACTACCGCGAAGGAAGCAACGCAGCGGCGGCGATGCAAGCCGCACAGCTGCAAATGCTCGGAAGCAACAGCTATCTGAAGTCGCCGCTTTATTGGGGCGCCTTTCAAGTGATCGGCTACGCCTCCTCGCCGTTCGCGGGTGCGCATGAAAACAGAGAAGGAGATAAACCACCGTGAGTTTCGTATTGCGTATTCTGTTCAGCGGTCTGGTCATGTTCGTACCGAACCAGAACGGCACCGAGGTCGACGTCCTGCTGCTCAACGCCGGCCAGCATTCCCACCTCTCCGACGGCAGCGCCCTCGGATCCCACTCTTCCGTCATGGTCGCGCGTTCCGGCGGCTGCAGCGGCGATTGCACGCCGCGCGAGAGCACCGTGGCCCAGGCCATGTTCAATGACAAGACGCTGACGCAGGCGCAGGACTCGCTCGACGCGGCGGTCGACGGCGGCGGCGCCTGGATGCTTTCAGGCTCGCAGCTTTCGGTCCGCAAGACCAACAGCAGCGATCCCGCGCTGCCGTCGCTCAACATCGTCACCAACGCGCGCGGCACATCCAACGGCAATCCTTTGCCGATTCCGACGTCGTCCAGCGAACGTGAGGATTTCAGCTGGGTCGCAGACCTCAAGCAGATCAGCCCGTCCACATACACGTTCAATGCGGACCTGCTCGACACGATCCCGCCGTCCCTCATCGCCGCACGCTTCCACCTCACCAGCGGCCGCCTCTACACCTACTCCGTCGCGCGCATGGGCAGCGACGTCACGCCCGCGCAGTTCTCGCGCCTCGACGGCTCCGGCAGCAGCTCTTCCTATTCGCAGGCCATCGCCTCATGGGTTGCCTCGGACATCACGGTTTCGGCCAGCAGCGTCGACCTCGTGGAAGAAAAGTTCAACGGCGGCACCGGCCGCAGCATGACGCTCACGCCGAATTCCAACGGCATCGTCGAAGTGGCCGTGCTCAATCTGCCGTCCTTCGTTCCCCCGGCTTCGACGGCCAACAATGCGCCGCAGGTCGGCAAGCACTTCGAGATGTACTACGACGTCGCCGAATCGCCGATCTCCGCCGCCACGCGTCTCGTGCCGCGCGCCGGTGCGGCGTCGTCGGTCGGTTCGTATGCGCAAGTCAGCTGGTCGTCGATCCATCCGTCGACCGCAGTCTGGTCCGACCTCCTGAACGCGCTGCGGCTCGATGTCGGACGCGGCATGTACGACCGCATCCTCTGCCCTCCCACGCAAACCACCACGCCGTAAAGCACTGCAATTTCGTCCGGCCGCCGCAGCAATGCGGCGGCCGTTTTGGCGCAATCGTGGAGATGACAATGGCCCGGTCACTGTCTGTCGCTCTGATATCGATTCTGTTCTGTGCGACCGCCTGCCGCCAGCCGCTGCGCGAAGCGGCACTAGCGCAACGTGCCGCCGCTGCGCCGGCACCCGTCCCGCAGCGCGCGGCCATTGCACCGCTCCGGCCCGAGCGTCCGGCGCATTACGTCGCCGCGGCCCAGGAGCTGGGCGCCTTGTACAGCAATTCACCGCTGCGTGAGTGGAAGCTGCGCGTCAATGCCGCAGGGGCCGATTGCGACATGCTCTTCATCCATGTCTCCATCATCATGGAAGACGCGATGATCGAGGCTCTGCATTACGGCGCCGGCGCGTACGACATCTATGAAGGCGGCCCGCGCCAGTTCGTCGATGACCGCGCCTTCCGCGGCGTCGCGTATCAGGATGCGACGCAGCGGATCTGGACCTTCGGCAACGTCACTTCCGCTGAAGCGCAGCAGACGAAGTTTTGCCGGTGACAGCCGTATTACACGCCGCCAACGGCATCTGCTTCGTTTTCCCTTCACAGTACATCTGCGTCGCACGGCGCGCGTTCGGATCGCGATGCTTCTGCACCCACGTCAACACGCGCTCTTCGACAAACGCGTATAGCGTGTCCACGGTAATGAATCCGCGATCGTCGCGACTCGCTTCACATTGCAGGCCGTCGATGACAGCAGCGGTGAAGACGCCGTTGCGGCGGGATTCGTCGTCATACGCGTAATCGCCTTGCGCGGCGGCGGAAAGCACGACCTGGCCATTCATGCCGGAGAGCGCTTCCATCATCGCCGCACGCGAGCGCGGGTCGGCGTCGCCGGCGCGCTGGTTGCGCATCAGACGCTGCCTGCACGCGTCGAGCAGGATCACGGCGCGCGCGACGTTCGCGGACGTCACGATCTCGCGTACTTTCATTTCGGAGATGCTCATCTCGCGATCGGAGAGCATCGAGTCTTCGCCGAAGAGGTACTGCACGCCGTTGTCGCTCACGCCGTGCGTGGCGAACGAAATGATCAGCACGCCGTTCGCGCCCACCGCCGCGGATTGCGTCCGCAGCTGCTTCACGATGTTCTGTTGCCCAGCGCATTGCACGCTCGCTCCGGCTTTGCGCAGCGCGGCGAGGTGCTCTTTCGATTCTGGCTTTTGCGGCTCGCCGGAGAGCGCGAGCACGACGCGCTTCGCATCGACCAGCGGATTGCCGACCAGCGCGAGCACATACGCGAGATCGACGGCGTCATCGACCGCATACGGCACCTCCGCCAGCGTGTCATCCGTGGTGAAGCGGCTGACGCCGACGAACACCGCCGCCGATTCGCTCGGCACCACCGGCCCATCCTGCGCCACGTGCAGCTTGCCAGCCTTCGGTACGACACGCGCCGACGCCGAAAGCGCGAAAAACACCACCAAACCGAGAGAAAAGTGTCTCAAGAGTCACTCCTTTCGGAGGAGAGAGACACAATTCTGCCTGAGTCGGGCAGGTTGTGAGCGGGAGGGTTCCCTGCGATCACGAATCGTTTTCACACTGCTCGCGCTTTGCGCCGGGCTCGCGGCGCCGTTCGCACACGCGGACGCGCCGGGCCGCCGCCGCGCGGTGCTGATCGGCATCAACGACTACAGCGCGTCGCGCATCATCGGCCCGCATCGTCCCGCCGCGCCCGGCCGCGACTGGCCCACGCTCGCCGGGGCGGCCGAAGACGCAAACACATTCGCCGACATGCTCGCGCTGCTGTACGACTTCGACCGCCGCGACATCGTCACCATCACCGACCAGAACGCGACGCGCGGCGCGATCCTCGATGCGCTGCACGAACATCTGCTCGCGCCCGCGCAAAAAGGCGACGTGCTGTTCTTCTACTTTGCCGGGCACGGTTCGCAAGTGCGCAACTCGCGCTCGCAGGAAGCGGACAAGCTCGACGAAACAATCGTCCCCGCCGATTCGCAACTCGGCGCGCCCGACATTCGCGACAAGGAGCTGCGCGACATCTTCAACAAGATCCTCGATCGCGGCGCGCGCCTGACGGTGATGCTCGACAGCTGTCACAGCGGCTCCGGCGCGCGCGGGCTGCCCACCGGCGCGAAGCCGCGCGGCGTGCGCCTCGATCCGCGCGACGTCGCCGACGGCTCGCGTCCGTCGCCCAATCCCGAAGATCGCGGCGCGCTCGTCCTCTCCGCCGCCGATGATGCCGATCCTGCGTGGCCGACGCGCGATGACGACGGCAACTTTCACGGCGTCTTCACCTGGGCCTTTCTGCGCGCGCTGCGCGACGCCTCCGCCGGCGAATCGGCCGCGGACACATTCCGCCGCGCCGCGGCACGCATGCGCGCCGAAACGCCATATCAGGATCCGAAACTCGCCGGCAACGCCGAAGCCCGCATGAATCCCTTCCTCGGCGTCCGCAGCGATCGCCCGAACGATCGCACCGTCGTGGCGGTGGAACGCGTGCGCGCCGATGGCACCGTCGTGCTGCAAGGCGGCTGGGCGAACGGCCTTTCGCTCGGCAGCGAACTGCGCGTGATGAGCGATCGCAACATCACCGTGCGCATCGCCGTGACCGCGCTGCGCGGCATCGGCGAATGCGAAGCGCGCGTCACGCCGAATGGCCATCCACTGCCGCAAGCCATCCGCTCCGGCGCACTGATGGAAGTGGTGGGCTGGGCCGCGCCGCCGGGACGTCCGCTGCGCGTCTGGATGCCGCGTGTCTCCGACAACGCGAAAGCAATCGCCGCGGTCGCTGCGCGCATGTACAGTGAAGCGAAGAATCGCGGCGTGCGCTGGATCAGCGATCCGATCGACGAAACGCCCACGCACGTCATCCGCCGCGATCTCACCGACTGGCAGCTCCTCGGCCCCGACGGCACCGTCACGACCCTCGGCCCGAGCAGCGCAGACGCCATCGCCGCCGTGCTCGAGTTGCAGCGCGGCCACTCGCTCTTCGTGCAGTTCCCCGCGCCGGCCGCGCTCGTCGACGGCATCGGTGTCGGACCGAACACCGATCGCGAAGGGATCGATCCGGTCTCGCGCGCCGAAGATGCCGACTACATCCTCGCGGGCCGCATCAACTCGATGAACAAACTCGAGTACACCTGGATGCGACCACTCGTCGCCGCCGCGCGCGCGGGCGAACGGCGCAAATGCGGACTGCCGGCGCGCAGCGACTGGATCGTGGAAGATGGACGCGACGACACGCTGCGCGATTCCGCGGCCGCGCTGCGCGAGGCCGCGCTGGGCCTGCGCCGCATTCACGGCTGGCACCTGCTCGAATCACCGCCGGGAAGCCGCTCGCCGTATCACCTGGCCGTGCGCCGCACGCGCGATGGCCGTTACGTCGACGGCAGCATCATCGGCGACGAAGAGTACGAGCTCACGCTGCGCGCCACCGGCTCATCGCTGCCGCCGCGCATCGCGCCGCGCTACATCTACATCTTCGCCATCGACAGCCACGGCCAAAGCTCGCTGCTCTTCCCCACCCGCGGTTCGGTCGAGAACCACTTACCGCGCGCCACACCGCCGCCGCGCGAGATCCGCCTGCGCGATGACGGCGCATTCGAAGTCCAGCCGCCGTATGGCGTCGATACGTACTTTCTGCTGACCACCGACGAGCAACTGCCCGACCCCTCCATCCTCGAATGGGACGGCGTGCGCACGCGCGACGTCGAGCCGCACAGCGAGCTCGAAAAACTGCTCCTCACCACCGGCTTCGCCGCACGCGCCCCGTCGCTCGTCACCCCGTCCAGCTGGTCCCTGGAGCGCAAATGTATCGAGTCAATGAAACCGCACACCTACAAAAAACGAAATCGCGTGTCTAAGTAAGCAGCCTCCTCTGCCGCTGACGCCCGGAACTCTCAGGCAGCACTCCTTGCACTCGACGGGCGCAGACGGCAGAGGAGGCGAATTGAGAATTGAGAATTGAGAATGGGGCCAAGCCCGAGAAGTGAGGTTATCGCCTTCATTCTGGGGCCGCGCGTGCGTACCTACAATTCTCCATTCTCAATTCTCAATTGCGGTTCCGCGCGCAAGCGCGGAATGAGCGTTAGGCACCTGCCGTTTCACGTTCCCGTGCTAGTCGACTCAGCGCTCAGGGACCAGCTTCCGGCGGGCAGCATCACGCGTGGCGACGCGTATTTTGTGCAGGGGCGCGTGCGTCAGGTGGCCGAGGGATCGGAGCCGGGGACGCTGGTTGCGAACGTCCAGGGGAGCCAGCTTTATCACGTCACGCTCCGCTTCGATGACGAGGATCTGGTCGCCCGCTGCGAGTGTCCCTACTTTCTCGACCATGAGGAACCGTGCAAGCACATCTGGGCGGCCATGCGCGCCGCCAGCGCGCGCGGACTGTTGCCCGATCGCGAATATCTGCTGACCGTCGAGGCTGCCTCTCGGATCCGTCCGGCCGCGTCGCGCGATCAGCGTCCTCAGTGGCAGCGTTTCCTCGAAGCGCTCGGACCCGAGAGGGAGAAGCAGGCCTCCTCGCGCAACGTGCCGGACGAGCTGGCGTACGTCATCGTGCAGCCGCGCTCCGAATCGCTCACCCTGCAGCTCCGCGGCCGTTCGCAGAAAAAAAACGGCGAGTGGAGCAAGTGGAAAGTCGTCCATCTCCACACCGCCGATCTCGCGCACTTGTCGCCGTTCGATCGCGAGAACGTCGCGCTGCTCAACCAGCGTCCGTACGCCGCGACGATCGATCCGGTCATCTACGTCGCCGCCGGCGCCGCGGCGTGGTGGGTGGAACGGCTCGCGCGCGCCGGCGGGCTGTACGTCGCCGGCAACGACGAGCTGCTGCCGATCTCGTGGGACGACGGGCCGCCATGGACGTTCCGCGTCGCCATCGTGAACGACGCCACATCCGCGAGCTATCGCATCAGCGGCACGATCGATCGCAACGGCGAGTCGCTGCCGCTGAAAACGCTCGACATCCTCCTCCCCGGAATCCTCGTCGCGCGCAATCGCGCCGCTCGTTTCGAAGATGCCGGCCAGAGCGCATGGCTCTACGCGCTGCGTGCAAACGGCCAGGTCGAGATTCCGCACGCCGACGCCGACAAGTTCCGCCAGGCGCTTTTGCGCGCGCCGCTCGCCAACATCGATCTCCCCGCGGAGCTCGGCTGGAGCGTCGTCGAAACGAAGCCGCAGCCCATCCTCTCGCTGCAGCACGACGCCTGGAGCGCGGAGCTGCACGGCGAGCTGTCGTTCCAGTACGACGAATGGCGCGTCTCCAGCCGCTCGGCAGAAATGAAGACCACCATCGGCCGCAAGCTGCTGCGCCGCGATCGTGCCGCCGAAGACGTCGCGCGTGCGCGCTTGTCGGCCCTCGGCGCCATCGCCGCGTGGGATGGCTTTCGCATCCGCGCCGCACAACTCGAAGAGCTCGCGCGCAAGCTCACCAGCGAAGGGTGGCAGCTCGAGATCGACTCCGCGCCGGTGCGTGTCACCGACGACATTGACGTCGAGATCTCCAGCGGCATCGATTGGTTTGATCTCAATGTAAATGCGTCGTTCGGCGACATCCGCCTCTCGCTGCCGGAACTGCTTTCCGCCGCCGAAGCGAAGCGCTCCATCCTGCGCCTCGCCGACGGCTCGTACGGCATCGTGCCGATGGCGTGGACCGAAGCGCTCGCGCCGGTGCTGGAGATGGGCAAGCGCGAAGGCGCCGCCGTCCGTTTCCGGCAAGTGCAGGCGCTGCTCATCGACGCGCTGCTGCAATCGAAAACGCGCACCGCCGACGAAGGATTCACCGCGCTGCGCGAACGGCTCTCCGGCTCCTCACCCGAGCCGCGACCGGAACCGCCCACGCTGCAAGCCGAGCTCCGTCCTTACCAGCGCGCCGGCCTCGGCTGGATGCACTTCCTCCGCGACACAGGCCTCGGCGGCTGTCTCGCCGACGACATGGGTCTCGGCAAAACCGTGCAGACTCTCGCGCTCCTCGAAGAGTTGCGCGCCGGCGGCAGCACGCGGCCCTCGCTCGTCGTCGCGCCGCGATCGCTGCTCTTCAACTGGGCGGCCGAAGCAAAGAAATTCGCGCCGCAATTGCGGGTGGTGCAGCATCACGGCACCGATCGCGAACAGAACGTCTTCGACGATTGCGACGTCGTGCTGACGACGTACGCCACCATGCGGCTCGACGTCGGCCGCCTCGCCGAGACCGAGTTCGAATACGTCATCCTCGACGAAGCGCAGGCCATCAAGAACGCCACGAGCCAGGTGGCCAAAGCGGTGCGGCTGCTGAAGTCGAAGCACCGCCTCGCCCTCTCCGGCACCCCCATCGAAAATCACCTCGGCGAGCTCTGGAGCCTCTTCGAATTTCTGAATCCCGGCCTGCTCGGCCCCGTGCGCATGTTCAATCGCACGTTCGCGGCGAAGAACGTCACGCCCGACCGGCGCGAGGCGCTCGCGCGCGCACTGCGGCCGCTGATCCTGCGCCGCACGAAAGAGCAGGTCGCGCCGGAATTGCCGGAGCGCATCGAGCAGACGCTCTTCTGCGAGCTGGAAGGCAAACAGCTCGAGCTGTACAACGAGCTGCGCGATCACTACCGCGCCGCGCTGCTCAAAAAAGTGCGCACCACGGGCGTCGACAAATCGCGCATGCAGATCCTCGAAGCACTGCTGCGGCTGCGGCAGGCCGCGTGCGATCCGGCGCTGATCGACGAGCACACCGAAGCGTCGAGTGCGAAGATCGAACTATTGATGGAGGAGCTGCGCGACGTGCTCGACTCCGGCCATCGCGCGCTCGTCTTCTCGCAATTCACGTCGTTCCTCGACATCGTGCGCGGCGCGCTGGAGCACGAGAAGATCGAGCATCTCTATCTCGACGGCGCGACGCGCGATCGGCAATCGCTGGTCGAGCAGTTCCAGAGCGCCGACGGCCCGCCGCTCTTCCTCATCAGCCTCAAAGCCGGCGGCCTCGGGCTGAATCTCACGAATGCCGACTACATCTTCCTGCTCGATCCATGGTGGAATCCCGCGGTCGAAGCGCAGGCCATCGATCGCGCGCATCGCATCGGCCGACAGAAGCCGGTGGTCGCGTATCGATTGATCGCGCGCGACACGGTGGAAGAGAAGATTCTCGAGTTGCAGGCGAAGAAACGGGAGCTTGCGGAATCGATCATTTCCGAGGACAACAGCGTGCTGCGGAAGATCGAGCTGGAGGATTTGGAATTGTTGTTGGGTTAGACGCCCGCTACACTCCCGCTCCGGTCCCGCATGACACAAACCAGCACTTCGCTCATCGCGCCGTATGGCGGCGCTCTCGTCGACCTTTTCGCTCCGGCCGATGCGCGTGCGCAGCTCGCGCGGTACGCGGGCACGCTCCCGTCCATCCAGATCTCGGAGCGCTCGCGTTGCGATCTGGAGCTGCTGGCCACCGGCGCGTTCTCGCCGCTCGACCGCTTCATGAATCGCGCGGATTACGAGCGGGTCGTGCGCGAGATGCGTCTTGAAGACGGCACGCTCTTCCCGATTCCGATCGCGCTGCCGATCGGCGACGACGTCGACGTCGCGATCGGACGCGACGTCGCGCTGCGCGGTCCGCGCAACGAGCTGCTCGCGGTGATGAGCGTCGACGATGTGTACGAATGGGATCGCGACGAAGCCGCGCAGAACGTGTTCGGCACACGCGACACGAAGCATCCGCTCGTCGCGGAAATGGCGTCGTGGGGCCGTCGCAATGTCAGCGGTGCGCTGCGCGTGATCGACGTCGCCACGCCGCGCGACTTTCTCGAATTGCGCCGCACGCCGGCGCAAGTGCGCGCGCTGCTCGCCACGTACGGACACGAAAACGTGGTCGCGTTCCAGACGCGCAATCCGATGCATCGCGCGCACGAAGAGCTGACCAAGCGCGCCATCGCGGCGATCGACGGCGTGCTTCTCCTGCAACCCGCGGTCGGCATGACGCGGCCCGGCGACATCGATCACTACACGCGCGTGCGCACCTATCAGGCGCTGACGTCGCATCACTTCGAGCGCGATCGCGTGCTGCTCTCGCTGCTGCCCATCGCCATGCGCATGGCCGGTCCGCGCGAAGCGCTGTGGCACGCGCTGATCCGCCGCAACTACGGCGCGAATCACTTCATCGTCGGCCGCGATCACGCCAGTCCCGGCATCGACTCGACGGGCAAGCCGTTCTACGGTCCGTACGACGCGCAGCAGCTTTTCCTGAAGCATCACGACGAGCTCGGGATGCGCATGGTGCCGTTCCACGAGCTGGTGTACGTCGATGAACTGGGCCGCTACGAAGAAGCGTCGCAGGTGCCGGCAGGCATGCACACGCGCTCGATCTCCGGCACCCAACTCCGCGACGAATACCTCGGCGCCGGAAAGCCGCTGCCGGATTGGTTCACGCGCCCCGAGGTGGCCGCGATTCTCGCGGAAAGCCATCCGCCGAAACTGAAGCAGGGCATCTGCATCTGGTTCACAGGCCTCAGCGGCGCCGGCAAATCGACGACCGCGGAGCTGCTGGTCAGCCGTCTCCTCGAGCGCGGCCGCACCGTGACGCTGCTCGACGGCGATGTCGTCCGCACGCATCTCTCCAAAGGCCTCGGCTTTTCGAAGGAAGACCGCGACGCGAACATCCTCCGCATCGGCTTCGTCGCTGCTGAAATCGTCCGTCACGGCGGCGCCGTCGTTTGCGCGGCAGTGAGTCCATATCGCGCCACGCGCGATCTCGTCCGTCAGCGCGTCGGCCACGATCGCTTCGTGGAAGTGTTCGTCGACACGCCCGTCGAGATCTGCGAAGCGCGCGATACGAAAGGGATGTACGCCGCCGCACGCCGCGGCGAAGTGGCGAACTTCACCGGCGTGAGCGATCCATACGAAGCGCCGCTCAACGCGGAGCTGACACTCGACACGACCACCACGAGCGTGGAAGCGAACGCAGACGCGATCGTGGCGTTGCTCAGCGCGCGCGGGTTCGTGCGCTAAGGAACGACCGGGGGCCTCCGGCGGCCGGGCCACGGGCCCGGACCCG
>DASSMK010000244.1:0-7325 GCA_035688915.1 Thermoanaerobaculia bacterium
CGACACTGTCGTGCGAGTTGGAAGTGAGTGTCGGCGGAGGCTAGGCCAACAATCGGGGTCTGGGGCCCGCGGCCCCAGCCGCCGGAGGCCTCCGGTCAAGCTCCAACGTTCAGCGCGTCAGACGCCGGCGTTCCAGGTACCACGGCACGCTGATGATCGTGACGCGCTGGTTGCCTTTCAGCAGGAGCATCGAGCGGAGGAGATTCGCGCGCTGGTTGTGCAGCAGGTACTCCCACCAGCGCGCTTCCACGAGATCGGGCAAGATCACTGCGACCATGCCTTTGCTGCGCTGGCGCAGATCGTCGATGTAATCGAGCAGCGGTGTGAGCAGGCGGCGGTAGGGCGAGGAGATGGAGACCAGCGGTGTGACCGGCAATCCTGCGGCGCGCAGCGGTTCTTCGACGGCGCGTTGCCACGCTTCTTCGAGACGATGGCAAGATTCGGGATCGGAGTAGATGTGCACCGCCGTGACGTCGGAGGAGAGCGAGCGCGCGAAGCGCAGCGCCTTTTCGGTGATGTTGTCCCACGCGTTCACCGGCAACACCACCGTGACCGGTGGTACCGGTCCGATTTCGATCGGCGCGTCGCGCTCGATCTGTCGTTCGACCATCGCGTAGTGGCGACGGACGGAGTGGAAGAGGAAGAGCAGCACGGCCAGCAGCAGGAGCGTGATCCATGCGCCTTCGCGGATCTTCGTGGCCGTGATCACGAGCAGCGCGGCGGCGGTGGTGGTCGCGCCGACGGCGTTGATGGCGAGCCGCGGCCAGTGCCGGCGTGCGCCTTCGCGTTTCCAGTGCACGACCATGCCGGCTTGCGAACAGGTGAACGCGGCAAACGCGCCGATGGCGAAGAGCGGGATGAGATGTTCGGTGATGCCGCCGAAGATGATCAGCAGCAGCGCGGCGAGCGTGGTCAGGACGATGATGCCGATCGAGTAGACCAGGCGGCGGCCGACGTTCGCAAACGCGTGCGGCAGAAAGTCGTCTTCGGCGAGCAGCCGGCAGATGCGCGGAAAGCCGGCGAAGCTCGTGTTCGCGGAGAGGCACAAGACAGCCAGGAGGCAGCTGATCGTTGCGTAATACAGCGCGCCGCGTCCCGCCACCGCGGCGATGAGCGACGAGAGCACGCTCTGGTACCCGGAGGCTTCCTGCCGCATCGCGCCGATGGCGTAGGCGTGCGAGAGATACGAGATGCCGGCGAGGAAGAGGGCGAGGATGGCCACGATGGCGGCGAGCGTGCGGCGTGCGTGTTTCGGCGCCGGATCCTTGAAGAGCGGCACGCCGTTGCTCACCGCTTCGACGCCGGTCATGGCCGTGCAGCCGCTTGCGAACGCGCGCAGCAGCAGCCAGAGTCCGGCGCTTCCGGCGACGGCGTGCAATCGCGGCGGCGGGATGAGCGGCGTGGGATAGCCGCGCGATGCGAACGCTCGGGCGATGCCGATGGCCAGCACGACCGCGAACAGAATCACGAAGCCGTACGTGGGAAGACCGAACGCGGCGCCCGATTCGCGCACGCCGCGGAGATTGACGATGGCGATGACGGCGAGGATGGCCAGACAGAGCGCGAGCGTATGCGCGTGCAGCGAGGGAAACGCGGAGACGAGCGCGCCGACGCCGGCGGAAATGCCGACGGCGGCGTTGAGCACGTAATCGACGATGAGCGCGGCGGCGGCGCACAAACCGGCATTCGTGCCGAGGTTCGTTTTGGCGACGACGTAGGAGCCGCCGCCGTCGGGATACGCGTCGATGGTTTGGCGATACGACAAATAGAGAATGAACAGCAGCGCGAGGATGACGGCGGTGATCGGGCCGATGTATCCGAGGCCGGCGGCGCCGAGTGGGATGAGAATCGTGAGCGCGGCTTCGGGTCCGTACGCTGCGGACGCGAGTGCATCCAACCCGAGCACCGGCACGCCGCGCCAGACGCCGATCTTCACATCGTCGGCTTCCCACGTCGCCAGACGCCGGCCGAGCAGTGTCTTCAGGAACGCCACGAGGACGCCAAACAGTGCAACGGTGACGCCCAGCAGGCGCGCGCGTGTTGCGTGAGACGCAAACGCCGGCACGTCTACATTCATGCAGCGGCTACGCGCGGCGCGCCGCGCGGGCTCGTTGAGCAAAAGCCTCCACGGTGGGCTGGCGGTCGTCGCTGTAGGTGCCGAGGTAGCCGAGGTCCCCGCGCGTTTGCAACTTCTGCGGGTAGTAGTGCTCGGGATCGAACGAGTAGTAGAGCGACCGGGGAGACGGTGGCCGAGGAAGGAGAGATCGGCGTCAAGTCCGGATTGGGCGGAACGGGATAGTGCGTCTCGGGATCAAGCGCGTTGTAGATGGGGATGCATTCGGCGGCGCCGAATGTCAGCGGCTTGCAGCCGATATAAGTGAGTCATCGCGACGCAGAGACGATCGCGACGCGGCGATTTGCATCTCGTGCACAAACGCGGCGAACAACTTTTCACTCGCTTCGGCGCTCGACATCTCGGCGGAGAACTCGTCGGCGTGGTAGCCGGTGCGGAGGTCGAGCTGCGGGTCGCGCGTCAGGATGCGGATGAGCATTTCGGAGATCGCGAAACGCTTCGGCAGTGCGATCCCTTGTTCTTTCGCGGAGGCTTGCAGCGCTTTGCGCGTCTCTGGTGCGAGCTCGCTGAGGGAACCGACCAGTGTCGTCTCGATATGGCTCGAGCCGGGCGTGATGAGCGTGACGCGGCTGCGTTGCGGATTGAAGCGCGGCGTGGCGCCGACGATGCCGCAGGTGGCGGGGAGGAAGAGGCGGTCGCCGTTATTCGGATCGAGATTGGCGTAAATGGCGGGACGGAGCAGGCGTCCGGAGTTGCAGGCGCTGAGGATGATGTAGCGGATGCCGTCGATCTCCAGCCGTTCCTGGAGCGCGCCGGCGGAGATGTAGGAGCGCTCGTCGTCGTCGTGTTTGCCGCGCTGCACTTTCAGGCCGTTGCCGTTCGTGCCGTGCGTTTCCAGGACGAGCGTTTGGATGGGACGTTCCGGATGCTCGATGTTGAAGGAACGGATGTCGCTGAGGATCTGCGTCCAGTCGGCGCTTTCGAAGCAGGCGAAGCCGAGGGCCTGGTAGAAGCGGCAGTTGTTGGGGACGGAGAGGTCGGGAGTGAAGACGACGCCGACCCCGTGGCCGAGCTCACCGAGGGAGCGCGTGTCGTCCGCGGGCCAGGCACGCGCGAGGAGAAGCGACGTGCGGTCGTCGGCGTGAGCGGCGAGGCTGACGGCGACGACGAAGGCGACGGCGAGCAGGCGGCGGGTCATGACGGTCGCAGACGTACGAAACGGCGGAGCATGGCCCCGCCGCGTTTCCGGTGCTGCGCGGAGTCGCATGCGGTGCGGCTCCGCGCGAGAGGTTGAGTTAGTCCTTGCGCATGCGGGTGCGGCTGGTGGAGGTCGTGGTGGTGTCGTCGTCCGTCGTCGTCGAGGAGCTGGTCATGCTGCCCGTCGTAGTGGTGGTCGACGTGGTGGTCTGGCGCGAGGTGCTTGTCGAACCGTTGTTGAGGTTCGCGGAGTGGTCCATCGTGCCGTTCGTGTTCGTCGTCGTGCCGCTGACGGAGCCGTTGCCGCTCATCGTGGCGGTGTTGTCCATGCTGCCGCTGGCGCTGGTGCCCGAGGTGCCGGAGACGCTGGTGGTGTTGCCATTGCCTGCGATGTAGCCGCCGGCCGCGTAGCCGCCGCTGGTGGTGTTGGTGCCGGTCACCGCGGTGGGGTTGTCGTTGCCGACGTTCGGCGTGCCGGTGGTGGTGTTGCCGGTGAGGTTGCTGCTGGTGGTGCCGTAGTTCGTGCCGGTGGTGTTGTTCATGCCGGCCGTCGTGCCCGTGGTCATGCCGGCGGTGGTGCCGTTGTTCGTGCCGTTGTTCATCGTGCCGCTATTCATGGAGCCCGACGTCGTGTTCGTGTTGCTCCACTGATCGCCCGAAGACGTGGAGGCGGTGCTGCCGGTGGTGTTGCTGACCGAACCGGTGCTGCCGTATGAGCTCGAAGTCGAGCCCGTCGTGACGGTCGAGGTGCCGGTGCCGTTGGTCGAAGCAGTGGTCTGCGTGTTGTCGTCGACGGTGGAGCTGGAAGTCATCGACGTGTCGGTGCCGTTCGTGTTCGTCGTGTCGGTCGTGCTGGTGGAAGCGCAGCCCCACATGCCGACGCACAACGCCGCTGCGGCGATGAACGTTTTGCCATGGATTTTCATACCTTCTCCTTGTTTGTTGGATTGCAAATGCGGTACTGCAGTCAGACTGTTGAGGAGCTAGGATGAGAAGCAGCACAGCCGTGCAGCCGGCCTTCTTCCTCACCACTTTCTCCGCGGTGCGGTGAGTGCCAGCTGCGTGCCGTGTTTGCAAAAAAGGAGGAGCGAATGTTTCGTTTTTTGACGCGCTGGGAGCCGCAGCTTTACGCAATCCTGCGAATCGTGACCGGACTGCTGTTTGCGCTGCACGGAACGCAGAAGCTCTTCGGGTTTCCGGGCGATCAGCCGCCTGCCGGAAGCGAACTGATGATCGCCGCCGGCGTCATCGAGTGCTTCGGCGGCGCCGCCGTCGCCCTCGGCTTTCTCACGCCTCTGGCCGCTTTTCTCTGCTCCGGCGAGATGGCCGTGGCGTACTTCAAAGTGCACTTTCCGCAGCACTGGTTGCCGAATCTGAATCAGGGCGAAGCGGCGGTGCTGTATTGCTTCCTCTTCCTCTATATCGCCGCGCGCGGCGGTGGGAAGTGGAGCATCGATCGCGAGCGCAAGTAACGCGCGTTTCCGCGCGACGCATCACTCCGGCTTGAGGAACACGAGCGGGACGCCGCTGGTGCGCAGCACATATTCGGCCTTGCTTCCGAGCGGGAAGCGTTTGGCGATGCCGACGGCGCCCATCACGACGAGATCGGCATCGTGCTCCTGAATCGCTTCGACGAGCTCGCGCTCCGGGATGCCGCGCCGCACTTCGTGCTTCGTTCCGGCGGGGAAGCGCGCGAACTGCTCGTCGAGCCACGCGCGTACTTTGCCGTGCAGATCTTCATCGCTGTCGAAACCATGCAATCCCGCATTCATGGCCACGCGCAAATCGCTCGGCTCCAGCACCGTCACGAGCAAAACCTCCGCACCGGTGCTGGGCGCGAGCTCGCGCAACGCGTAATCGGCGGCGCGGCAGGAGGCGGCGGAGAAGTCGATCGGACAAACGATGCTTTTGATCATTCGGCGTGACCGTATCACGCTCAGCGCGTCAGCTGGCGCAACGCCGCTTTGAGCATCGGTGAGAACTCCGCGTCGTCGCCCAGATCCTTCCGCGCTTTCTCCAACGCTACCTCCGCGTCCTTCGGCCGGTAGCCGAGGTTGACGAGGGCGGAGTGAACGTCATCGTGGACGGAGGCGCGCGTTGTGGCGGGCGTGGGCTGCGTGCCCGGCGCGATGACGAGCTTGTCGCGCAGCTCGAGACAAATGCGCTCCGCGGTCTTCTTGCCGACGCCCGGAATGGAGGAGAGCTTGCGCGCGTCAGCGCGCGCCACGGCGTCGGCGAGATCGGGCGCATCGATGCCGGAGAGGATCTTCTGCGCGAGCGTCGGGCCGATCCCTGAGATCGAGATCAGTTTCTCGAACGCCATCTTCTCTTCGGCGACCGCGAAGCCGTACAGCGCGAGCGTGTCTTCCCGAACGTGCGTGTAGATGTCGAGCGCCGCGTGCGGCTTGCCTTCGAGCCGGTAATACGTCTGCAGCGAGATATGCACTTCATAGCCGACGCCGCCCGCGACGACGAGCGCGCGCGTGGCGTCGAGCTGGCGGAGCGTGCCTTCGAGGTAGCCGATCATGGTTTTGTCGGAGTCTCCGAGTCGTCGAGTCTCCGAGTCTCAGAGGCAGAGCCGTGAAGCGGCGCGCTCCTCTGAGACCGAAGACTTTACGACTCTGCGACTGGCCTACTTCCTCCTCCACCTTGTGCCGCCCGCGCCATCCTCGAGCACGATGCCACGCGCCAGAAGCTCGTCGCGCAGGCGATCGCTTTCGGCGAAGTTCTTCGACTTGCGTGCGGCATTGCGCGCTTCGATCAGCTTCTCGATTTCGGCGTCGACATTTTCGCGTTTGGGGAAGATGTCGAGCACCGGATCGATCTTCTGCAGCGCGGCCAGAATGCCCGCCGCATCGCCGGGACCGACGTCGCCCGCGTCGATGGCGCTGTTCGAATCGCGAATGTACGTGAACAGCGCGGCCAACGCGCCGGCGGTGTTGAGGTCATCGTCCATCGCGGTTTGAAAGTCGGTGAGGAAGCGGCCGATCAATTCGTCGTTGTCGTGCACGCTCGCGGCGTCTTTCGGCCCGGACGCCATCACTTCTTCGAGGCGCAGCAGGAACGATTCGATGCGCGCGATGGCGTTCTTCGCGTCGTCGAGCGACTGCAGCGTGAAGTTCAGCTTCGTGCGGTGCGGCACGGAGAGCAACGCGTAGCGCAGCACGAGCGGGTCGTAATTCATCTCCTGGATTTCGCGCAACGTGTATATGTTGCCGAGGGACTTGGACATCTTCTGTGCGTCGATGTTGAGGTGCTCGCCGTGGATCCAATAGCGGACGAACGGCGCGCCGGTCGCGCCTTCGCTCTGCGCGATCTCGTTCTCGTGATGCGGGAAGATCAGATCGACGGCGCCGGTGTGGATGTCGAAGGTGGGCCCGAGGAGGTCCATCGACATCGCCGAGCACTCGAGGTGCCAGCCGGGACGGCCTTCGCCGAGAACGGTTTCCCACGACGGCTCGTCTTCTTTCTTCGCTTTCCAGAGCACGAAATCGCGCGCGCTCTCCTTCTCGTATTCGTCCGCTTCCACGCGCGAGAACTCGCTGCCGCGATCGATCTCCACGCGCGCGAGCTTGCCGTAGCCTTCGAGCGTGGCCACGCGAAAGTACGTCGAGCCGTCCGCGGTGTAGGTGTGGCCGCGTTCGGTGAGCGTTTCGACGAGATCGACCATCTGCGGGATGTATTCAGTGGCGCGCGGATAGCGATCGGCGGGACGGACGCGCAGCGCGCGCAGCGATTCGTGGAAGGCGTCGATGTACGGCGCGACGTAGGTGCGAATGTCCTGGCCCGCGGCGTTCGCGTTGCGGATGATCTTGTCTTCGACGTCGGTGATGTTCATGACCTGCGTGACGCGGTAGCCGCGCCACTCGAGGTAGCGGCGCAGCACGTCGCTCCAGAGGAACGTGCGCAGGTTGCCGATGTGCGGATGGTTGTAGACCGTCGGTCCGCACGAGTACATCCGCACCTCGCCCGGGCGGAGCGGAACGAACACCTCTTTCTCGCGCGACAACGTGTTGTAGAGCTGCAGATCGGACATGGCGGGGGGAGTATAGCG